>JAEYTW010000501.1 GCA_023433835.1 Pseudomonadota bacterium | reverse complement strand
CGGGCCCCCCCGCGCCCGCGCCCCGGGGCGCCCCCACCGCAGTTGCCCGGCATGTCGTGGGCGATGGGCAGGTAATAATCCTTCCAGCCGGCCGGCCTGGTCTTCAGCGTGCCGATGGTGGCCAGATGGTCGGCGAACTTCATCGTACCCTGCGGATACAGGTTCCATTCCATCATCCCCGGCTGCTTCAACAGCTCGACGATGGCGGCCGGATCGGTCTTGTCGCCGGTCACCTCGACATAGATGTCGACGGCCTCCCGGGTATGGTTCTCGATGAATGCCTTCGCCTCCTCGGCGGCGGCGCGCACCGCCTTGATGAAGACCGGGTTGGCGTCGGCGAACTTGGTCATCACCATGAAGGCGCCCTGGGTCAGCGGACCGCCGATGATGTCGGGCGAGTTGACCACGACATGGGCGTCGGGCACCTGCGCCAGCTCATAGAACTGGAAGGGCGGCGCGGCGAAATGGCTCTTCACCTCGTGCGTCGGATTCTTCAGCGCGATGAAGGCATCGGGATGGCCGAGCTGGACGGTATTGGCGTCGAGCTTGCCGTAGTTCTCCGGCCCGAACAACCTGGCCGCCGCCATCTGCAGCAGGATCGCCTGGGTCGAGACCTTGATGGTCGGCACCGCGATCTTGTCGCCGGGGCCGAAATCGGCGAGCGACCTGATGCGCGGATCACGCGAGACCAGCGCCAGCGGCTGGGCCGACGACGCGACCACGCCCTTCACCCCGCCCTTGGTGCGGTCCCACATCAAGAGCAGCGGGCCGGCGCCGGTATTGATCATGTCGACGCCGCCCGAGAGCAGCGCGTCCTGCTGGGCGGAGGATGACGAGAAGCTCAGCCACTTGACGCTGGCGCCTTTCAGGCCCAGCGCGTCGGCATGCTTCTCCAGGAGCTTCTGCTTTTCGATGACATGCGTCGGCAGGTAGAGGATGCCGAGCTGGCGGGAAACGCCGAAATCCTTCTTCTGCTGGGCGAAGGCCGCACCGCTGATGCTGGACAACACCAGCACGGCGGCAAGCGCGAGATGGCCGAGCCTCGAACCGGTCTTCATCGTTTCCTCCTCCACCGCGGCGCCCGCTTCTTGGCGGGATTGATATCTCTGCCGGATTGCTATGTATTAGATCGCTGATGCATTAGTGCGTCAACCGGATCGGAGAAAGCCGGTATGGGCGCGGCTCAGTCGCTGTTCGATGTGCTCAAGGAAGAGATCGTCTCGCTGACGCTGAAGCCGGGTACGGTGCTGTCGCGCGCCGAGCTGCAGGCCCGGTTCGGCGTGTCCTCGACCCCGATCCGCGACGCCTTCATGCGGCTGAGCGAGGAAGGGCTGGTCGACGTGTTTCCGCAGCACGCGACCATCGTCACCCCGATCGACCTGGACCATGCGCGGCAGGCGCAGTTCCTGCGCCGCTCGCTCGAGCTCGAGATCGTCGGCACGCTCGCCGCCAACCCGACCGCCGCCGTGATCGCGCGGCTGCGCGGCTTCGTGCGGCAGCAGAAGGCGTTCGCCGCGCTGGGCGAATACCAGCAGTTCACCAATGCCGACCAGGCGTTCCATTACGCGACCTACGAGGCCGCCGGCGTCCCCGACCTGTGGACGCTGGTGCGGCGGCAGAGCGGCCATATCGACCGCCTGCGCCGCCTGCATCTGCCGGTCGGCAACAAGCTGCGCGAGGTCGTCCGCGACCACACTGAACTCGTCGATGCCATCGAGGCGGGCGAGGCCCGGGCGGCGCAGGCCGTCCTGCGCGGCCATCTGTCGCGGTCACTCGATTTCGCCGAACGGCTCCGCGCGCTGCATCCGGAACATTTCCGCGCACCGGCCTGAACGGCGGCACGCCGGGGAACAACGCCCCGCCGTCGGAGTCGGTTTTGACAATAACATATATTATGTTATTGTACCGTCATCGCCCTGACGACGGAGGATGACGATGGCCAGGCAACCGCTCATCGTAGGTATCGGCGGCACGCCGCGCGCCGGCTCGTCGACCGAGATGGCCCTGCGCACCTGCATGGGGTTCGCCGAAAGCCTGGGCGCGCGCACCGAATCCTTCACCGGCGACGCGCTGGTCCTGCCGCTCTACGGCGTCGGCGCCGAACGCTCGCCCGAGGCCGACCGGCTGGTCGATGCCTTGCGCGCCTGTGACGGGGTCATCATCGCCTCGCCGGCCTATCACGGCACGGTTTCCGGCCTGCTCAAGAACGCCCTCGACTATGTCGAGGATCTGGCGCGCGACGAGGCGCCCTATCTCGACGGCCGCGCCATCGGCTGCATCGCCTGCGCCTATGGCTGGCAGGCGGCCGGCACCACGCTGGTCGCGCTGCGCTCGATCGCCCATGCCCTGCGCGGCTGGCCGACGCCGCTGGGCGCCGGCATCAACGCGACCGAGACCAAGTTCGACGGCGCGGGCGGCGCCTCCAACCCCGCCGTGCTGAACCAGCTGCGCATCGTCGCCGAACAGGTGGTGTCGTTCGCCGGCTGGCGGCTCGCCGCCCGGCCGTTGCAATAACATAATTTACGTTACCAGGCCTCGCCCCCAGGCGGCCGGGGGCATGGCAGGAAAATCAGGGCCGCCTCGAAGAGGAGAGGAAACCATGAACCGCCGCAAGCTTCTTGCCGCCACGGCCGCCGCGGGCGCGTTGAGCCCGCTCGGCATGCCGTTCATCCGGCCGGCCCGCGCCGCGACGCCGATCCGCGTCGCCGTGCTGGCCGACATGAACGGCCCCTATGCGACCCTGTCGGGCATCAGCGCGGTGTCGGCCGCCCGCCTCGCGGTCGAGGATTTCAAGGCGATGAACCCGACCCTGCCGGCCGAGGTCGTCTACGCCGATTTCCAGTTGAAGCCCGATGTCGGCCTGGCGATCTCGCGCAAGTGGTTCGATTCGGAAGGCGTCGACGCGGTGGCCGATATCCCGATGTCGGCGCTGGCCCTGGGGCTGTCGACCCTGGTCAAGGAGAAGAACAAGGTCGCGCTGTTCTCCGGCACCGCGACCGAGGACCTGACCTCGAAATATTGCGGGCCGAACCACGTCCACTGGACCTATGACAGCTATGCGATGGCGACCACGGTGGCCGAGGCGCTGCTGCGCCGCAAGCTCGACACCTGGTTCTTCATCGCCGCCGATTATGCGATGGGCGCCTCGGTGGTGCGCGACGCCACCGCCATCATCACCGCGGCGGGCGGCAAGGTGCTGGGCTCGGTCCGCCACCCGTTCCCGTCGACCGGGGATTTCTCCAGCCTGCTGCTCCAGGCGCAGCAGTCCGGCGCCAAGGTGATCTGCTTTGCCAATGCCGGCGACGACCTCGCCACCTGCATCAAGCAGGCGGCCGAGTTCCGCATCACCGCGAACGGCTCGGTGCTGACCGCGATGCTGATGGACGTGCCGACCGTCCATGCGATCGGCCTGAAGGATGCGCAAGGCATGTTCTATTCCAACGCCTTCTACTGGGCCCAGAACGATGCGGCGCGCAAGTTCACCGACCGGATGATGCCGCTGACCAACGGCATTCGCCCCTGCCAGAACGTGGCCGGCACCTATTCCGCCACCTTGCACTACCTCCGGGCTGCCGCAGCCGTCGGCCAGGAGACGGCCAAGACCAACGGTGCCGCCGTGGTCGCCAAGATGAAGGAATTGAAGGTCGAGGACCCGCTGTTCGGCCCGGCCGTCATCCGGGCCAACGGCCGGCTGATGAACAGGATGTACCTGTTCCAGGTCAAGCAGCCCGGCCAGTCCACCGGCGACTGGGACTACGTGCAGGCGGTCGAGACCGTCGAGCCCGAGAAAGCCTTCCGGCCGATGAGTGCCGCGACCTGTTCGATGGTCGCCGCCCAGTAACGACGATAGAGGAGGATCGCCATGTCCCGTGCCCTCAGGCAGACGCAAGACCCGGCGCTGGCGGACGGCGCGCTGGCGATCCTCACCCGCGGCAATCGCGGCATCTTCGCCGCGCGGGCCGCGACCTTGACCGAGCACCAGGCCAACCGGATGGCCAGTCTGGGCCGTGGCCTGCTGTCGGTCACGCTCGACCTTGCCGCCGCCTTCCGCCTGGGCATCCAGCCGATGGCGGGCACGCTATTGCCCGAGGACGGCGCGCCGGTCTATCTCGCCTCGATCGAGGTGGCCGATTGCCCGGGCAGCGGCATCTCGGCCGCCGATCGCGCCCTGACCATCCGCACCGCGGCCGATCCGGCCGCGCGCGCCGGCGCCGTGGTGATGCCCGGCCATATCATGCCACTCCTGATCCGCCGGCAGGGCGGCACGACCCTGCCCGAGATCGCCGCCGCCATGCTACCCGGCGAGGCCGTCGCCTGGTGCGACATCCTCGGCGAGGACGGCGACCTCGCGACGGCGCAACACTGCCACGACCTCGGCTTCCGCCACGGCATCGCGGTCTACTGAGCGGTCATCGCGTCGGCGAAGCGGCGCATCAGCCGCACCAGCGTCTCGACCTCCTCCTCGGGCCAGCCGGCGAAGATCCCGCTGAAGATGCGTTCGCGCGCCGCATCGACCCGATCGGTCATGGCCTTGCCCTCAGGCGTGATCACGGCCTCGCGCACCCGCTTGTCGGCCGCACTCGCCTGCCGCGCCACCAGGCCCAGGCTTTCCAGCTTGGCGACCTGGCGGCTGACCGTGGTGTAGTCGCGCCCGACCCGATCGGCCATCTCGACCACGCCGATCGGCCCGAACCGCTCGATGCCGATCAGCAGTGGAAACAGCGCGCGGTCGAGCGGGATGCCCGCCGCTTCGATCAGCATCGCGTCGCGCTGCGGCCGGTTCATCGCCCCCACGATGTCGATCACCGCCCCGTGCAGCGCCCGGTGCCGCGCCGATATATGTGTATTTTGCACTTTATTCTTTGACGCCATCCTTATCCTCCGATATATGTGCATAATACACGCTATTGGAGAGCACGCCATGAAAGCCGCCGTGGTTCAGGGTCCCGGCCAGACGCCGGTCCATGCCGACTTCGCCGAACCGGTGCCGGCCGCCGGCGAGGTGCTCGTCAACGTGTCCGCAGCGGCGATCAGCCAGGTGGTCAAGGCCCGCGCCTCGGGCGCGCATTACAGTGCCGCCAACCACTTTCCCTTCGTCGCCGGCATCGACGGCGTCGGGCGGACCGCGGATGGCAGGCGGGTCTACTTCGTCATGCCGCGCGCCCCCTACGGCACGATGGCCGAGCGGGTGGCAGTGCCGGCCACGCATTGCATCGCCGTTCCCGACGATCTCGACGACCTCACCGCCGCGGCGATCGCCAATCCCGGCATGTCGTCCTGGGCGGCCTATGTCGAACGGGCGCGGTTGAAACCGGGCGAGACCGTGCTGGTCAACGGCGCCACCGGCACCTCGGGCCGGCTGGCCGTACGGATCGCCCGCCATCTCGGCGCGGGCAAGATCATCGCCACCGGCCGCAACCCGGAAACGTTGCGCGCGGTCGGCGCCGACGTCGCCATCACCATCGATCAGCCCGACGCCTTCATGGCGCAATTCGCCGACGGCGTCGACGTGGTCATCGACTACCTGTGGGGCGACAGCGCCCGGGCGCTGCTGATCGCCGGGGCCAAGGCCGGGCGCGACGCGGTGCCGATCCGCTTCGTCCAGGTCGGCTCGGTCAGCGGGGCCGACATCGCGTTGCCCAGCGCGGTACTGCGCTCATCGGCGATCGAACTGATGGGCAGCGGCATCGGCAGCATCCGCCTCGACCGGCTGATGGCCGCCGCCGGCGCCGTGCTGCAGGCGGCCGTTCCCGCCGGCCTGCGGATCGCCATGACGCCGGCACCGCTGTCCGATGTCGAACAGGCCTGGCCGCGCGACGACAGCACGCGGCGCACGGTGTTTCATCTGTAGGGTTCGCGCAGCTCGCGCTTCAGGATCTTGCCCAGCGCATTGCGCGGCAGCGCATCGCGGAATTCGACGGCGCTGATCCGCTGGGCCTTGCCGAGGCGTTCGTTGGCCCAGCCGCGCAGGTCTTCCGGAGTCTCGGCGGCACCGTCGCGCATCACCACCAGGGCCAGCGGCGTCTCGCCCCATTCCTTGCTGGGGATGCCGATCACCGCGGCATCGCGCACGCCCGGGTGGGCGGCCAGCACGACCTCGAGATCGGTGGCATAGATGTTGAAGCCGCCGGAGATGATCATGTCCTTCTTGCGGTCGGACAGATGCAGGAAGCCGTCCGCGTCGAACCAGCCGAGATCGCCCGAGCGGAAGAAGACCTCGCCTTCAGGGCTGCGCCAGATGATTTCGGCCGTGCGGTCGGGCTGGTTGTGGTAGCCCGACATCATTACCGGCCCACGGCCGACGATCTCGCCGACCTGACCTTGGGCGAGCTCCACGCCCTGCTCGTCGATGATGCGCATGTCGCAGCCCCAGGCCGGCTTGCCGACGGTGTCGAGCTTGTCCGGGTTGGCGCCGACATCGAGCGTGCAGAGGCCGCCGCCCTCGGTCAGGCCATACATCTCCAACAGCGGCCCGGGCCAGCGCTCGACGATCTCGCGTTTGGCCGCGGCGCGGATCGGCGCCGAGGTCACCAGCTTGAAGCGGAACGACGTGAGGTCGAAGCGGTCGAAACCGGGATCGGCCAGGATGCGCTGATACTGCACCGGCACCAGTACGGTATGGGTGATGCGCTCGCCCTCGGCCAGTTCGAGATAACGATGCGCATCGAACTTGGTCATCAGGACGACGGTGCCGCCCAGGCCCAGCGTCGGCAGCCAGGCGGCAAGCGTGGTGTTGGAGTAGAGCGGCGTGGCCACCAGCGTCCGGCAATCCGGCCCGAAACCGAGGCCGACCAGCGCGTCGAGCGTGACGGTGCGGGTGGCGTGGTTGTGGACGATACCCTTCGGCGTACCGGTGGTGCCCGAGGAATAGATCAGGTTGAAGCCGAGTTCCGGCGTGATCGCGACATCCGGCCGCGTCGTGTCGGTCGCCAGGCTTTCATAGCCGAGCCAGCCGGGGCCGGCGAAGTCGAAGGCGATGCGGCAGGCGATCGGTCCGGCGCAGGCCTCGGCCAGTTCGCGCGTCGCAGCCCCCGCGCACAGCGCCACCGCGCCGCTGTCCTTGAGCATCGCCCGCAAGGCGTCGGCGCCGGCCATTGGCGACAGCGGCACGGCGACGGCGCCGGCGCGCAGGATGCCGAGGAAGGTTTCGAGATAGGCGGCCGATGTCGGTGCCACGATGGCGACGCGGTCGCCCGGCCGCACGCCCAGCCCGATCAGCGCGTTGGCACAGCGGCTGATGCGGCGGTCGAACGCGGCCCAGCCGATGCGGGCGCCGTCGACGACCAGGGCCTCGTCTTCCGGCCGCTCGGCCGCGTGCCTGGCGATGCGGGTGCTGATATCGACGAAGGTCATGATGCCATCTGTCCGATATGATGTTCGGCGGTGCCGAGCAGCAGGTCGTTGACGCAGAGCCGCTTGAAGAAATGCCCGGCCTGGCATTCCTCGGTCATGCCGATGCCGCCATGCAGCTGCACCGCCTGCGCCCCGACGAAGAAGCCGGACTGGCCGAAGCGCGCCTTGACCGCCGGCGCGGAACCGCCGGCCTCCAGCGTGTGGCGCAGAAAGGCGCCCGACAGTTCGACGGCGACATACATCTCGGCCAGGCGATGACGCAGCGCCTGGAACGTGCTGAGCGCCGCGCCGAACTGCTGGCGCAGCCGCAGGTAATCGCGGGTGACCCGCAAGGCCTGGTCCATCGCGCCGTAGGATTCGGCGCACAGCGCCAGCAGGCCGTCGTTCACCGCCGCGGCGATCACCGGTTCCGCCGCGCCGACCCGGCCGATGACCGCCGCCGGCCGCACGCCGGCGAGGTCGAGATCGGCGACCATCCGGGCATCGAGCGTGCGGTAGGGCTTGATGGTCAGCCCCGGCGCGTCGCGATCGACCAGGAATAGCGTCGGCCCCTCGGCCGTCGCGGCCGAGACGATGAAACGATCGGCCAGCGCCCCGCCCTGCACCACCGTTTTGCCGCCGGTCAGCACCTGATCGCGGTCGGCACGGACGTCGCCGTCATGGGCGAAAGCGAAGATGGTCTCGCCACCGATCAGCGCCGCGAGCAGATCCGGCGCCTCGGCCAAGGCCCGGCCGGCCATCACGGCGCAGCCGACGAAGGGTTCCAGCACCAGCGCACGGCCGAGCCCCTCGGCGATGACGGCCGCATCGGCAATGCCGCCGCCCTCCTCGGGCAGCCCGGCGCCGAGCCAGCCGAGCTCGGCGAACTGCCGCCACATGGCCCGCGTACCGCCGGCCGGCAATTTGCGCCGTGCGTCGAAGGCGTAATCGCGCGCCGTGAAGCGGGCGACCGAATCCTGCAACAGGCGCTGCTCGTCGGTGGCCAATCCGGCCGAGGCTACGTCACCGTCGACGAAGACCTTGGCGATGATGTTCTTCTGCACCTCGCTCGATCCGCCGTAGATCGTGGCGGCGCGGCGGAACAGGAATTCGGCGGCGACGTCGCGGCCGGCTTCCGCCACCGGCGGCACCGGCGCCTCGTCATGGCCTTGCGGCCAGTACGCAAGACCGTGCGGCCCCAGCGCCTCGACCTGGGCCTTCAAGGTGGTCTGGATCAGGTCGCAGCCATGCAGCTTGAGCACCGAGGGCAGCAGCATGTTGTCCTGGTCGGCCCCGATCGCGCGCAGCGCACCGGCCTCCAGCGTGCGCAGGTCGACCTCGATGCGGGCGACGCGCCGGCGCCAGGCATCATCCGCCGTGCGGCCGAGGATATCCTTCAATGTCGCGAGATAGCGCTTGTTGCGCGGCACCTCGGCCGTGGTGGCGCGCTCCAGCCCCAGCAGGAACTTGGCGTAGTCCCAGCCTCGCCCCTCCTCGCCGATCAGGTTTTCGGCCGGCACGCGCACGGCGTCGAAGAAGACTTCGCAGAGGCTTTCACCCTCGTCGATCGAGCGGATCGGGCGGATGGTGATGCCGGGCGAGTTGGCCGGCACCAGCAGGAAGGAAATGCCGCGCTGGGGCTTGACCGCCGGATCGGTGCGCACCAGGCAGAAGATCCAGTCGGCCATCATCGATTGCGAGGTCCAGATCTTCTGGCCCGTCACGACATACGCGTCGCCCTCGCGCACCGCCCGGGTGCGCAGCGAGGCAAGGTCGGAGCCCGCATTGGGTTCGGAGAAGCCCTGCGACCAGAACACCTTGCCCTCGATGATACCGGGCAGGTGGCGGGCCTTCTGCGCGGCATTGCCGAAGGTGTAGATCACCGGCCCGACCAGCGAGACGCCCTGAATATTGTTGGGCGGCGCGCCGGCCAGGGCCTGTTCCTCCTCGAAGATGTAGCGCTGCAGCGGCGTCCAGCCGGGCCCGCCATGTTCGGCCGGCCAGGAGGGCACCGACCAGCCGCGGCGGGCGAGGATCGCCTGCCAGGCCAGCGTATCCCGGGCACTGGGATGGACGGCGGTGCGATTGCGGGCGGCCATGTCCGCCGGCAGATGGTCGGCCAGAAAGGCGCGCACCTCGGCGCGGAAATCGTCGTCCGTCATCGCAGCCGCCGTCATCGCATCAGACCTTCGCGCCGGCGGCCGCCAGCGCGCGCTTGCGCGCCCGGCCGAGGTCGTAGCTGCGGTTCATCATGATGCGCTGGGCCGGCAGGCCGCCGCCGGCCTGCAAAGCCACCACGAACTGCCAGCCGCCATAGGCATCGGCCGTCAGGTCGCGGATCAGGTTGTAGACGCGCATGCGCTGCTCGACGTCGACATCCTTCTTGGTGTGCAGGTATTTGCGGATGTACTTGCCGGACTCGGGGTTGCGCAGGTCGCTTTCCAGCGGCAGGGTCAGGACGAGGCCGCCGCCGAGATCGTGCAGGTAGCGCACGGTCTGGTGATAGTTGGCGGCGTAATAGTACTTCGCCACGTTGACCGCCAGCATGTTGGGGAAGACCATGCCGGAGGCCGTCTTCTCGTAATGGCGGCAGGCATAGTCGAGGCCCATCCGCAACGTCTCGGCATAGGTGATCAGCTCGGCGATCGAGGCCTGGACCATCGGGTCCGCCTCCTTGCCCTGCATCTCGGACACGAGCTGGCCGAGGCCGACGAACAGCTCGGACATGCGCACGGCCTCGACCACGCCGCCGGTACGCTCCCACAGGCCCAGCGACTGGGCGAGCTTGGAGGCGAGCTGCACTTCGCCGGCCAGGAACACGCGGTCCCACGGCACGAAGACATCCTCGAACACGACGAAGCCTTCGGGCATCGAATGATGCGACGAGGCGGGATAGTCGAAGGCATTCAGCTCGGCCGGCGCGAACGAGCGGTTGATGATGGTGACGCCCTTGGTATTGACCGGGATCGAGAACGAGACGGCATAGTCGGTCTCGTCCTGGCGCATGCCCTTGGTCGGCATCACCACCAGCTCATGCACCAGCGAGGCGGCGGTGATGTGCAGCTTGGCGCCGCGCACGACGATCCCCCGGTCGTTGCGCTCGACGATGCGGACATAGAGGTCGGGATCGTCCTGTTCGTGCGCGCGGCGCTTGCGGTCGCCCTTCGGGTCGGTGATCACCTCGGCGGCGCGCAGATCGTTGTCGCGGCAGTAGCGGTACATCCGCTCGATATTCTCGGCATACTGCGGATTGACCTGGGCGACCTGGTCCTTGACGCTCATCAGCGCCATGTAGACGCCGGCGACCAGCGTGCCGATCGAGGTGTGCTGCATCAGTTCGACGCGGGTGGCGAGGTCCTTCTCGCTTCGCGGAATCTGGTAGATGCGATGGGCGACGCCGCCATCCTCGGTCTCGTAGCGGCGCAGGGCGCCGTATTCCGGCGAGTCGTAGTCGTAGTCCTTGGCCGTCAGGGCGATCGGCACCTGGAAGCGCGGATGGGTGGTGATGTCGTCGATGCGCTCGCCGTCCCAGTAGGTGACGCGGCCGTCGCGCAGGCTGGCGATGTATTCCTCAGGGGTTTTCAGGGCCATGGCTTCCTCCACTGGATCTCGGATTTACATAACATAATCTATGTTATCCTATTGAGCAACGCATCGCCTCACACGATGCGGCTTTCGCGCCCCGCCCAGAACGGCTGGCGCAAGGCGGGCTTGTTGATCTTGTTGGCGCCGTTCAGCGGCAGCGCCTCGGTCCGCACGTCGATCGAGCGCGGGCATTTGTAGCCGGCGATGCGGCTGCGGCAATGGGCCAGCAGCGCCTCGGCATCGATCGCGGCGCCATGCGAGGCGGCGACGACGGCATGCACCGCCTCGCCCCAGCGTGGATCGGGAATGCCGATCACGGCGCATTGGGCGACGCCGGGATAGCTGTAGATCGCTTCCTCGACCTCGCGCGAATAGACGTTCTCGCCGCCGGTGATGATCATGTCCTTCAGCCGGTCGACCAGGAAGACGAAGCCGCGCTCGTCGATATAACCGACGTCGCCGGTATGCAGCCAGCCGCCGCGCAGGGTCTTGGCGGTGACCTCGGGCTGGTTCCAGTAGCCTTTCATCACCACCGGCCCGCGCACCACGATCTCGCCCGAAACGCCTGGCGGAACCGGCCGATCGTCGGCATCGACGATCGCCATGTCGAGGCCAGTCAGGGCGCGGCCGACCGAGGTCGAGCGCCCTTCGACGGTCAGGTAGCGCGCCGGCAGCGACGAACAGCTCGCCGTCGTCTCGGTCATGCCGTAGCAATGGATGAAGCGGGCCGAACCGACGACGTCGAGCGCCTCGGCCAGCAGGCTGCCTGGCATCGGCGCGCCGCCGAAGGTGACGGTGCGCAACGAGGTCAGGTCGTGATGGCGGCAGCTGGGATGGTCCAGCACCATGCGCAGCATCGTCGGCACCATCGTCATCGTGGTGACGCGATGGCCCGAGACCGCCTCGATCACCTGGCCGGGATCGAAGCGGGCCAGCAGCACCACGGTCGCGGCCGCGATCAGCGCCGGAATGCACATCCCGGTGGCACCGACATGGAACAGCGGACCGGAGATCAGCACCACGGCGTCTTCGTTCAGCTGGAACATCGGGATGCAGGTGAAACCCGCCATCACGATGTTGGTGTGGCTGTGCATCACGCCCTTGGGCATGCCGGTCGAGCCCGAGGTATAGAACAGCGCGGCAATGTCGTCGCCGGCCCCGCCGGCATCGGGGATGGGCGCGCCGGTTGCCCGCAGCGCCTCGTAGGATTGATCGAGGACGACGACCTCGCGCAACGGCGCGATGGCCTTCAAGTCGGGCACCAGATGGGCATGGGCGGGATCGACGATCAGGATTTCGGCCCCGGCGTCGCGCAGGATGGCGCCCAGCTCGGGCACCGCCAGGCGGAAGTTCAGCGGCGTGAAGATGCCGCCGCCCCAGGGCGCGGCGAAGAAGGCTTCGAGATAATAATGGCTGTTCAAGCCCAGCATGGCGACACGATCGCCCGCCTGCATGCCGATCGCGCGCAACAGGCCGGCGGTGCGCGCGATGCGGTCGGCGAACTCGGTCCAGCCGACGCGGCGGTCGCCGTCGATGACGGCGGGTTCGTCGCCCCGCAGTAAAGCCGAGCGGCCGATGGCCTGGGACAGGCTGAAATCCGTCATCCGTTCCTCCCGTTCAGGCGAGATAGGCATGGCGCAACAGCTCGCTGCCCATCAGGTCGCGGGCGGGGCCGGAGCCCATCACCCGGCCGTTCTGCATCACATAGGCGGTATCGGCGATTTCCATCGCGCGCTCGACCAGTTGCTCGACCAGGATGACGGCGCAGCCATCGTCCCGCAGCCGCAGCACCAGGTCCAGCACCTGGTCGACGATGACCGGGGCGAGGCCCAGCGAGGGTTCGTCGAGCATCAGGAGGCGCGGCCGGCGCAGCAGCGCCTGGGCGACCGTCAGCAGCTGTTGTTGCCCGCCCGACAGTGCCCCGGCCGGCTCCTCGCGCTTCTCATGCAGGATGGGGAAGCGGGCGAAGGCATCGTCGATCCGCCGCCGCTCCTCGTCGCGCGCGAGCCCGGCGCCGTAGAAGGCGAGATCGAGGTTCGAGCGCACCGATTGCTGGCGGAACAGCCGCCGACCCTCGGCGATGTGGAGGAGGCCCAGGCCCAGCATCGCCCGCGGCGTGGCCCGCGTGACGTCGCGCCCCTCCCAGCGGATGGTGCCGGCCATGGCCGGCAGGAGGCCCGACAGCGTGCGCAGCAAGGTGCTCTTGCCCGCGCCGTTGCCGCCGACGATGGCGACCAGTTCGCCGGGGGCGACGGTGAGCGCCACACGATCGAGGATCGCGACCTTGCCGTAGCCGGAGACCAGCCCCTCGACCTCAAGCAGCATGGCTCGCCTCCTGGCCGGTCACGGCGCGGGTGCCCATATAGGCCGCGATCACGTCGGGATGCTGGAACACCGCCTCGGCCGTGCCGGCGGCGAGCAGCCGGCCGCGATCGAGCACCGTGACCGACTGGGCGAGGCTGGCGACGAGGTCGAGGTGATGCTCGACGATCACGACCGTCGTGCCCAGCTCGGCGATCGCCTTGATCAGGGCGCACAGACCGTCGAGCTCGGCCAGCGACAGCCCGGCGGCGGGCTCGTCGAGCAGCAGCAGGCGGGGCCGGCCGACCAGGGCGCGGGCGATCTCGATCAGCCGCTGCTGGCCGTGCGGGATTTCGCCGGCCGGATCGTCGGCCCGCACGTCAAGGCCGACGAAGCGCAGGTAGGACAGCGCCTCGGCCCGCCGCTCGACCGCCTCGCGTCGCGCGCGCGGCAGGCTCAGCGCCACGTCAGCCAGGCTCGCGGTCTCGGCAGTGTAGGCACCGAGCATCACGTTCTCGATCACCGACAGGCCGGGGATCAGCTTGGGCGTCTGGAAGGTGCGGCGCACCCCGCCGCGGGCGATGGCGGTGGCAGCCCGGCCGACGACGTCGTCGCCGGCGATCAGGATGCGGCCGCGATCGACCGGGTAGAAACCGGTGATCAGATTCAGCAGCGTGGTCTTGCCCGAACCGTTCGGCCCGACCACGGCATGCACGCTGCCGGCCGGCACCTGCAGGCTGAGATCGGCGACGGCGGTGACGCCGCCGAAGGCCTTGTTGACCGAGTGGATCACCAGGTCCGCCCCAGCCAGTTGCGGCAACGGCCGGGCCGGCGCCGAGTCAACGGTGCGCTTCCGGCCGAACCGGCCGCGCAAGCCTTCCAGCGCGCCGGCAATGCCGTCGGGCGCGTAGACGGTGAGCAGCAGGAGGCCGCCGCCATAGATCAGCATCCGCCATTTCTGCAGGTCGGTCAGCAGTTCGGGCAGCAGGAAGAAGGCCAGGGCGCCGATCAGCGGCCCATGGCGGCGGCCCAGGCCGCCGAGCACGACGACCAGCAGGAAGAAGATCGACAGGTCGGTGGTGAAATCCTCCGGCGTGATCACGGTCTTCTGCACCGCGAACATCGCCCCGCCGGCCCCGGCCAGCATGGCCGAATAGACGAAGGCCATGATCTTGAGCCGGCCGAGCGAGATGCCGGCACCGATACCGGCCAGCGGATTGTCGCGCAGCGCCATCAGCGCCCGGCCATAGCGCGAGCCGATCAGGTTGTTCGTGACGAGGTAGGCGGCGAAGGCCAGGCCCAGCACCAGCCAGTAGAGGGCGCGGCCGGAGAATTCATAGGCCGCCAACCGGGGCATCGGCACGCCGATCACGCCGCTGAAGCCGTGGGTGATCGGCTCCAGCTCGACCAGCAGGCCCGAGACGACGCGGGCGAAACCCAGCGTGATCAGCGCGAAATACCAGGTCGACAGGCGGAAGGTCGGCAGGGCCATCAGCGCGCCGGCGATGCCGGTGCCGATCATGGCAAGCGGCAGGGCCGCCCAAAACGACAGGTGATAGTCGACCATGCCGATCGCGGCGATATAGGCGCCCACCGCCAGCAGCGCGCCATGGCCGATCGAGGTCTGGCCGCCATAGCCGGTCAGCAGGTTGAGGCCGACCACCACCATGTAGAAGACCCAGAGCTGGGTGGCGACCAGCAGCGCGTATTCGCCCTTGAGAACGAAGGGCAGCAGTGCCGCGACGGCGGTGACGCCGGCCATCCAGCGCATCTAGACCGTCCTCAGATTGGTGCGGCCCATCAGCCCCTGCGGCCGGATGAGCAACAGCAGCAGGACGGCGACGAAGGTCACCGCGTCCTGGTAGCCCGGCGCCAGGGCGCGGGCGGCGATGGCTTCGAGCAGCGCGATGAAGAACCCGGCCAGCACCACGCCGCGGTTACTGCCGATGCCGCCGGCGGCCGCGGCCTCGAAGCCCTTGATCAGCAGCGAGCCGCCCAGGCCGACCGAGGCGTAGAACACCGGCCCGGCCAGGATGCCGGCCAGCGCGGCGACGATGCCCGACAGCACGAAGGACATGCGGGCGAGCCTGGTCGGGTCGATGCCCCAAAGGAGGCTGGCATCGCGATCCTCGGCGATGGCGAGGATCGCCCGGCCGGTGCGCGAGCGGTAGAAAGCTTCGAGCCCGGCGACGATCGCGATCACGCCGATCACCAGCGCGATCTGGTAGGACGAGACGCCCAGGCCCGTGAGATCGGTCGACAAGGGCGGCGGCGGCGGCAGGCGCATCGGATCGGGGCCGACGATCTTGCCGACGACATCCTCGATCAGGATGCCGACGGCGAGTGTCGAGACCAGCCAGCCGTGTCCGCCCCCGCCCGGCCGCGACAGGATCGGCGCCACCGCGACCAGATGGGTCAGCCAGGCGATGGCGGAAATCACGACCACGGTGATGCCGGCCGCGAGATACCAGGGCAGCTTCAGCTGCCCCAGGATCGTCGCGCAGAGGATCGCCCCCAGCATCACCAGGTTGCCCTGGGCCAGGTTGAAGGTATTGGTCGGCCGGTAGATCACGTTCACGCTGACCCCGACCAGGGCATAAATGCTGCCCGCGGTCAGGGCCTGAATCAGCAAATCGAAATACAAAGGCGACCCTCCGTTTGGCGCATGGGCGCCGACATGAGGCCTCGGTGGTCCTGTACAGGGGCGATCGTCGCCCTGGCGAAGGCCGGGGCCCAGGGTAAACGCCGTGCCGCCTGCGAGAGCCCTTGCCCTGGATCCCGGCTTTCGCCGGGATGACGATTCGCATTTTTGGGCACTATCGAAGCCCCTCGTCGATTCCTATGCCGGCTGGTGCGACCTCAGGCCCCCGGCGCGCGTTCGCGCAGGGCACCGAACGACCTGGGATCCTTGGCCGAGGCGACGCTTGCCAGGGTCACATCCTCCATGCCGATGCCGGCATGGCTGGTCTCGCTGAAATTGATGGTGCCGAGCACGGCCTTGTAGCCGCGGATGCCGTCCAGCGCCTTCTTGACCGCCGCCACCTCGGTCGACTTGGCCTGCTCGACCGCGGTCTTGAGGAGGTAGAGGAAGTCGTAATGCGGGCAGCCGGCGATGAAGGCGTTGATGCCCTTGGCCGAGTCCATGGCGGCGAGCTTCCTGGCAAGCTCCTGGTTGCGCGCCGGCACCTGGTCCTTGTCGGTATAGGTCCAGTTCTTGTAGTAGACGCCGTAGACGTTCTTCAGCGCATCGAGCGGCACCAGGTCGAACAGCGCGTCGTTGAACAGGTTGACGTGGCCGATCACCGGCGGCAGCCATTTCTGCTGGGCCATCGCATTGAAGGCCATGCCGATATGCACGGTGTTGGCCATCCACACGATCACGCCTTCGCAGCCCGCCGCCTGCAGGTTCTTCACGTAGGGAGCGAGGTCGGTCGCGGTCGCCGGATAGACCTGCACCGAGGCCGGCTCCTGGCCCGTCAGTTCCTTGAACTTGCGCTTGCTGGCATTGCCCGCCTGCTCGCCGAACGGCGTCGATTCCTGCAGCAGGCCGATCTTCCTGATCTTGAGCTGGTTGGCCATGTAGGCGGCGGCCGCCTCGCCTTCCTGCTCGGTCGACCAGACGCACATGTAGTTGTAGGGATACTTGGCCGCGTCGCCCTGGTCGGAAGCGTTGGCGATGCCGCACTGGATCATCTGCGCCGGCGTGGTGAAGGCCAGCGACGACAGCACCTGGGGCGAGCCCGTCGGGCCGACGACGTAGGAAACGCCCGCATCCTTCAGCCGCTTGATCACGGCAGGCTGCTTGGCCGGCGAGGCTTCGTCATCCTCTTCCTGGATCACCACCTTGCGGCCGAGAATGCCGCCGGCGGCGTTGATCTCGTCGATCGCGATCAGCCCGCCGGCATAGAGCGGCGCGAAGGACGAGGCCAGCCGCCCCGTGGTCGGCCGGATCCAGCCGACCCGGAACACTTCTTCCGCGAGGCCCTGGCGGGCGATGAATGGCATCGGCAGCAGGATCGAACCCGCGGCGGCATGGCGCAGCAGCTTTCGGCGGCTGATGCCGCTCTGGTCGTCGTTCATGGTTTCCTCTCCCTACGTCGATTCTTCGGCACCGTGTTTTCCGGCGTCTCGGCCCGGCCCGCATTACGCTGACCGGCAAATCATCGTTTCAATAACATATATTATGTTATGATCGAGCTGTCCATCGCTTCCGCGCGCCAGCGATGATATAGATCGTTCCACCCTGCAAAATGGAGCATCGGATTCAGGGATGTCGTTGCGAAGCACAGTCAGGCGCCAGTCGGCCCGTACCGCCACCACGTCGAAGAAAACCGCCAAGGCGCCCGAGCGCGTGGCGGCCGATCGACGCCTGACCGGCGTCGACTGGATCGAGGCCGGCCAGGACATCCTGCGCGAACAAGGCATCGCCGGCGTCAAGCTGTCGGCCCTGACCGCCCGGCTCGGCGTCTCGACCGGCAGTTTCTATCACCATTTCAGCGATTTTGAGGACTACCTCGGCGCCGTCGCCCGCCATTTCTCGGCCGACCGCGTCCGCCGCGTGCTGGAACAGACGATGGTCGGCAATCCAGACCCGATCACCCGTATCCAGCGCCTGGCCAAGCTCTCCTTGCAGGAACGCACCTTCGAGCTCGACCATGCCATGCGGATCTGGGCGACGATGGACCCGCGCGCGGCCGCGACGGTCAGCGAATCGGAAAGCCTGGTGCTGCCCTTCCTGACCCAGGCCTTCCGCGACCTCGGCTTCGACACGGGCGAGGCGGACGTGCGCGCCCGCATCCTCTTGTCGGTCAACGTCGCGCCGCTTCTGGTCTTCAACAGGGAATCGCGGCGCGACTTCTTCAAGCAGGCGCTGGAAACGCTGACCCGCCGGCCGTGACATCTAACCCTTTGTCGGGATCTGGTTGAACGGTACGTCCTTGTCGACGCGGATGTCGGCCGGCAGGCCCAGCACGCGCTCGGCGATGATGTTGCGCAGGATCTCGTCGGTGCCGCCCTCGACCCGCGTGGCGGGCGAGCGCAGCATCATCGCCTGGAACTGGCCGCCGGCGACCATGCCGGCCGGGCCCATCAGTTCCAGCGCGTAATTGGCGATCTCCTGCATCATCGAACCGGCGACCAGCTTGCCGATCGAATTCTCCGGCCCCGGCATGTTGCCGCGCGACATCGCCGAGATCGAGCGCTGCGCGGTAAAGCGAAGCCCTGAGCTGCGCGCCGCCCAGCGGGCCAGCCGCTTGCGCACCGCGCTGTCCTCGACCGGGGCGCGACCGTCCGGCCCGGGCGTGCGGCAGAAGGCCAGCATCTCGGGGAATCCGGTCGGCATCACCGCGCCGATCGACAACCGCTCGTTCATCAGCGTGGTCAGCGCCACCGACCAGCCTTCGCCGGCCCGGCCCAGCCGCTGGGCGTCGGGAATGCGCACGTCGGTGAAATAGACTTCGTTGAACTCGGCCTGGCCGTCGCCCTGGCGGATCGGCCTGACCTCGACGCCGGGGCTGCGCATGTCCAGGAAGAACATGGTCAGGCCCTTGTGCTTGGCCACGCCCGGATCGGTCCGCGTCAGCAGGATGCCGTAGTCGGAAAGATGGGCGTGGCTGGTCCAGACCTTCTGGCCGTTGATCACCCAGTCGTCGCCGTCGCGCTCGGCCCGCGTGCGCAAGCCGGCGAGATCGGAGCCGCAGGCCGGCTCCGAAAACAGCTGGCACCAGATTTCCTCGCCGGCGGCCAAGGGCGGCAGATAGCGGCGCTTCTGGTCCTCGTCGGCATAGGCCATCACCGTCGGGCCGCACATGCCGTGGCCGACGATGAAGAGGGAGGAAAGCTTGGCGTAGATCCCTTCCTCCTGCTGCCAGATCACGCGCTCGATCGGGGTGGCGCCACGGCCGCCGTATTCCCTGGGCCAATGCAGGCAAGCCCAGCCGGCCTCGGCCTTCCGCTTCTGCCAGGTCTTGGAAGCGGCGACGATGTCGCGGCCGCGCAGCGCGATGCGGCCGAACGGCGAGGATTTAAGGTCGGCCTCGTACTCGGTCGGTACGTTGGCCTTCAGCCAGGCGCGGGCCTCGGCACGGAAGGCGGCTTCCTCTGGTGTATCGTCGAAATCCATCACTCGGCCCTCCCTCAGGCCGCCTGCAATTGCGCGACGAGCCGGTCTTCCCATAGCCCCGGGCTGCCCAGCGCGGTGGCCAGCAGGGCGGACCGGCGATAGAACAGGTGGCAGTCGAATTCCCAGGTGAAGCCCATGCCGCCATGGACCTGGATATTGTTACGCGCGCAATGGGCGAAGGCTTCGGTGGCGCTGACCCGCGCCGAGGCGGCGGCCTGGCCGAGCTCGGCGGCGTCGCTGTCCAGTGCCCAGGCCGCCCAATAGGCGTTCGAGCGGGCCAGGGTGGCCGAGACATACATGTCGGCCAGCATGTGCTTGACCGCCTGGAACGATCCGATCGGCCGGCCGAAGGCGATGCGTTCCAGCGCGTAGTCGCGCGCCATCTCCAGCGCCCGGTCGGCACCGCCGACCTGCTCGAAGGCCATCGGCACGGCGGCACGGTCCAGCATGCGCTCGACCGTTTCCCAGCCGGCCTCGCCCAGCCGCTCGGCCGCCGCCGCCTCGAAACGGATTTCGGCCAGGCCGCGGGTCGGATCGACGCTGTCGAGAGTGTGGCGGGTCACGCCGGGGCCGTGCAGGTCGACCAGATGCAGGCCGATGCCGCCGGGCCCGCGGGCCGCGACGATGGCAAGGTCGGCTATGCCGCCATCCAGCACCGGCGACTTGACGCCGGTCAGCCGGCCGTCAGCGACGCTTGCCGCGATCCGCTCGGGCGCGGCATCCCCTGCCCCCTCCACCGCGGCGAACACCGCGATCGCCGTGCCGGCGGCGAGCCGGGGTAGCCAGGCCCGCTTCTGCGCGGTCGTGCCGGCCTGCAGGATGAATTCGGCGGCAAGGCAGGCCGAGGACGAGAACGGCACCGGCGCCAGCGCGCGGCCGACTTCCTCGGCGACGACGCAAAGCTCGAGATATCCCGCCCCGGCCCCGCCGTATTCCTCGGGGATCGCGATGCCGAGCAACCCGAGTTCGGCCATGCCGCGCCACAGCGCGGGGTCGTGGCCGCCGGCCGTGATGGCGCCGCGGGGATCGGAACGCTGGGCGAGGAAACGCCGGATCTGGTCGCGCAATTCGCGCTGTTCGTCGGAAAAATCGAAATTCATCGCGACCCTCCCTTTTTGCCAAGTCTGCGCCCGGCAAACCGCTGCCGCAAGATTAATTAATCATTTGACTAATATTCTCGTTGTCGATGAATCGAGTGCCTTGTCAGCGCCGCTCGGTGTCGACCGCGGCAGGCCTATCCGCCCCCGCCGCGGATGCCGTTCAGCCCGGCCGACAGGGCGCCGGCCAGCAGGCCGGAATCCATGCCGTAGGAAATCAGGGTGAAGCCGCGGCCCCTCCATTCCCGGGCGGTTTCCACCGTCGGCGCCATGCAGGCGGCGAACTTGCCGTGCCGCCTGCAGGCGCTGAGGATCGCATCGATCGCCCCCTGGATTTCCGGGTGGTCGAACTGCCCGGGCAGGCCCAGCGACAGGGACAGGTCGTACTGGCCGAGATGGACGCCGTCGACGCCCGGGGTGGCGACGATCTCGTCGACCGCGGCAACACCGGCGCGCGATTCGATCATCGGCATCACGATGGTGCGCGCCTCGGCCTTGCGCATCTTGTCGTCGAGCGAGCCGCCGGTGAAATCGTCATGCGCCCCGCCGAAGAAGGCGCCGCGGATGCCGGCGGTGGGATAGCGCGTCCAGGAGACGATCTCGGCCGCCTCGGCCCCGCTTTCGACCTTCTGCAGCATCAGGCCCATCGCGCCGCAATCGAGCAGTTGGGCCACGGTCTCGTAGGTCTTTTCCGGCGGCCGCACCAGCGGGATGACGCCAGCACCCCGGCACAGCCCGAACTGCACCTTCATGTCGGGGATCGAGAACCCCGAATGCTCCATGTCGTAAAGGGCGAATTCGGCGCCCGAGGCGGCCAGCAGCGCGGGCAGGCCCGGCGTGGCGAACTCGAACACCATCGTGCCCAGCACGACCTCGCCGGCGGCGAGCCGGGTCTTGACGGGATTGTCACGCATCGACGGTTCCTCGGGCGAAACGGGTGAGGCAATCGGGGCCGAGCGGCTCGATCGCCGTGAAGTCGCGGGCGGCAAGATATTCGGGCCGGGCGAAGGTTTCGCCGCGATTATCGGTGGCGCAGACGTTTAGGTACAGGATGACCCGGCGGAACGGCGTGATATTGACGGTCGAGCCATGCACCACGTTCATGTGCAGGAACAGGACCGAGCCGCGCGGGCCGGTGACCGATTCCAGGCCGTGCTGGCTGACCAGCCTGCCGAGCGTCTCCTCGCTGATGTCATACCGGTATTTCGCGGCGCGGCCGGCATCCTCGGCGCTCGGGTTGACCCGCGCCTCGCTGACGATGCCCGAATGGTGGGTGCCCGGCACCACCAGCAGCGGCGCGTTGAGTTCGGAGATATCGTCCAGGAAGATCGAGATCATGATGCCGTCGGGCCGCGGCACGCCGTCGACCCGGTGATAGGTACCGAAATCCTGGTGCCAGTCGACCACCGCGCCGCGATACTGTTTCACGTTGACCCGCGACTGATGGACATAGATCGGCTTGCCGATCAATCTGGTGGCGATCTCGACGATGCGGGGATGACGGGCCAGCCCCGCCAGCCGGTCGTCCAGCCGATGCATGCCGTAGACGACATGCGGCCGGCCGTCGGCTTCGCGCATCACCTCCGGCCCGTCGTGGCGGCCGAGATCGGCCACGGCGTCGTTCAGGACACCGAGCTCGGTATCGTCGAACAGGCCGGGGACCAGCACGAAACCGCGATCGCGGTAGGCTGAGACCTGGGTCTCGTTCAGCATCGTCGTTTCCTCCCACGGAAAATCGGGCCAAGTCTACGCTGGCGCCTCAACCAAACAAGTATTTGTTTTTTCGGTTGACCGACAGCTGGCGCGATAGGAATCTGATCGGCGAAACCGGGGACGAGGAAACGCGATGGCCCAGCGGGCGACGGCAACCAAACGCGCAACCATCAGCGCGGAGGAATGGCAGGTTCGCGTCCAGCTCGCCGCCTGCTACCGCATCTTCGCGATGCTGGGCCTCGACGACCTGATCTACACCCATATCTCGGCCCGCGTGCCCGGGCCCGACGACCATTTCCTGCTCAACCCCTTCGGGCTGCTCTACGAGGAAGTGACCGCCTCCAACCTGGTCAAGGTCGACCTCGACGGCCGCATCGTCGACGAGGGCGCCGGGCCGATCAATCCGGCCGGCTTCGTGATCCATTCGGCCGTGCATGCCGGCCGGCCCGACGTGCAGTGCGTGATCCATCTGCACACCGTCGCCGGCTCGGCCGTTTCGGCGCAGAAACACGGCCTGCTGCCGCTGACCCAGACGGCGATGCTGTACTGGGGCCGCATCGCCTATCACGCCTACGAGGGCTTGGCGCTGCTCGAGGCCGAGAAGGCGCGGCTGGTCGCCGATCTCGGCGACAACAACCTGATGATCCTGCGCAATCACGGCACGCTGACCGTCGGCCGCACCATCCCGGAAGCCTTCATCTATATGTACTATCTCGACCAGGCCTGCCGCATGCAGGTAGCGGCACTGGCCGGCAACCAGCCCCTGGAAATGCCGTCGGCCGAGATCCAGGATCTCGCCGCCAGGCAGGCCAAGGCCGGGTTCGGCTGGGCGCCGGGCGAGCGCGAGTTCGACGCGCTGACCCGCAGGCTCGACCGCCTCGACCGCAGCTACCGCGACTGAACCCCGTCGCGGTGCACGCCAAGCACCGCACGGGCCATCCGGTGGAACGGCACGGCCACCCCGGCGCGTTCGGCCTGCCGCACCACCGAGCCGACGAGGGCATCGAGTTCCAGGGGCCGGCCGCGCTCCAGATCCTCCAGCATCGACGACCTGGTCGAGGGATCGGCCTGGTTCAGCGCGAAATCCAGGTTGCGGGCGACGGCATCGTCGGGCAGGCGAACGCCCAGGGCACGCCCGACGGCCGCCACCTCCTCCATGCCCGCCGCGTATTGCGCCCGGGCGGCCGGATCGGCCAGAAAGACGCCGAGCGGCGCGCGGGTCAGGCAGGTCATCGCGCTGAACGGCGCCAGCATGATGAATTTCAGCCACAGATCGCGCTCGATATCGTCCGACAGCACCGCGTCGAGGCCGCCTTCGCGGCAGGCCGCCGCGAAGGCCAGCACGCGATCCGTCCGCCGGCCGCCGATCTCGCCGAAGACATAGCGGTTGACCCGGCCGGTATGGCGGATCGTGCCGGGCTCGGCGACCACCAGCGGCATGTAGCAGATGCCGCCCAGCACCCGGCCGGGCCCGACGGCATCGGCGAGGATGCCGACGCTTTCGACGCCGTTGAGGAAGGAGATGACGGCCGTATCGGGCTTCAGCAACGGTGCCAGCCGCCCCGCGGCCTCGGCGAGGTCGCGTCCCTTCACCGTGACCGCCACCACGTCGGCCGGGGCCAGATCGGCCGGATCGGCGCTGGCCTCCACCCGCGGCAAATGCATGTCGCCGAGGGGGCTTTCGATGCGCAGGCCATGCCCGCGCATCGCGGCGAGATGCTTGCCGCGGGCGACGAAGGCGACATCGGCGCCGCCTTGCGCCAGCCGCGCGCCGAGATAGCCGCCGACCCCGCCGGCGCCCCAGATCACCACCCGCATGGTCAGGATGCCGCCGGCCAGAATTCGCGGCGCAATTCGCGCTTCAGCACCTTGCCCAGGGCATTGCGCGGCAACTCCTCGCGAAAGACGATGCCTGACAGCCGCTGATGCTTCGACAACAGTTCATTGGCCCAGGCGCAGATCTCCCCGGCCGGGGTGCCGGCACCGGCGCGCGGAATGACGATGCCGAGCGGCGTCTCACCCCATTTCTCGTGCGGCACGGCGATGACGGTGACGTCGAGCACGTCCGGATGCCTGCCCAGTACCGTCTCGATATCGATGGCGAAGACGTTGAAGCCGCCGGAGATGATCATGTCCTTCTTGCGGTCGAGGATGGTGAGGAAGCCATCCTCGTCCAGCCGCCCGATATCGCCGGTACGGATGAAGCTGCGGCCATGCGCGTCCCGCCAGATCGTGTCGGCGGTGGCCTCGGGCCGCTTGTAGTACTCGGTCATCAGGCCCGGACCGTAACCGACGATCTCGCCGATCTCGCCGCGCGGCAATTCGCGGTCGTCATTGCCGATGATGGCGAGCTCGAAGCCCAGCACCGGCGTGCCGACGGTACCGATCTTGCCCTCCATCTGGGCCGGGCGCAGCATGGTGGCGAGCCCCTCGCTGCAACCGTAGAGCTCGGTGATGTTGGGGCCGAAACGCCTGGCGATCTCGAGCTTGGTGTCGCCGCGCAGCGGCGATCCGGCGCACAGCATCATCTGCAGCGACGACTTGTCGTAGGCATCGAAATCGGGCAGCGCCATGGTGACGATCCACTGGGTCGGCACCATGAAGGTATGGGTGCAGCGCTCGCGCTGCAGGATTTCCAGGAAGCCGCGGGGATCGAAGGCTTCCATCACCACCAGCGTCGCACCCATGAACAGCGCCGGCAGCATGACGAGGAACGTGCCGTTCGAGCACAGCGAGGTCGTGGTCAGCGCCTTGGCGGTGCGGTCGACGCGCAATTCCAGGGCGTTCGAATAGGCCCAGTGCTGACGCGCCTTGTGGCTCTGCACGATGCCCTTGGGGATCCCGGTGGTACCGGACGAATAGATGATGTTGAAGTCGTCGGTCATCCGATACCTGACGCCGGGCTCGGCCTCCGACTGCGCCGCCGCCCAGGGGCCGAGATCGCGCCAGCCCGGCGCGGCGAAGCCCAGCGCGAAGCGGGCATCGGGGCGCAGTTTGGCCAGCGCCCCCTCGCCCGGCAGGACGAGCCTGTCGAGCGGAGCGGAAACGAAGATCGCGCAGGCGTCCGAATCGTCGATCAGGGTCGCGATCGCCTCAGGCGACAGCAGGGATGACAGCGGCACGGCGCAGGCCCCGGCCTTGACGATGCCGAACATCACCTCGAGCATCTCGACGCTGTTGGTCATGGCGATGGCGACCTTGTCGCCGCGGCCGATGCCCATGGCCAGCAGGCCATTGGCGACGCGGGTGATGCCCGCGTTGAACTGCTGCCAGGTCGCGCGCCGCGCGCCGCAGATCACCGCTTCCTTGTCCGGGTACCACTTCGCATGGCTGGCAAGGATGTCGGGAATGAAAAGCTGGGGATCGTCGAGCCTGTCCATCGGGTACGCGCCATCCATGGATCGGAAATTGGGGGGCACGAAAGGCCGCGCCCCCGGGGGACCGTTATTGCAGTGTCTGGATCTGGACCCAGCGCCCGCCTTTGACCTCGAACAGAATCGGGGTGTTGGTCGCCAGCCGGCGATCGGGGCCGAACGACATCGGCGCGGTGCCGAAGATGTCCTTGAAGCCGTGCACCGCCTCCAGGCCCTTGATCAGGCTGTCGACGGTCAGGTCCTTCCCCGCATTCTTCGCGCCTTCCGCAAACAGCGTGATGATCTGATAGCCGATCACCGCCTGGGGGTTCGGGTCGGTGTTGAACTGCTTCTTGTAGGTTTCGATCCACGCCTTCAGCTCGGGCGTCGCCGTCTCGTAATACGGGATCGGCGTCTGGGCGGTGCCGTAGAGGCCTTCAACCGTGTCGCCGCCGAGCTTGACGACTTCCGGCGCATAGCCCGACGTCGTCACCATCATGTCGACGTTCCAGCCGGCCTTGCGCGCCTCGGCCATCGCCGCGACCGATTCACGGATCGGCGTGCCGAGGATGACGACATCGACGCCCTCGTTCTTCAGCTTGGCGATCTGGCTGGAAAAATCGGTGGTGCCGCGCTTGTAGGTGACGACGGTGACCGGCAGCTTCAGCTCCTTGCTCGCCTCCTCGACGCCCTTCTGCACGCTGGCACCGAATTCGTCGTCCTGGACCAGCGCCCCGATCGCGTTGCGGCCCTTGGTGGCATGGAACCATTTCACCCCCTGATAGGTCTGGGCCGACCACGGGGTGAAGATCGAGAATTTCAGCCGGTCGTAGGGGTCGAAGAAAATTTCCGACGAGGCGACGGGGAACAGGTGGGGCACACCCTGCTTCAGCACGTAGGGCATGGCGGGGCCGGAGGTCGCCGCCCCCATCGGGCCGACCAGGGCCAGGATCTTGTCGCGGGTGATCAGCTTCTGCGTCACCAGCATCGTCTTCTTCGGATCGTAGCCGTCATCCTCGACCAGCAGCTTCAGCTGGCGCCCGTTGATGCCGCCCTTGGCATTGATCTCGTCGACCGCCATGCGCATGCCGTTGGTCACCGGCTGGCCCCAGCTGACCACCGGGCCGGACAGGTCCTGATGGGTGCCGATGACGATCTCCTTGTCGGTGACGCCCGGCGCCTGGGCCGATGCCGGCGCGGCCAGGCCCAGCATCGCGGCGGCGACTGCTGCGATCAGTGATTTCATTCTCGCGTTTCCCCCTCGGGTTGATTGCCCGGCCATCGCGGTGAGGGCCGAAGCATCTGCCAAACAATTGTTTGTTATTGATTGACAGCGTATCCGTGGAAAGGCATTTAGGCAAGACACCCGCCGCGCTGTTCGATGGCGGGACCCAGAATGGATCAGGATCTCTGATCGGGAGGAAACGAGGGATGCGCGCTGACGCGCCGGGCCGGGGCAGCCGGTGATATTCCTGCAGCAAGTCGTCAGCGGCGCGGCCATCGGGTGCATCTACGCGCTGGTCGCGCTCGGCTTCATCCTGATCTACAAGGCCACCGAGACCATCAATTTCGCCCAGGGCGACCTGATGATGGTCGGTGCCTATTTCGGCTTCACCACCGTCGACCTCTGGGGCCTGCCCTACTGGCAGGGCGTCATCCTCGCCGTGGCCGGCACCGCGCTGCTCGGCGTGATCATCGAACGCGCGCTGATGCGGCCGATGATCGGCCTGCCGGCCTTCGCGATCGTCATGGTGACGCTGGGCCTGGGCTACCTGCTGCGCTCGCTCGTCACGATGGTGCCGGGCTGGGGCACCGACAGCCACAAGCTGACGACGCCCTATACCGGCCAGGTGCTGCGGCTGGGCGACCTGGTCGTCAGCCAGGAGCATGTGGTGGTCATCGCCGTCACCATCGTGCTGATCACCGCGCTCTACGTCTTCTTCCGCGGCACCCGCACCGGCATCGCCATGCAGGCCGCCTCGCAGAACCAGATGGCGGCGGGCTACATGGGCATTCCGATCCGCCGGCTGTCGACGCTGATCTGGGCGATGAGCGCGGCGGTCGCCGCCATCGCCGGCATCCTGCTGGCGCCCCTGACCTTCGTGCATGCCCAGGTCGGGCTGATCGGCATCAAGGCATTCCCCGCCGCCGTGCTCGGCGGCTTCGGCAGCATGCCCGGCGCCATCATCGGCGGGCTGATCCTCGGCATCTGCGAATCGCTTGCCGGGTTCTACCTGCCCGAAGGCTTCAAGGACGTCACCGCCTACATCCTGCTGCTGGCCGCGCTGGTGTTCTGGCCGCAGGGCCTGTTCGGCCAGTCCGCGCGCAAGAAGGTGTGACGATGGCCTCAAACGATCTGCGCATCGATCACGGCCAGGACCTCGCCCTGATCCCCAGCCGCGCGGCCGGCCTGCGTTGGCTCGTGATCGCCGCCCTGTTCGTCGCCCTGCCGTGGCTGATCGACGAATATCTGCTCAGTCAGTTCACCTTCATCTGCATCTATGCCATCGCCGGCCTCGGCATGATGGTGCTGCTGGGCTATACCGGCCTGGTCTCGTTCGGTCAGGCGGCCTTCCTGGCGATCGGCGCCTATACCGCCGGCGCGCTGGAAACCGCGGGCGTGCCCTTCGTCGTCGCCTTGCCGGCCGCCGGCCTGGTCGCGGCGGCGGCCGGCGTGATGATCGGCCTGCCCGCCCTGCGCATGACCGGCCTGTTCCTGGCCATCGCGACGCTGTCCTTCGCCTTCATCGTCGAGGAAGTGATCACCCGCTGGACCTCGGTCACCCGCGGCAGCCTGGGGCTGATCATGCCGGATGCGACGCTGTTCGGCTGGGCGATCGACAGCGAGCGGAAATTCTATCTCCTCTGCCTCGGTGTCCTCGTGCTCTGCCTGCTCGGCGTCGCCAACCTGCTGCGCTCGCCGATCGGGCGCGCCTTCATCGCCATCCGCGACAGCCGGATCGCGGCGCAGAGCATGGGGGTCAACCTCGCGACCTACCAGACGCTGTCCTTTGCCATCGGCGCGGCGCTGACCGGCTTCGCCGGCGCGCTGCTGGCCCACAAACTGACCTTCATCACGCCCGAGCAGTTCGGCATCAACGTCTCGATCGAGATGCTGACGCTGGTCGTGGTCGGCGGCCTCGGCTCGCTGCATGGCGTGGTGTTCGGCGCGGCCTTCATCATCCTGCTGCCGCAGGTGATCGCCGGGCTGCGCGGCCTGCTGCCCGCGGCGATCGCCAACCAGACCGGCATCGAGACGGCCGCCTTCGGCATCATCCTGATCCTGTTCATCATCGTCGAGCCCGGCGGCATCTACGGCCGCTGGCAATCCTTGCGCCGCTACTGGTCGGAATTCCCGTTCTGCAAGGCCGGCAGCTTCAAGCGCCAGCGCAGCTTCCTGAAGTCGGAGCGCTGGTGATGGCGATCCTTCAGGTCGAGAACCTGTCGATCCGCTTCGGCGGCCTTGTCGCGGTCGACCAGGTGTCGTTCCAGGTGGCGCCCGACCAGATCTTCACGATCATCGGGCCGAACGGCGCGGGCAAGACCACCATCTTCAACCTGATCAGCCGGCTCTACGAGCCGACCTCGGGGCGCATCGTCTTCCAGGGCACCGACATCACCCGCCGGCCGCCGCATCAGATCGCGCGGCTGGGCATGGCCCGCACCTTCCAGAACATCGAATTGTTCGAACATGCGACGGTGCTGGACAACGTGCTGCTCGGCCGCCATGTGCACGCCCGCGCGGGCTTCCTGTCGCAGCTGTGCTATCTGCCGGGCCTGCGGCGCGCGGAGAAGGCGTTCCGCGAGGTGGCCGAGCGCGTGATCGGCTTCATGGATCTGGAATCCTACCGCCGCACCCCGATCCACGGCCTGCCCTACGGCATTCGCAAGAATGTCGAACTGGCGCGCGCCCTGGCGCTGGAACCGCGCCTCTTGCTGCTCGACGAGCCATCGTCGGGCCTGACGCCGACCGAGGCGCGCGCGCTGGCCTACCGGCTGAAGGCGATCCGCGACCGGCTGGGCATCGCCATCCTGATGGTCGAACACAACCTGCGCCTGGTCTCCGACGTGTCCGACCACGTTCTGGCGGTCAACCAGGGCCGCATCCTCACGGCCGGCACCTCGGATGCGGTACAGCGCCACCCCGACGTCGTCCGCGCCTATATCGGGGAGTGAGCGGACATGGCCCTGCTCGAACTGCACAATATCGAAACCTATCACGGCCCGGTCGCCGCGGTGCGCGGCGTGTCCTTCGCCGTCGACGCCGGGGCGATCGTCGCGATCCTCGGGGCAAACGGCGCGGGCAAGACCACGATCATGCGCACGATCTCGGGCACGCTTGTCCCGCGCTCGGGCCGCGTGCTGTTCGACGGGCGCGAGATCCAGGGGTCGGAGCCCGACGCCATCGCCCAGTCCGGCCTGTCGCACGTGCCGGAAGGGCGCCAGGTCTTCCCCCATCTGTCGGTGCAGGACAACCTGCGCATGGGCGCGTTCTT
Organism: Pseudomonadota bacterium; assembly: GCA_023433835.1. Taxonomy (GTDB): domain Bacteria; phylum Pseudomonadota; class Alphaproteobacteria; order Ferrovibrionales; family Ferrovibrionaceae; genus JAFKFH01. Next base: position 3,260 of record JAEYTW010000501.1, on the reverse strand, counting down.
CCGCCGCGACAAGGCCGGGGTGGCGGCCGACCTCGAGGTCGTGTTCGACTATTTCCCGATCCTGCGCGAACGCCGCACCCAGCGCGCCGGCCTGCTGTCGGGCGGCGAGCAGCAGATGCTGGCCCTGTCGCGCGCCGTGATGGCGCGGCCCCGCCTGCTGCTGCTCGACGAACCCTCGCTGGGCCTGTCGCCCCGGCTGGTGAAGGAAATCTTTGCCATCGTCGTGCGCATCAACCGCGAGCAGGGTACGACCATCCTGCTGGTCGAACAGAACGCCGCCGTGGCGCTGGCCGTCAGTCACTATGCCTATGCCCTGGAAAACGGCCGCATCGTCGCCGGCGACCGGGCCGAAGTGCTGCGCGAGCGCGCCGACATCCAGAAATACTATCTTGCCCAGCATGACGACGGCATCGGCGCCCCGGTGCAGCGCCTGCGACGGAGCTGGCTATGAGCGCTGAACTCTCCGCCGCCGCCCGGCGGCACGGCACCGCCATCGCGCTGCGCGAGAAACAGGGCGGGCTGTGGCGGCAATGGACGTGGACCGAACTGGCCGAGGCCGTGAACGGCCGGGCCGGAGCGCTCGCCGTGCGGGGCGTGAAGGCCGGCGACGTGCTGGCGGTGATCGGCGACGGCCGGGTCGACTGGCTGATCACCGAGCATGCCGCGCTGTCGCTGGGCGCCGCCGTGCTGGCCTTGGCAAGCGACATGGAACCCGGCATCGCGGCCGACCTGCTGCACCAGGCCGGGGCGCGGGCGGTCATGGCCTGCGACATGCCGGCGCTGGAAATGCTGGTGACCCTGCCCGGACCACGGCCGCCGTTGCTGATCGACGCTTCCGGGCCGACGGCGAAGCCCGAGGCTACGGGTTTCCTGCATGTCACCGAGTTGACCCCCGGCGCGGCCCCGATCGTGACGATCGATCCAGGCGCCCCTGCCCTGCTCGATGCCGCCGGCGGCGCGATCACGGTGATCACCCATGGGCAGTTGATCCAACGTGCCGCCGCCAGCCCGCTGCGGGCCGGCGACGACCTGATGTCGGCCCTGGCCCCGGCCTACCTGGCCGAGCGGATCGCCGTCGCTCATTGGCCAATGGCGAGCGGCGCCACGGTCAGCTTCGCCGAGAACCGCGAGACGGTCGGCGACGATCTCGTCGAATTGCGCCCCACCGTGGTGGTCGGGCCGCCCCGGCTGTGGAAACGCCTGCGGCTGGCTGTCGCGCTGGCCGCCGAGGATGCGACGCCGTTCCAGCGCTGGATGCTCGACCGTGCGATGGGTCCGGGAACCATGCCGTTGCGCGGCTGGGTGCTGAACCGCGTGCGCGCCCGAATCGGACTCGACCGCGCCCGCGCGCTGATCAATCTCGGCGATCCGCTGGGACCGGGCCTCGGCGACTGGTACCGCACCATCGGCCGGCCGGTCACCGACGCCGGCCTGCCGGCATCACCGGCCGAGGCGGCGCTGCGCGACAGCCTCGTGATCAACGATGCGGCGCTGGTGGCGCCCGGCATCGCCGTGGTGGCGGCCGAGGCCGAGCCGGTCGCCCGCTTCGTGCGCCGCGCCGGCGTCGAGGCAGTGACCGATCAGTCGGCCTTCGACTCCCCCGCCGTCCATGCCCTGATCCTGGACGAGGTGCGGCGCATCAATGCCGGCCTGGCACCCGATCAGCGGATCGGCGAACTGCGCCTGCTGCGCGCCGGCATCAGCCTCGATCATCCGCTGGCCGGCCCCGACGCCCGGCTGGCGCGGCACCTGGCCGGCCAGGTTTCCGGGGATGACGCGGCAATTCTCAGGGTGTGAGCAGGATCTTGCCCGACCGGCCCGGCCGGGCGGCATGGTCCAGCGCCTCGCCGATCCGGGCGAAGGGATAGCGCGCCTCGACCTCCGCGCGGATTTCACCCGCCGCAACCAGTTCGATCAGCTCGGCGAACAGGTCGCGCATTGCCGCCGCGCCCTGCGCCTTGGCGTGTTGCGCCAGCCAGAAGCCCTGCAGGCGGATGCCGCGGAAGACCAGATGGAAGGGATCAACCTGACAGGCCGCGCCCGACAGCAGGCCGTAATTGGCGATCACCCCGCCCTCGCCCAGGCTGGCGGCCAGACCATCCGTGGCCGTGCCACCGACGGCATCGAGGCCCAGGCGGATCACGGCGTTGCCGGTCGCCTCGGCCACGGCGGCGGCAAGCCGCGCGGGATCGCGGCCGTCATCGACCAGCACGACATCGCCACCCAGCGCCCGCAACTCGGCCGCCGGCCCGTCGCGGCGCACGACGTTGACGGTGCGGATGCCGCGGCGCCGGCCCAGCTGCACGACGAAGCGGCCGGCGGCCGAATTGGCCGCGTTCTGGATCAGCCACTCCCCGGCCACCAACGGCACGATGCCGCCGATCATCGCCGCGGCGGTGGCCGGGTTGGCCTTGATCATCGCCGCCTGCTCGATATCGATATCGGGCGGCAGGCGCATCACCGCCGCGGCCTTCAGCACCGTGCGGTCGCGCCAGGTGGCGCCAGTCATGATCAGCACCACATCGCCGACGGCAAGGTCCGCGACGCCGTCGCCCAGCGCGGCGACGCGCCCGACCGCCTCGGCCCCCGGAATAGCCGGCAGCCGCGGCCGCACGCCATAGCGGCCCTCGATAGTCAGGAGATCGGCCGGGTTGACGGTGGCGAGCAGCGTCTCGACCAGCACCTCGCCCGCGCCTGGCGGCGGCGGATCGGGCCGTTCGACCAGCCTGGCCATCTCGGCCGGGCGGCCGAACGCGGTGAACTCGATAGCCTTCATGGATCGCGCACTCCCGGGCTGATATACCAAACAGTCAGTTGTTTGTCATAGAGAGGCTGCCGGCGCAATGACCATTGCCACCTTGTACGACGCCTTCGCCGAAGCGGTCGCCGACGCGCCCGGCCTCGACTTCCTCGCGACCACCCCGTCCTGCGGCGGCGCGGTGCTGACCTTCGGCGAAGCGGGCGCGCGGGTCGAGACGCTGGCGGCGGCCTACCGGTCGCGCGGCTGGGGCGCCGGCCATCGCGTCGCCCTCAACCTCGGCAGCCAGCCGCTGCATTTCCTGCATTTCCTGGCGCTGAACCGGCTGGGCGCCGCGATCGTGCCGATGAACCCCGACCATCGCGCCGCCGAGATCCGCTACCAGATCGGCCATGCCCGGGCCGATCTGGTGGTTGCGACGGCCGCCGCCGCCGCGATCGTCGGCCCGGCGCGCGGCGCCGACGGCCCGCCGGTGGTGATCGAGGACGGCATGGCCCTGCCC
>JAEYTW010000486.1 GCA_023433835.1 Pseudomonadota bacterium | reverse complement strand
CGCTGGCGGGCCAGATCCATCTGGCGGGCAACCCGCTGGTGCTGCCCGGCCGGACGGCCTACTGGTACACGACCGATGGCGGCAACCTGACCTGGAGCGTCGAGCGCTGGGGCGACAAGGCGCTGGTTGCGGGGCTGGCCTACACTGCCAATGGCGGGACGGCGGTCTGGGCGGCGGGTTCGTGCCAGTTCACCGGCCTGGTGTGCCAGGGCACGGTCAGCCAGTGGTCGCGGTCGGGTGCAAGCTCAACGACGGTCGGTCCGCTGACGCTGACCTTCGCGGCCAACGGCACGCAGGCTTCCTACGTGCTGGGCAGCGGGGCTGCGCGCAGCCTGGCGCTGTACCCGGTGGGGGGCACGCGGACGACGGGTTTTGCCGGCCTGCCGCAGAACGGCTATTGGGGCGTGAACGGCAATGCCGCTGGCGTTTCCAGCCTGTTCATCGATACCGACACGCAGGCGGCCAGCGACGGGTCGTCGTCGCAGGTGACGCATGTGACGCTGTTCGGCTACGATGCGTCGGGCAATGCGCAGTGGTACGCGGCCGAGGGTGCGCTGGCGTCGGACCAGAGCTTCACCGGCCAGCTCTATCTCTACAGCGGCGGTTCGACGTGGTCGGGCACGGCGGGCAGCAATGCGCCGAGCGCGACGGCGGTCGGCATGCTGCGCCTGAACTTCACGGCGACCGACCGGGCCACCGCCCAGTTGCCCGACGGCCGCACCGTGGCGATCAGCCGCTGGCGCTTCTGACAATGAGCCGCCGGAGGGCAGGCCCTCCGGCGGCTTTCTTTCCTCAGCGGATCGGCAGCGAGTACATCAGCCCGCCGTCGGTCCACAGAGCATTGGGGCCGCGGGCCAGCTTCAGCGGGCTGCCCTTGCCGACATTGCGCTCGAAGCTTTCGCCGTAATTGCCGACCTGCCGGATCAGGGTGTAGGCCCAGGCTTCGTCGAGGCCCAAGGCCTTGCCGTTGCCCTGGCTGACGCCCAGCAGGCGCTGCACCGTGGGGTCGCCGTCCTTCAGCCTGGCTTCGGCATTGCCTTGCGTCACGCCGCGCTCCTCGGCCTCGACCATCGCCATCAGGACCCAGCGCACGATCGTGAACCACTTGTCGTCGCCCTTGCGCACGAACGGGCCCAGCGGCTCCTTCGAGATGCGGTCGGGCAGGATGACGAAGTCGGCGGGGTTCGCGGCGAAGCTCGCCACCGCCGCGGCCAGCGCCGAGGCATCCTGGGTCATGCCGTCGCAGCGCCCGGCGAAGAAGGCTTCATACATCCGGTCCTGGCTTTCATAGACCACCGGCTTGTGGGGCAGGTTGCGGGTGCGGAACCAGTCGGACAGGGTCAGCTCATGCGTCGTGCCCTGCGCCACGCAGATCACCGCGCCGCTCAGATCGCCAAGCTTGGTGACGCCGAGCCTGGCGGGAACCACGACGGCCTGGCCGTCGTAGAAATTGATGCCGGCATACTGGATGCCGAGCGCGGCATCGCGCTGCAGGGTGATGGTCGAATTGCGCGCCAGCACGTCGATCTCGCCCGATTGCAGGGCGGCGAAACGCTGCTGCGCCGTCAGCGGCGTGAAGCGCACCTTCGCCGCATCGCCCAGGGTCGCCGCGGCGATGGCCCGGCACAGATCGATGTCGAGGCCGGTCCAGTTGCCCTGCTTGTCGGGGAAGGAGAAGCCGGGCAGGCCGGTATTGACCCCGCATTGCAGCACGCCGCGCTCGCGCACGGTATCGAGGGTCGAGGCCGCCTGCGCCGGCAGGGCCAGGCCCAGCACGCACAAGGCGGCGATGAACGCGGGACGCAATGATTTCATGCCTGGTCCTCCTCCGGTACCAAGTTGACGGACGAACTGGAAAATGTCGGTCGTCAGGCGGCGATGGCGGCGTCGACGGCCTGGCCCAGCCGGTCGACCAGCTGGGCGATCTCCGCATCGGCGATGATGTAGGGCGGCGCCAGCAGCACGTGGTCGCCGCGCGTGCCGTCGAGCGTGCCGCCCATCGGATAGCACATCAGGCCGCGGGCCATCGCCTCGGCCTTGATGCGGGCGTGCAGGCGGCGTCCCGGGTCGAACGGTACCTTGGTGGCGCGGTCGGCAACCAGTTCGAGGGCGCGGAACAGGCCGCGGCCCCTGACGTCGCCGACATGGGGATGGTTGCCGAAGCGCTCGGTCAGCGCATCGTTCAGCCGTTCGCCCTGCGTCCGCACGCGGGCGAGCAGCCCGTCCTGCTCGATGGTCTCGAGCACGGCGAGCGAGGCGGCGCAGGCCAGCGCATGGCCGACATAGGTATGGCCGTGCTTGAACGCGCCCGAGCCGGCCTGGATCGCCCGGTCGATGGTGCCGGATGCCAGCATCGCCCCGATCGGCTGGTAGCCGCCGCCCAGGCCCTTGGCGATGGTCATGATGTCGGGCGCGATGCCTTCCTGTTCGCAGGCATGCAGCGTGCCGGTACGGCCCATGCCGCACATCACCTCGTCGAGGATCAGCAGGACGCCGTGGCGGTCGCAGATCTCGCGGATCCGGGCGAAGTAGCCGGGCACCGCGGGCAGCGCGCCGGCGGTGGCGCCGACCACCGGCTCGGCCACGAAGGCCATCACCGTTTCGGGGCCGAGTTCGCGGATCTTGCCGTCGAGTTCGTCGGCGATGCGGATGCCGTAGGCTTCCTCGTTCTCGTCGTCGCGGCGGTCGCGATAGGCATAGCAGGGGGCGATGTGGTGGGCCTCGATCAGCAGCGGGGCGAAGACCTCGCGCCGGGCCATGTTGCCGCCGACGGCCAGCGCCCCCAGCGTATTGCCGTGATAGCTCTGCCGGCGGGCGATGACGTGGCGCCGCCGGGGCTGGCCGATCTCGACGAAATACTGGCGGGCCAGTTTCAGCGCCGCCTCCATCGCCTCCGACCCGCCGGCGACGAAATAAGCCTTCTCGATGCCCGGCGGCGCCGTGGCGATCACCCGGTCGCCCAGGCGTTCCATCGCCTCGGTGGTGAAGAACGAGGTATGGGCGTAGGCGAGACGGTCGATCTGCTCATGCATCGCCGCCACCACTTTCGGATGGCCGTGGCCCAGGCAGGAGACGGCGGCGCCGCCCGAGGCATCGAGATAGCGTCGCCCCGCCGCGTCGATCAGCCAGCAGCCTTCGCCGCCGACTGCAACCGGCAGGCCGCCCGTGCCATTCCTGTGCATGACGCTGCTCATGATCCCGACGCCCCCTTGTCCCGGTTTTTCCCAGTGAACCATGGCTTGCCGCTGAATGCAACAAATGAAACATAAATTAATAAATAGAACCGAATGGTTCATTGCAAACGGGTATCGCGCGGGCGGGCAAAGCCCTAAAGTCCGGTCATGAGCGTTTCGTCCACGCGTTTCGTGCCTGCCCAGCCGTCGCGCAGCGACAGCCATGTGGTCGCCGTGCTCGGGCCGACCAACACCGGCAAGACCCATCTGGCCATCGAACGGATGCTCGGCCATCAGACCGGCATCATCGGCCTGCCGCTGCGCCTCCTGGCCCGCGAAATCTACGACCGCATCGCCGCGCAGAAGGGGCCGCGCACCGTCGCGCTGGTCACCGGCGAGGAAAAGATCATCCCGCGCGAGGCGCGCTGGTTCGTCTGCACGGTCGAGGCGATGCCGCTCGACCGCCCGTTCGATTTCCTGGCGATCGACGAGATCCAGCTTTGCGCCGACCCCGAGCGCGGCCATGTCTTCACCGACCGCCTGTTGCGCGCCCGCGGGCGGCTGGAGACCATGTTCCTCGGGGCCGACACGGTCAAGACGCTGATCCGCCGGCTGGTGCCGGGGCATGAGCTGATCCAGCGCGAGCGGCTGTCGCGGCTGTTCTATACCGGCGAGAAGAAGCTGTCGCGCCTGCCCCGGCGCTCGGCCGTGGTCGCGTTCTCCTCAGCCGACGTCTACGCGATCGCCGAACTGATCCGCAGCCAGCGCGGCGGCGCCGCCGTGGTGCTGGGCGCGCTCAGCCCGCGCACGCGCAATGCCCAGGTCGCCCTCTACCAGTCCGGCGAGGTCGACTATCTCGTCGCCACCGATGCGATCGGCATGGGGCTGAACATGGATATCGACCATGTCGCCTTCGCCGGGCTGCACAAGTTCGACGGGCTGGCGGTGCGCCGGCTGAGCCCTGGCGAGATGGGCCAGATCGCCGGGCGGGCCGGGCGGCATCTGCGCAACGGGTCGTTCGGCACGACGGGCGAGGTCGGCCCGCTCGAACCCGAGATGGTCGAGCGGCTGGAGAACCATCATTTCGACCCGGTCACCCAGGCCCGCTGGCGGTCGGCCGATCTCGACTTCACCTCGCTGCCGGGCCTGCTGCGCTCGCTGGAGCAGGCACCGCCCAACGAGGTGCTGCTGCGCGCCCGGGATGCCGAGGATTACCTGACGCTGCGCGCTTTGGCTGGCGACCAGGACGTGGCCGAGCGGGCCAGGAGCCGGGGCAGCTTGCGCCTGCTCTGGCAGATCTGCCAGATCCCCGATTTCCGCAAGACCCTGCACGACCAGCATGTCCGGCTGGTGCGGGCGATCTTCCTGCACCTGGGCAAGCCGGAAGGTGTACTGCCGGCCGACTGGGTCGCCCGCCAGATGACCCAGCTCGACCGTACCGACGGCGATATCGATACGCTGTCGACCAGGCTCGCCCATATCCGCACCTGGACCTACGTGTCGCACCGCGCCGAATGGCTGGCCGATCCGAAGCAATGGCAGGAGCGCGCCCGCTCGATCGAGGATCGTCTGTCGGATGCGCTGCATGCCCGGCTGACCCAGCGTTTCGTCGACCGCCGCGCCGCCATGCTGTCGCGCAGCCTCGATGACGGTCCGAACCTCACCGCCGAGATCGGCGCCGACGGTACCGTGGCGGTGGCCGGCGAACCGGTCGGCAGGCTCGACGGCCTGGCCTTCCGTCCCCTGGAGGGGGCGGGGCAGCACCGCGCGCTGCGCGCCGCGACCAACCGGGTGCTGGGCGATGCGCTGCGCAAGCGCGCCGGCCTGCTGGCCGATGCGCCGGACGATGCCTTCGACCTGCGCGACGATGGTGCCGTGACCTGGGACGGGGCGCCGGTCGCCCATCTCGGCCCCGGCGACTCGGTCCTGAAGCCGCGCTTCCGCATCGTCGGCGCCCGCGACCTCGACGGTCCCGCGCGGGCGGCGGTGCAGGGGCGGCTCGAGCGCTGGCTCGAGCGGCGCGTCGAACGGCGGCTGGGCCTGCTGCGCCGGCTGACCGCGGCCGCGCTCGATGGTCCGGCGCGCGGCATCGCCTACCAGATCGCCGAGGGCCTCGGCGCCGTGCCGCGGCGGACGGTGGCCGACCAGCTCGACCATCTGGTGCCGGCCGAGCGCCACAGGCTGAAGCGGCTGGGCGTACAGTTCGGCGAGGCCAATCTTTTCCTGCCGGCGCTGCTCAAGCCCGAAGCGGCCCGGCTTGCCGCGATCCTGCATGCGGCGCGGCGCGACGAGGCGGTGATCGCCCCGCCGCGGCCCGGCCTGACCTCGGTCAAGGTCGAGGGCGCGCCGCGGCCCGAAGACTGGTGGCGGTCGGTCGGCTTCCAGCTTTGCGGCACGCGCGCGGTGCGCCTCGACATCCTCGAGCGGGTGGCCGAGCTGGCGCGCGCCGCCAACGACGCCGGGCCGTTCGAGCCGGGACCGGAGATCCTCGCCCTGCTCGGCTGCAGCAAGCCGGAGGTCGCGCCCGCCCTGCAGGCCTTGGGCTATCGCCGACGGGAGGGCGAGCGCTTCGCCCGCCGCATGGCCGATGCCCGCCGCCAGCACCGGCCGCCGCGCGCCGCGCCGGTGCCGGTCGATCCGTCCTCGCCGTTCGCCAAGCTGAAGGAGCTGGCGCGGTGAGTGCCGCCCTGTCGCTGCGCCTCGACAAATGGCTGGTCCATGCCCGCTTCGTGAAGACGCGCGAGCGGGCCCAGGACCTGATCGAGAACACCCGCATCCGGGTCAACCGCGTGGTGGTGGAGAAGGCCGCCCATCCGGTGCGGCCGGGCGATCTGATCACCTTGCCGCTGGGCTCCGGCATCCGCGTGCTGCGGGTGCTGGCCCTGGGGGAGCGGCGCGGGCCCGCGACGGAAGCGCGCACTCTCTACGAGGAGATCGATTTCACGGCCGAAGGCGGTGGTTGAGGGCCTTGCGCGGCCCGCATATTGCCCGTTAAAGAAAGGGCCGTTGCCTATGCTGCCTATGCTATCACGCGCCTGACCTTCCGTCGGCGCCGAGGGCCGGGGCGAGACGGGAGAGGAAGTATGCCCTACGTCGTTACCGAAGCCTGCATCAAGTGCAAGTACACCGACTGCGTCGAGGTCTGTCCGGTCGACTGTTTCTATGTCGGCGAGAACATGCTGGTCATCCACCCGGACGAGTGCATCGACTGCGGCGTGTGCGAGCCGGAATGCCCGGCCGAGGCGATCGTGCCCGACACCGATTCGGTGGCCGACAAGTGGCTTGAGCTCAATCGCGAATACGCGACCAAGTGGCCCAACATCACGCGCAAGATCGACGCGCCGGCCGACGCCGACGACTTCAAGAACGTCACCGGCAAATACGATCTCTATTTCGATCCGAAGCCCGGCCAGGGGACCTGACGCCGCTGTCCACCATCGTCACCGCCGGGCCTGACCCGGCGGTTGGACCGGGCAGTCCGTGTGTGCAGATGCATCTTCCGGACGGCCCGCGCTGATTGCCGGGTCAAAGCCCGGCAATGACCTCGAGGGGGTGGTTGCACCGCCGGGGCTTTTACACCCCGGAAGAATGCTGCGCCGTTCCGAGCCCCAGATAGCGGTCGAAGGCCGAGGCCGCGGCGCGCAGGAACGGGCGGCCGTAATCGGTGACGGTGACGCCGTGATCGTCGAGTTCGACCAGACCCGCCTCGACCATGCCGTCGAGCCGGCCGCGCGCCTCGGGGAAGCCCGACCAGCCGCCGAAGCCGTCGAGATCGACGCGGCCGTCGCACATCAGCCGCTCGATGATCGCGCGCCGGCGCCGGTCGTCCTCGATCAGCCCGCGCCAGCGCGCGATCGGCAGATGGTCTTCGCCGACATGCTGGGCCCAGGCGCGGAACCCCGGATCGTTCTGCACGTAACCCTGGGGCAGCGCGCCGATCGCCGACGGGCCCAGCCCGATCAGCGTCGCGGCCGCGTCGGTCGTATAGCCCTGGAAATTGCGATGCAGCTGGCCGGCCGCCGCGGCGACCGCCAGCGGGTCGTCCGCCCGCGCGAAATGGTCGAGGCCGATCTGGACGTAGCCCGACTGCGCCAGGTGGCGGGCGGCGGCCAGGAACTGGTCCAGCCGTTCCGGCCCGTGCGGCAGGGCGGTCTCGTCGATGCGGCGCTGATGGGCCTTGGCCCAGGGTACATGGGCATAGCCGAACAGCGCGATGCGGTCGGGGTTGAGCAGCAGCGACTCGGCCACCGTCGCCACCACGTCGGCGGTGGTCTGGCCGGGCAGGCCGTAGATCAGGTCGAAGTTCAGCCGGTGGATGCCGGCTTCGCGCAGCCGCCGGGCTGCCGCGGCGATGCGCGGGAACGGCTGGACCCGGTTGATCGCGCGCTGGATCTTCTCGTCCAGCGTCTGCACGCCGAGGCTGGCCCGCGTCACCCCGGCCGCGGCATAGGCGGCGACCTGTTCCGGCGTCAGGTAGCGCGGGTCGATCTCGACGGCGATCTCGGCCCCTTCGAGGATGTCGAAGCGGCGGCGCAGGCTTGCCATCAGCGAGGCGAAGTCCCCCGGCGTCAGGCTGTTGGGGGTGCCGCCGCCCCAGTGGACGTGGCTGACCCGCATGCGGGCCGGCAGGTTGCGGGCGACCAGGCCGATCTCGCGCTCGAGCAGGCGGACATAGTCCGATATCGGGGCATAGGATTTGGCGACCTGCGTGTTGCAGCCGCAGTACCAGCACATCGCGGCGCAGAACGGCACATGCAGATAGAGCGAGATCGGCTCGGCCGGATCGAGCTCGGCCAGCCATTCGCGGTAGGTGCCGTCGTGGCCCGCGGCCAGGAAATAGGGCGCGGTCGGGTAGCTGGTGTAGCGTGGCACCCGGGTTTCGTAGGTGGCGATCAACGCCTGACTATAGCCGCTCATAATGTCGGGCAGCATACGCCCGCCCGGCGCGGCCCCGGAATGTGGCGCTATGCCGCAAGCCGGTCGACGACCTCGCCGGACAGGTCGAAGCAGTAGGCGGCAAGCTGGCCGCCGAAGCCGGCGCCCTCGTCGAGGATGCCGCCATAGGCGCCGAAGCGCGCCGGGCCGTGGCCGGGGTCGCAGCCGGCGATCACGCCGATGAAGCCGGCGAACGGCGCCTCGAACCGGTCGACCGGGACCGCGCCGCCCCACCAGAACGCGTCCTTCTGGTCGTCGAGCGGGCGGGCATGGTTGACGCCGGCATGGACGAACAGGAATTCGCCGCCCTCGGTCAGCGCCGCGCGCTTCAGCGCCGCCATGAACTCGTCATGCCCGGGCCGCGCGTGGATCGCCTGGCGCAGGCGCCCGGTCCAGCGGGTGGTGGCCAGCGCCCCTTCGCGGAACGTCGCGCCCGCCTGGGCCGGATCGCCGCCATAGGCGCGCAACGTCGCCTCCAGCCCCTGGGCCATCATCCAGGAAAAGACCTGCGCCGGTTCGGTGGCGAACTGCAGCTCGAGGAGCTTGCGCCACATCTCCTCCTGCGCGCCGCGCAGGAAGACGATGTCGTCGGGTTCGGCGCCCGGCAGGGTCAGCGCGATCCGGCGGAAGGCAAGCAGTTCGTCGATGGTCTCGGCGACATAGCCGGCAGGGCCCAGATAATTGCCGAGATAGACAAGCCGGTCACCCATCTGCAGCCGCTCGCCGAGCTGGTCATGCAGCCGCATCAGCCGTTCGGCGTCGCCATGGATGGCGGGAACCGCCCAGACCCGGCGCGCACATCTCAGGACGGCGAATTTCTCGACGTCGAACAAGGACACCGCGCTCGCACAAATAAAAAGGGCCGACAAGGATTTGTTAACCTGTCGGCCCCTTCAACGCAACAAAATGCGGTAGGCGGCGCGGCACAAGCCGCGAGATATGCTGTGGGCTAAACGATCAGGCGGCCTTCATCAGCTTCTCGAGGCGCTTGGTCGCCGCATCCTCGTCGATGCGCTCGACGGCGGCCAGTTCGCGCGCCAGGCGATCCAGCGCCGCCTCGTAGATCTGGCGTTCGCTGTAGGACTGATCGGGCTGGCCGGCATTGCGGTGCAGGTCGCGGACGACTTCGGCGATCGAGACGGGATCGCCCGAATTGATCTTGGCCTCGTATTCCTGGGCCCGGCGGCTCCACATCGTGCGCTTGACGCGGGCGCGGCCCTTCAGGGTGTCGAGGGCGGCCTTCATCTTCTGAGGGGTCGACAGCCGGCGCATGCCGACCTGGCGCACCTTGGCCAGCGGCACCCGCAGGGTCATCTTGTCCTTGTCGAACTCGATGACGAACAGTTCGAGCGCGATGCCCGAGATTTCCTGCTTCTCGATCTTCAGGATGCGGCCGACGCCGTGCGTCGGATAGACGACGTAATCGTCGGGCTGGAAGACTTCCTTGTCCGCGGGCTTGAGCGCGACGACCTTGGCCGAAGCCTTCAGCGCATCCAGCTTCTCGGGCGCCGGGGCGACGGCAGCCGGGGTCGCCGGGGCCGAGGTCACGGCCTGCACGGCGGCGGTCTTGGCCGCGGCGGCCGGCTTGGCCTTGACGGTTTTCTCGGCGACGGTCTTCTCGGCAACCACTTCGGTCTCGACGGCCTTCACACTGGACTTGGATGCACTCGACTTAACGCTCATGGCGGCTTTCACACTCACTGTCTTCGCCGCTTTAGGCACACTCGCCGTCACGGACTTGGTCTCGGCCTTCGCCGGGGATACCTTGGCCGCAATGGCGGCTTTGGCGGGGGAAACCTGGGGGGCGGGCTTTGCCGCCGGCGTCTTCGCCTGGGATTTTGCCGGAGTCTTCTGCGTCTGGGCCTTCGGGGCGGTCGTCTTGGCTACCGTCTTAGCCGCGGCGGTCTTCGACTTGGTCGCCGGGCTCTTGGCCAGTGATGCCTTAGCCGGCGATGCCTTGGCCGGTGATGCCTTGGCGGGCGCGGGCTTGGCCGCCGGGGCCTTTGCCAGCGCAGCCTTGCTCTTGGCCGGCGGCGCCTTGGGCGGCGCTGCCTTGCCCGTCTGACGCGGCCTGGACTCTGTCGACATCTTGGTCACGGTGATTACCTCGTCACGCAAAAACCACCACCGGCAACGGTTCGGCTTGTAAAGCCCCGCTTTTTCGCCTAACGCTTTGTCTCGCCGTACTGCTCGGGTCGTACGGGCGCGGTCGCGATAGCCGTCCCGCGTGGTCCGTTCCCGGTCGGGTTACCCGTTAGATCGGGTGCCGCCCGGGGTTCGTCAACGCGGTCGTCCGTGGCGATCTGCCCGGGTCGTCGCCAAAGACCGCAGAATGGGTCCCCGCAAACAAAACGGCGGGCGGCGAAGCGTGACCTGAGGCATGGTCGTCACGTCACCATGGTCACGCCGAATGTCGGTTGCAGTCCTTGATCGGAACACTATGCTGCCGAGCCGGAAACTGCTTCAAACAACAGCGACAATCATGGTTGTACGGCTGCAAGGGCGCCGTAATCAGGAAGCAGAGCCTAACATAAGGGTGCCGGAAAATCCAGGGCCGTAACGCCTGAATCAAGGTTAAGGCTTGGTATTTCTCGCTGTTTCCTGCGCTTTGCATGGCTGACCCGCGCCATTGGCATGTCCGTCCAGCCGCCGCCCGGGTTGCCGCAACGGCCCATCGGGGCGATAGTGCCGCCATGGCCGCCTCCGAATTGGATACAATCCCCGAGTCGCCCGACGCCTTGGCGTTGGCGCGTGGTGTCGGGCGGCTGTTCGCGTCCCTGGGGGCCGCCAGCCTGACCGAGGTCGGCTTGGCCAACGGCCGGCGGGCCGACGTGATGGCCATCGACGGGGCCGGCCGGGTGACCATCGTCGAGATCAAGTCGTCGCTGGTCGACTTCCGCACCGACCAGAAATGGCCCGACTATCTCGACTATTGCGAAAGCTTTCATTTCGCCGTCTCGGCGGCCTTTCCGCGCGACGTGCTGCCCGACGAGGTCGGCATCATCATCGCCGACCGCTTCGGCGGGATGGTGCTGCGCCCGGCGCCGCTGCGCCCGATGAGCCCCGCGCGGCGCAAGGCGCTGACCCTGCGCTTCGGCCTGCTGGCCGCCGAACGGCTGCGCCGCATCGCCGATCCCGAAGGTACCCAGGCATTGATCGAGGCATCGCTTTGAAGACTGGCCGCATCGCCGTCGTCGTCCACCAGGAACATTCCGATCCCGGCCGGATCGGCGCGGCGCTGTCGGGCCGGGGGTACAGCCTCGACATCTGCCGCCATGCCTGTGGCGACCCGCTGCCCGAGCGGCTCGACGACTATGACGGCGTCGTCGTCTTCGGCGGGCCGATGAGCGCCAATGACGACCATCTCGACTTCATCCGCGCCGAGCTTGCCTTCGTCGAGCGGGTCGCGGCTGCCGATACCCGCTTCCTCGGCGTCTGCCTGGGCGCCCAGCTGATGGCCCGCGCCCGCGGCGCGCGCGTCAGCCGCCATCCCGACAATCTCTTCGAGATCGGTTACGTCGAGATCGCGCCGACCCAGGCCGGGCGCGACTGGTTCGACGGGCCGCTCAACGTCTATCAATGGCATGGCGAGGGCTTCGACCTGCCCGATGACGCGGTGGCGCTGGCCTGCGGCGACGTCTTCTGCAACCAGGCGGTGCAGTTCTCTGCCCGCGGCCTCGGCATCCAGTTTCATCCCGAGGTGACCGGGGCGATGATGCGGCGCTGGCAGGTCAAGGCGGCCCATCGCCTGGTCGAGCCGGGGGCGCAGCCGGCCGAGGCGCAATGCCGCGACTGGGCGCGCTTCGATGCTCCGCTCGCCCACTGGCTGGAAGGCTTCCTCGATCGATGGCTGGCGACCTGAATAAATTGCGATTGAGAATGAGTGACGTCGGATTTGTCAAAGCCCGCCGTCGCTTTCGTGGCAAAAGCTTTGACAGCGGGGGTTCGGCGGCTAGTATCCCGACCGATCGGCCGGGGTATACGCCTGAAATTGCGGCCGAAAGCTGCTTTCCGGGGGTACCTTAACAGATGGCTCAAGTGGAACGCCCACTCTCGCCGCACCTGCAGATCTATCGTCTGCCGCTGACGGCGATCATGTCGATCACCCATCGCATCACCGGCGTGGGGCTGGGCATCGGGACGCTGGTCCTGACCTGGTGGCTCCTCGCCGCCGCGATGGGCCCCGAGGCCTATGCGACCTTCGTCAAGTGGGTGCCCGGCTTCTGGCTCGGCAAGCTGGTGCTGTTCGGCTTCAGCCTCGCCTTCTTCGTCCATTTCTGCAACGGCATCCGCCATCTCTACTGGGACACCGGCCGCGGCTTCCTGCCGACCGAATCGGCCCAGTCCGACAAGGTGGTGCTGGTCTGCGCCGCGATCCTGACCGTACTGACCTGGGTCGTCGCCTTCACGCTGATGGGGAGGGCGTAATATGGGCAAGAGCAATTCGGCACTGCGCAACCCGCTCGGCCGCGTCCGCGGTCTGGGCTCGGCCAAGGAAGGCACCAATCACTGGTGGCTGCAGCGCGTCACTTCGATCGCGCTGATCCCGCTGGCCATCCTGTTCCTGGCCGCGATCTTCAGCCTGGTCGGCGCCGACTGGGCGCAGGTGCGCACCGCCTTCCACAACCCCTTCGTCGCCATCCTCGGCCTGCTGACCATCGGCAGCCTGTTCTGGCACTTCAAGCTCGGCATCCAGGTCGTCATCGAGGACTACGTCCACGGCGAGGCGGCCAAGATCGCCACCCTGTTCGCCGTCAATGCCGCGATCTACGTGGTCGGCCTCGCCGCCATGCTGTCGATCGTCAAGATGTTCCTGGGAGACTGAGATGGCTGCGGCATATCCGATTACTGAACATATCTACGACGTCGTGGTGGTGGGCGCCGGCGGCGCCGGCCTGCGCGCGACGATGGGCATGGCCGCCGCCGGGCTGAAGACCGCCTGCATCACCAAGGTGTTCCCGACCCGCAGCCACACGGTCGCGGCGCAGGGCGGCATCTCGGCCGCGCTGGGCAACATGGGCGCCGACGACTGGCGCTGGCACATGTACGACACCGTCAAGGGTGCCGACTGGCTGGGCGACCAGGACGCCATCGAATACATGTGCCGCGAGGCGGTGCCGGCGGTGCTCGAGCTCGAGCATTTCGGCGTGCCGTTCAGCCGCACCGAGGAAGGCAAGATCTACCAGCGCGCCTTCGGCGGCATGACCAAGGAATTCGGCAAGGAGCCGGCCCAGCGCACCTGCGCCGCGGCCGACCGGACCGGCCACGCGATCCTGCACACGCTCTACCAGCAGTCGCTGAAGTACGAATCCGAATTCTTCATCGAGTACTACGCCCTCGACCTGATCATGGACGAGGAAGGCGTGTGCCGCGGCGTGATGGCCTGGGACCTGTCGACCGGCCAGATCCACCGCTTCCGCGCCCAGATGGTGGTGCTGGCGACCGGCGGCTACGGCCGCGCCTATTTCTCGTGCACCTCGGCCCATACCTGCACCGGCGACGGCGGGGCGATGGTGCTGCGGGCCGGCCTGCCGCTGCAGGACATGGAATTCGTCCAGTTCCATCCGACCGGCATCTACGGCGCCGGCTGCCTGATCACCGAGGGCGTGCGCGGCGAGGGCGGCTATCTCGTCAACTCGAAGGGCGAGCGCTTCATGGAGCGCTACGCGCCGTCGGCCAAGGACCTCGCCTCGCGCGACGTCGTCAGCCGGGCGATGACCATCGAGATCCGCGAGGGCCGCGGCGTCGGACCGAAGGCCGACCACATCTACCTGCATCTCGACCATCTCGACCCCAAGATCATTCACGAGCGCCTGCCCGGCATTTCGGAATCGGCGCGCATCTTCGCCGGCGTCGACGTCAACAAGCAGCCGATCCCGGTGCTGCCGACCGTGCACTACAACATGGGCGGCGTGCCGACGAACTATCATGGCGAAGTCCTGACCCTGAAGGACGGCAACCCCGACACCGTGGTGCCCGGCCTGATGGCGATCGGCGAGGCGGCCTGCGTGTCGGTGCACGGCGCCAACCGCCTGGGCTCGAACTCGCTGATCGACCTCGTGGTGTTCGGCCGCGCCGCCGCGATCCGCGCCAAGGAGATCGTCAAGCCCGGCGCCCGGCACAAGCCGATGCCGGCCTCGGCCGACGACTTCACGCTGGGCCGCCTCGACCATTTCCGCAATGCCAAGGGCGCGACGGCGACCGCCAGGATCCGCGACGCGATGCAGCGCACCATGCAGACCAACTGCGCGGTGTTCCGCACCGGCGACGTGCTGCATGAAGGCGTCAAGCTGATCGACCAGGTGTTCCAGTCGATGTCCGACATCGGCGTGACCGATCGCGGCATGGTCTGGAATTCCGACCTGGTCGAGACGCTCGAGCTCGACAACCTGATCGGCCAGGCCGTGGTGACCATGCACGGCGCGGCCAACCGCGAAGAGAGCCGCGGGGCCCATGCCCGCGAGGACTTCGCCAACCGCGACGACGAAAACTGGATGAAGCACACGCTGGCCTGGTTCAGCGAAAAGGGCAAGGTGACGCTCGATTACCGTCCGGTGCACACCTACACCCTGACCAACGACATCCAGTACATCCCGCCGAAGGCGCGCGTTTACTAAGACCTGCGCGGACCCGAGCGACAAAGGAAAAGAATCATGGTCGAGTTTGCGTTGCCGCGTAACAGTCAGGTCAAGACCGGCAAGACTCACAAGGCACCGGCGGGGGCGAAGAAGGTCAAGACCTTCCGCGTCTACCGCTGGAACCCCGACGATGGGCAGAACCCGCATATCGACAGCTACGAGATCGATCTGGCCGATTGCGCGCCGATGGTTCTCGACGCGCTGATCAAGATCAAGAACGAGATCGATCCGACGCTGACCTTCCGGCGCTCCTGCCGCGAGGGGATCTGCGGGTCCTGCGCGATGAACATCGACGGGACCAACACGCTCGCCTGCACCAAGGCGATCGAGGATATCGACGGCGACGTCAAGATCTACCCGCTGCCGCACATGCCCGTGATCAAGGACCTCGTCCCTGATCTGACGCATTTCTATGCGCAGTATGCCTCGATCAAGCCGTGGATGCAGACCCAGTCGCCGGCCCCGGCGCGCGAGCGGCTGCAGTCCAAGGAAGACCGCGACAAGATCGACGGCCTCTACGAATGCATCCTCTGCGCCTGCTGCTCGACCTCGTGCCCGAGCTACTGGTGGAACGGCGACCGTTATCTCGGCCCGGCGATCCTGCTGCAGGCCTATCGCTGGATCGTCGACAGCCGCGACGAAATGACCGGCGAGCGCCTCGACAACCTCGAGGATCCGTTCCGCCTCTATCGCTGCCACACGATCATGAACTGCGCCAAGACCTGCCCGAAGGGGCTGAACCCGGCGAAGGCGATCGCCGAAATCAAGAAGCTGATGGTCGAACGCCGGGTCTGATCCGGCGGCGGACTGTTTTCGGGGGCGCGGCCGCAAGGTTCGCGCCCCTTTTTTCGTGTTGGGGGGAAGATGATCCGCAGCCTGCTGATTGCCGCCGTCCTCGCCCTGACCGGCTGTGCCTCGATGCCCGACCCGGCGCGCCGCGCCCAGGACGCCTTCGCCGCCGCGCGCGACAACCCGGTGGCGCTGCGCGCCTTCCTCGAACGCTTCCCCAAGGGCAGCGACCTACACAACCACCTCTCCGGCGCCGTCTATGCGGAAAGCTATGTCGGCTGGGCGGCCGAGGACGGGCTGTGCGTCACCCCCGACCTGGCCCTTGCCCCGGGCCCTTGCGCGGCGCCCAACCGTCCGGCGGCCGATGCCCTGCGCAGCCAGCCGCTCTACGACGGGCTCGTGCGCGCGTTCTCCATGCACGACTTCGTGCCGACGCCGGGCATGCCGTCGGGCCATGCGCAGTTCTTTGCCACCTTCGGCCGTTTCGCCGCGGCCGCCGGGCCGGCGCGGACGCCGGACATGCTGGCCGAGGTGGTCGACCGCAATGCCCGCCAGAACGTGCTCTATCTCGAACCGATGATCCTGCTGGGCGCGTTCGAGGCGATCGGGCGTTCGGCCGGCCTGGCCCCGTCGTCGGACGATTTCGCCGCCCTCGACGCGCGCATCAGGGCGGCCGGCGTCTACGACCTGGTGCCGGGACAGATCGCCGAGCTCGACCGCGTCGAGGCCGCGCTGCGCGACCGTCTCGGCTGTGCGGGGCCGGCGGCGCGGCCGGGCTGCGCCGTGACCAATCGCTATATCCTGCAGGTTCTGCGCAACGCGCCGGCGCCCGCCGTCTTTGCCCAGATCGCGCTGAGCATGGCGCTGATCAAGGCCGATCCGCGCATCGTCGCCGTCAATCTGGTGGCGCCGGAGGATGCGCTGATCGCGCGCCGCGACTACACGCTGCACATGCGCATGCTGCAGTACCTCGGCGCGCGGTTCGACGGCGTGCCGGTGACCTTGCATGCCGGGGAACTGACGCTCGGCCTGGTGCCGCCCGACGACCTCAGGTTCCATATCCGCCAGGCGATCGAGATCGCCGGCGCCCGGCGCATCGGCCACGGCGTCGCCATCGCCTATGAGGATGACAGGGCCGGCCTGCTGCGGCTGATGGCCGAGCGGCGGGTGGCGGTCGAGATCAACCTGACCTCCAACGACGTCATCCTGGGCGTCAAGGGCAAGGACCATCCGTTCCGCACCTATCGCGAGGCCGGCGTGCCGGTGACGATCTCGACCGACGACGAGGGCGTCTCGCGCTCGGACCTGACCAACGAATACCAGCGCGCGGTGCAGGAACAGGGCGTGGATTACGCGGGCCTTAAGCAGCTTGCCCGCAACGCGCTGGAATATTCCTTCCTGCCCGGGGCCAGCCTGTGGTCATCACCGCTGTTCGAAGGCTATGTCGCGGCCTGCCGCGGCGAAGGGCCTGCCGCCGCGCCTTCGGCCCAGGCCTGCCGCGATTTTCTCGCCGCGTCGCCCAAGGCGCGGGAACAATGGCGGCATGAAGGATTGATGACCACCTTCGAGGCAAGTTTCTGAGCCACATCAACCGGCTGTGGCGTTTCCGCGCCGTCGATGGTTATGTTTGGGCCATGCGAAGCGTGCGCGGCATAGGGCTGGCCTGCGCGCTGGCGGTCATCAGTCAGGCCGCCGGCGCGGCCGACACCGTGCGCGAACTGGCCTTCAGCCGCCAGCACGCCATTGCCTTCTACGTGACCGAGACCCAGGACGGCTGGTGCGCGCCGCGTGTGCCCGTGGCCGTGGTGGTCGGCGATCCCGGGGTCGTGACCTCGGGCGTGCTGGCCGTGCAGGTCGAGAAGCTCGGGCCGATGGCGCGCGAACGCCGCGGCGAGCTCGCCCGGCTCGACCTCGTCGTCTCGACCCGGCTGGGTGCCCCGCCGATCGCGCGCGGCGAGGCGCTGGCGGCGGCGGACTGGCGCCCCGCGCTGCGCCCGACCGAGGAAGAGCCGCCGCGGGTCCATAACGCCTCGACCGATGCGGCCCCGGCGGCCGCGGCGACCGACCGTTTCGTCACCCGGCCGCTGGAGCGGCCCGACATCGTGCTCAAGACCCGCGACGGCGCCTGCGCCGTGCGCATGCCCCAGCGGGCCCTGGCGCCGGAACTGCGCCGGGCCGCGACGGTCGAACTCAACGGTTTCACCTGCGAGGACGGCTGGGCCCAGGGGCGCGGCGTCGTCGGTTTCGTGACGCGCGAGGGCGCGCGGCTCGTGGCGCTCGAGCTCGGCGCGCTGGCCGGCTATCTCGTCCGGCGCCAGGAACCGCTGGGCCTGCCGCTGATCGCGCGCGGCGACAATACGTTGCAGGACTGGCCGATGCTGACCGCCGAGATCGGCCGCACCAGTCCGGATGCGGCGCCGATCATGGCCTTGTTCCTGTCGGCCAAGCCGCTGCCGTTCTTCGTCTGGTGCGAGGGCCCGGCCGAACAGCCGCCGACCGTGCTGGTCGAAACCGCGGACGAGAATTCTTTCCTCGACGAGGCGCGGATCGACCGCTGGCTGGCGCCGGTCACCCAGGCGATCGAGAAGACCTGCCCGCGGCGCGACGCCTTCCGCATCGTGGCGGTGCCCGAGGTGCTCTCGGGCAAGCCGCTGGAGTCGGTCGCGCTGTTCCACACCGTGCTGCGCCGCGAGAAGGGCGAATGGGGCTGGTTCTCCGGCCCGCCCGACACGCGCAACTTCGTCACCGAGCGGCGCAGCGAGGCGCGGCGGGCCGCCCAGGCGCGCAT
>JAEYTW010000393.1 GCA_023433835.1 Pseudomonadota bacterium | reverse complement strand
GGCGATGCCAGGCCAGCGGCGTGCCGTTCAGCCGCGGTTCGCCGGGCGCGGCCCAGGTGACCGCATCCGGCAGCGCCCACACGTTGCCGAGGGGTAAAACGTCAGGGCCCGCCAATGGCGGGCCCTGGTTCGTCACTTCTGCCGTCACCGATCAGGCGCCGGGCTGCGGCTCCGGCGAGAGGCCGGAATCGGGGCGGCGGCCACGGGTCGGCGGCACGGCCGAGCGCAAGCCCGAACCACTGTCCGCCGGCGGGGCCTTGTCCTCCGGCCGGTTGATCTCCTCGCCGCGGAGCAGCGCCTTGACCTCATCGCCCGACAGCGTCTCATACTCGAGCAGCGCGCCCGAAACCTTGTGCAGATCGGCCAGGTGCTCGGTCAGGATATGGCGGGCCTTGGCCTCGGCCTCGTCGACCAGCCGGCGGACCTCGTCGTCGATCACCTTGGCGGTGGCATCGGCGACGTTCTTGCGCTGGGTCACCGAATGGCCGAGGAACACTTCTTCCTCGTTCTCCGAATAGCGCAGGCGGCCGAGCTTGTCCGACATGCCCCATTCGGTGACCATCCGGCGGGCGAGATTGGTCGCCTGGCGGATGTCGTTGGCGGCACCGGTCGTGACGTTCTCCTCGCCGAAGATCAGCTCCTCGGCGACGCGGCCGCCGAAGGTCATGGCGAGCTTGGATTCGAGCTCGACCTTCGAGGCGGTGTACTGGTCACGCTCCGGCAGCGACATGGTCACGCCCAGCGCCCGGCCGCGCGGGATGATCGTCACCTTGTGCAGCGGGTCGTGCTTGGGCGAGAACAGGCCGACCAGGGCATGGCCCGCCTCGTGATAGGCGGTCAGCTTCTTTTCCTCGTCGGTCATCACCATCGAGCGGCGCTCGGAACCCATCAGGACCTTGTCCTTGGCTTCCTCGAAATCGGCCATGGTGACGACGCGGCGATTCTTGCGGGCGGCCAGCAGCGCGGCCTCGTTCACCAGATTGGCGAGATCGGCGCCCGAGAAACCCGGCGTGCCGCGCGCCACGACCTTGGCGTCGACGTCCGGCGCCAGCGGCACCTTGCGCATATGGACCTTGAGGATCTTCTCGCGGCCGTTGATGTCGGGATTGGGCACCACGACCTGGCGGTCGAAACGGCCCGGACGCAGCAGCGCGGGGTCGAGCACGTCGGGGCGGTTGGTGGCCGCGATCAGGATCACGCCCTCGTTGGCCTCGAAGCCGTCCATCTCGACGAGCAGCTGGTTCAGGGTCTGCTCGCGCTCGTCGTTGCCGCCGCCGAGGCCGGCGCCGCGATGGCGGCCGACCGCGTCGATCTCGTCGATGAAGATGATGCAGGGGGCGTTCTTCTTGCCCTGCTCGAACATGTCGCGGACGCGGCTGGCGCCGACGCCGACGAACATCTCGACGAAGTCGGAGCCCGAGATGGTGAAGAACGGCACGTTGGCCTCGCCGGCGATGGCGCGGGCGAGCAGCGTCTTACCGGTACCCGGGGGGCCGACGAGCAGACAGCCCTTGGGGATCTTGCCGCCGAGACGCTGGAACTTCTGCGGGTCGCGCAGGAATTCGACGATCTCCTCCAGCTCGACCTTGGCCTCGTCGATGCCGGCGACATCGTCGAAGGTGACGCGGCCCTGGCGCTCGGTCAGCAGGCGCGCCTTGGACTTGCCGAAGCCCATGGCCTTGCCGCCGCCCGACTGCATCTGGCGCATGAAGAAGATCCAGACGCCGATCAGCAGCAGCATCGGGAACCAGGCGACGAAGATCGAGAAGAGCGGGTTGCCCTCATCCTGGGGTGCGGCGGTGACGCGCACGCCCTTTTCCGTCAGCTTGGAGACCATCGCCGGGTCATTGGGCGAATAGGTCGTGAAGCTGCGACCTTCGCGCGTGTGACCGGAGATGTTGGAACCCTGAATGGTGACGTCGACGACCTGGCCGTTGTTCACATCATTGAGGAAGTCGGAATAGGCCATGCTGGTCCCGGTTCCACGCACCGACGGGCTCTGGAACAGGTTGAAAAGCGCCACGACCAGAAGACCGATGATGATCCACAGGGCCAGGTTCTTGCCGAAAATATTCACGACGTCAGTCCTTTCCTCCACCGGCGCGACGCAAAAACCACGAGCCCGGAAACCGGGCCGTTACGCCGGAAGACGGGTAGCATACCCCAAATTCCTGGCGTCGCCAGCCACCCGGATTAGATAAGCGCCAAACGGCGGGTTGCAATGTCAGCGATAGGCGTTCCGGCGGGCAATCGTTGCATTTGCCCACAGCGGCGCCAATTCCACCCCGGCACCGGGCTGCAATACCGGCAGCGACACGGCCCGGCCGGCGACGAACAGCGCCGGCTCGGCGGGCCGCGCGATCGCCGGCAGCCGCCGCAGCAACGCCTTCAGGCCCGGATCGGCACCCGGGCCGACCGCGCCCAGCGTTGCATCGGGGGCGAGGCCGCGCGCCGCGCGAATGCGGTAGCGACCGTCCCATACGGCGGTTTCCCCGGGTTTCAGCGCGATCGGCGGTGCGGCCGCGCTGGCCTGGCGGGCAATGATCAGGCGATCCCCGGCCAGGCGCAGCCGGCAGCCCGCC
>JAEYTW010000294.1 GCA_023433835.1 Pseudomonadota bacterium | reverse complement strand
ATCTGGAGACCGCCTCCAGCGGCCGGGGCAGTTTCCAGACCGTGCGCGACGGCACCTACACGAACGACATCCTCCGCGCCGCCGGCGGCGACAGCATCTTTGCCGGCCGCACCCTGATCGCCCAGGTTTCGGGCGAAGCGGTCCTCGCCGCCGATCCCGACATCGTCCTGGTCGCCGGGTCGGAGGCGCAGGCGGCCGAACTGCGCCGCCGGCCGGGCTGGGAACGCATCCGGGCCGTGCGCGAGGGCCGCGTGCATGCCGTGCCGCGCGCCGAACTGCTGATCCCCGGCCCGCGCGTCATCGACGGCGTCGAGCGGCTGGGCCGCATCCTCTATCCGGATCCGCCATGAAAGTCCTGCTTCTGCTGGTCGCGGGTTTCGCGGCGGGCCTGATCCTCGGGCCGGAGATGCCCGGCCCCGCCGCGCTGATCCGCGCCGTGGCCGACCCCGGCGACCCGTTCGGCCAGCTGATCCTGCATTGGCGGCTGCCGCGCGTGCTGGCCGCCGGCCTGGTCGGTGCCGGGCTGGGCCTCGCCGGGGGGATCTTCCAGGGCGTGTTCCGCAACCCGCTGGCCGAGCCCTACCTGCTGGGCAGCGCGCCCGGCGCG
Organism: Pseudomonadota bacterium; assembly: GCA_023433835.1. Classification (GTDB taxonomy): domain Bacteria; phylum Pseudomonadota; class Alphaproteobacteria; order Ferrovibrionales; family Ferrovibrionaceae; genus JAFKFH01. The sequence continues at coordinate 2,074 of JAEYTW010000294.1, read as the reverse complement.
GCGGTCGGCGCCGCCATCGCGCTGCTGGTGCCGCTGCCGGTGCCGCAGATGCTGGCCTTGCCGATCCTTGCCTTCGCCGGCGCCTGGGGAGCCAGCTGGGCGGTGATCGGCCTGTCGCGGCTGGCCGGCATTGTCGACGCCGCAGGATTGCTGCTGGTCGGCATAGCGGTGGCGGCACTGCTGGGGGCGCTGCGCAGCCTGCTGCTGCTGGCCCTCTCGGACGAGACCGTCAACCTGCAGGCGGTGCTGAGCTGGACGCTCGGCGGCATCCAGACCCCGGGCTGGGCCGATCTCGGCCTGCTTGCCGCGCTGATGGCCGGATCGGTGGTCCTGGCGCTGGGCCTCGCCCGCGGCCTCGACCTGCTGGGCCTCGGCGACGAGGTCGCGGCCAACATGGGGTTGCCGGTCGGGCGTTTTCTCGGCCGCGCCGTGCTGATCGCCGCCGCGATCACCGCGATCGCCGTGGCCTGGGGCGGCCTGGTCGGTTTCGTCGGGCTGGTCGTGCCGCATGTCGCCCGCTGGATGGCCGGCCCCGGCCATCGCGGCCTGCTCGTTCATTCGGCGGTCGGTGGCGCGGGGCTGCTGATGGCGATGGACGGCCTGGCCCGCGCCCTGCTGCCGCCGGCCGAGATTCCGCTGGGCCTGCTGACCGCCGTGATCGGCGCCCCGTTCTTCCTGCTGATCCTCTGGCGGCGGGGGCGGGCATGACCGTCGCCTTGTCCCAGGTCAGCCTGCGGCGCGGATCGCGCGGCGTGCTCGACCGTCTCGACCTCGCCGCGGCAGCCGGCCGGCTGACCTGCCTGGTCGGGCCCAACGGGTCGGGCAAATCGACCGCGGTCAAGGTCATGGCCGGCGTGCTGGCGCCCGATGCCGGCCGAGTCCTGATCGACGGCCGGGCCGCGGATCAGTTCCCACCGGGCGAACGCGCCCGGCGGGTCGGCTACCTGCCGCAGGATTTCACCAGCCATTGGGATCTCACCGTCCGGGCACTGCTGGCGCTGGGCCTGGGGCGCGGGATGACGGTCGGCTGGCTGCCCGGCCGGACGCCGGACCTGACCGTGCCGCCGGCCCTGATCGGCGATTTCGAACTGGAGCCCCTGCTCGACCGCCGGCTCTCGACCCTGTCGGGCGGTGAAAGGGCCCGGGCCGCCTGCGCCGCGATCGTGGCGGGCCGCCCAGTCAGCCTGCTTGCCGATGAACCGACGGCAAGCCTCGACATCGGCCACCAGATCGCGATGATGCGCCTGCTGCGACGCCTGGCGGCGGCTCATGCCGTTTTGGTTGTGGTGCACGACATCAACCTCGCGCTGCGTTTCGCCGACGAGATCGTCGTGCTGGACGCGGGCCGGGTGGCGTTCGCCGGGTCGCCGGGCGCGCTTCTGGCCACCGACATCCTCGACCGGGTGTTCGCCGTCCGCTTTACCCGCCTCGCCGGGCCGGACGGAGTCGTGCTCGCCGCCGGGTGAAAAGGGGTGTGGCACAAACCTGTTGCAAACGTGCCACTTTCGGTCTTTTTCAAACCGTATCAATGGGTTAAACACCCCCTTCGATACCACAAAAAACAGCTTTCGATGGTGCTTGACAGCCTGGGAAGCCACACCTAAGGTGCGCGCGCTTTCGGTGGCCGCGGCGGCCGAAAACGCTTGGCGCGCGTGCGTTTGGCAGGAATTCAAGCCTTCGTTCGCCGCGACAGCGGGCTCTGGTTTTGGGGGATTTCCGGACCGGGTGGGGACACGGGCCTGAACGCGAACGAGGCGGCATGTCCGACCAGCATCCATCCGATCGTCGATCCACCGACACCCAGCCGACCCTCGAAAGCCTCGACGCCCGCCTCAAGGCGGCGCGGCTGGCCAGCAACCCGGCGCCCAAGCGCCGGCGCGAGCTGGAACGGACCGCGGTGGGCCGCGCCTGGCGGCTGACGGTCGAGATGGTGGCGGCGCTGGTCGCGGGCCTCGGCATCGGCTGGGGTCTCGATCGCTGGCTCGGCACCGGCCCCTGGTTTCTGCTCGCGTTCCTCCTCTTAGGTGCAGCCACCGGGATCTGGAATGCGGTCAAGACGGCGGCTGCCATCGGG
>JAEYTW010000276.1 GCA_023433835.1 Pseudomonadota bacterium | reverse complement strand
ACGAACTCCTGTCGCTGGTCGGGCTGGACGGCCTGGGCGATCGCTATCCCCATCAGCTGTCCGGCGGCCAGCGCCAGCGGGTCGCCATCGCCCGCGCGCTGCTGGGCGCGCCCAGCGTCCTCCTGATGGACGAACCGTTCGGCGCGCTGGACGAAATCACCCGCGACCGCCTGAACGACGAATTGCTCAACCTGTGGCGGCGCACCGGCATCACCGTGCTGTTCGTGACCCATTCGATCGCCGAGGCGGTCTATCTCGGCCAGCGCGTCATCGTGCTGGCAGCCAGCCCCGGCCGGGTGATCGCCGATCGCGACCTGCGCCCGCTGAAGGATGGCGACAACCGCTGCCGGCGCGAGGATACCGGCATCGTCGCGGCCATGGCCGAGATGCGCCAGGCGCTGGAGCGCGCCTCGTGATCGCCCGCCTTGCCCTGCCCCTGCTGGGTGCCCTCTCGCTGCTGGTCGCCTGGCAATTCCTGATGCCCTGGGCCGGTGTCCCGGCCTATATCGTGCCGACGCCGACGGTGATCGCCGGGGTGTTCGCCAAAAGCTGGCCGCTGCTGCTCGACAATCTCTGGCCCACCGCGATCGAGAGCCTGGCGGGCTTTGCCATCGGCAATCTCGCGGGCTTCCTGCTCGCCGTCGTCTTCGTCCATTCACGCCGGCTGCAGGCGATGTATTTCCCGGTCGTGCTGTTCTTCAACACGATCCCGGTGCTGGCCCTGTCGCCGATAATCATCCTGGTGTTCGGGCTGGGCATGACGCCCAAGATCGTCATCGCCGCGGTGATCTGCTTCTTCCCGACGCTGGTCAACATGATCCGCGGCCTCGACTCGCCGACCACCAGCGAGCATGAGCTGTTCCGCATCCTGTCGGGCACGGCCTGGGAAGTGTTCTGGCGCCTGCGCCTGCCGCGCTCGCTGCCGATGCTGTTCTCGTCGCTGCGCATCGCCTCGGCCACCGCCGTCATCGGCGCGATCGTCGGCGAATGGATCGGGTCGGAAAAGGGGCTGGGCGCCTTGATCATCAAGGCGACGTTCAACTACCAGTCCGATCGCCTCTATGCCGCGATCGTGCTGTCGTCCTGCCTGTCGATCGCGCTGTTCGCTGCGGTCGTCTTCGTCGAACGGCGGCTGATCCGCTACTGAGGCAGCACGCCCTCGCGCTGGTAGTGCGCGGCGGCCCGCCGCATCATGTCGCAGAAATGCTCGGCCGCCGGGGTCAGCGGCAGGCCGGCGCGCTGCACGATGCAGACCGGCGGCGCGGCAATGCGCTCGACCACGTCGATCTTCTGCAGCACGTCGCGGGTCAGCGGGAATTCCAGCCATTGCACCGGCAGCATCGCCAGCGCGTCGGAATAGGCCAGCGCGACGATGAAGGTCAGGGCCGAGCGCGCCTGCATGACCAGCTGCGGCCGCGGCAGGCCGCGTTCGGCAAACAGGGGCCCCAGCTCCTCCTCGACGTTCAGCATCACCGAGGTCGACATCCACTGGGCGCCCACGAGGTCGCTCAGCGCGCGGGCATTCTGCAGGGGGTGGCCCTTGCGGCCGAGGATGACACGGGTGTTGTCGAACAGTTTCTCGACCAGCAGCCCGGCCGCCACCGGCCCGGCCACCGGGCCGATATAACAATCGACGGTACCGTCGCGCAGGCCGCCCTCGACCACCGGCAGCAAGCCGTCGATGACGTCGAGATAGACATCGGGATAGCGCTGGCGGAACGGCCAGATCGCCAGCGGCAGCAAGGCGATATGCGGCACGCTGGACATGCCGACGCAGATGCGGCCATGAGTGCTGCCGCGCAGCTGGTCGATCTCCTCCTGGATGCGGCGCATCTCGTTCTGCACGGCCGCGGCACGGCGCATCAGCACCTCGCCCATCGGAGTGACCAGCACCCCCTTGGCGCTGCGCTCGAACAGCGTGGCGGCCAGTTCCCGCTCCAGTTCCTGGATCGAACGGGTCAACAGCGGCTGGGCGATGTTGAGATGCCGCGCGGCGGCGCGGAAACTGCCCCGTTCGGCCACCGCCAGGAAATCGCGCAGGTGATGGAGTTTCATGATCACTCCGTTGGGTGATCAACTTTTGATATCGCCACAGTATTTTTGCAATCTTTTTTGATCACCAGACCCTCCCTAGCATCGGCGGCAACAAACGGGAGGAAACAGATGTCGGTCACCGCACCGCGCGTGCTGATCGTCGGCGCCGGCCCCGCCGGCCTGGCGCTCGCCATCGAACTGGGCAGCCGGTCGATCCCCTGCCTGGTGGTCGAGCGCAACGCCCGGGTCGGCCATGCCCCGCGGGCCAAGACCACGAATGTCAGGACGCGCGAGCATCTGCGCCGCTGGGGCATTGCCAAGAACCTGCGCGCCGCCTCGCCGCTGGGCCTCGATTATCCCTCCAACGTGGTGTTCGTGACCCGGCTGGCGGGCTGGGAGCTGGCGCGGTTCGAGAATGCGTTCTACTGCGCCCCCGGCCGGAACCCGCTCTATTCCGAGCACGCGCAATGGATCCCGCAATACAGCGTCGAGGACGTGCTGCGCGCCCATATCGCGACGCTGCCTTGCGTGACGCTGCGGTTCAATGCCGAGCTCGAGGGCATCGAGCAGCATGACGGCTTCGTGCGCGCCACCATCCGCGATCTGGAGGCCGGCGGCCGGTTCGGCATCGACAGCGACTATCTCGTCGGCGCCGACGGCGCGCGCAGCCTGGTGCGCGGGCTGATCGGCGCCGAGATGACCGGCACCCACGGCCTGTCGCGCAACTACAACATCATCTTCCGCGCCCCTGGCCTGTCCCAGGCCCACCCCCACGGCCCGGCGATCATGTACTGGCAGGTCAATCCCGACGCGCCCGGCCTGATCGGCCCGATGGATCGCGGCGACAAATGGTTCTTCATGCCGACCAAGGTGCCCGACGGCGCCACCCTCGATGCCGCCGGGCTGATCGCGCGCTCGACCGGCGTCGACCTGCCCTACGAAATCCTGTCGGCCGACGAATGGATCGCCAGCCGGCTGATCGCCGATCGCTATGTCAGGGGCCGGGTGTTCCTCACCGGCGATGCCTGCCACCTGCATCCGCCGTTCGGCGGCTACGGCATGAACATGGGCATCGGCGACAGCGTCGATCTCGGCTGGAAGATCGCCGCCGTGCTGCAGGGCTGGGGCGGGCCGCATCTGCTGGCCAGTTACGAGGCCGAGCGGCGCCCGGTGCATGAATTCGTGCTGGACGAGGCGGTCGCCAACCACCAGGTGCTGGGCAACCAGCTGTGGCGCGAGGGGCTGGAGGACGATACCGAGTTCGGCGCCAAACTGCGCGGCGCGGTCGCGGCCGAGATCCAGGCAGCCAAGCTGCGCGAATTCGCCACCCTCGGCGTCGTGCTCGGCTATCGCTACGACGGCTCGGCCATCGTGGTCGACGACGGCACGCCGGCGCCCCCGAACGATTTCCTGAATTACGTCCCCTCGGCCCGGCCGGGCGACCTGGCGCCCCATGCCTGGCTGCATGACGGATCGTCGCTATACGACCATTTCGGCCCGGGCTTCACGCTGCTCGCCACCGCGGACGGCACCGACGACGACATCGACGAGGTGCGCCGCCAGGCGCGCGAGGCGCGCGTGCCGCTGACCGTCGTGCGCCCGCGCGCACCGGCGATCGCCGCCCTCTACCGCGCCCGCTATGCCCTGATCCGGCCGGACCAGCATGTTGCCTGGCGCGGCGACAGCTGGCCCAGAACGGCGGCGATCTTCGATCGCATCACCGGCCGACTGCCCGCCCCCGCCGCCGTCCGCGCCGCCTGAGGAGGAAACCCGAAATGCATTTCCTGCAGAACACCTGGTACATGGCAGGCTGGGCCGACGAGCTGGGGCCTGAGGGCGCCTTCGTCCACCGCACCATCGCCGACCAGCCGATCCTGATCTATCGCCGCACGGACGGTAGCCCGGCGGCGCTGGCCGATCGCTGCCCGCATCGTTTCGTGCCACTGCACATGGGCAAGCAGATCGGCGATACCGTGCAATGCGGCTATCACGGCCTGCGCTTCGGCCCCGACGGGGTCTGCAGCCATCATCCGGTCGCCGGCGCGACGATCCCGCAGAAGGCGCGGGTGCGCAGCTATCCGGTAGTCGAGCGCCATGCCGGCCTCTGGGTATGGCTCGGCGCCGCCGAGGCGGCCGATGCCGCCCTGATTCCCGACTTCGCCTTCCTCGACGATCCGGCCCGCGCGCGGGTGTCGGGCCATATGCTGACCCGGGCCAACTACCAGCTCGCCATCGACAATCTCAGCGATCTGACGCATGTACAGTTCGTGCATGGCGAATTCCAGGCGACCGAGGCCTTCCCGCAGCTGAAATGCGAGGTCGAGCAGCAGGGCAACACGGTCACCGTCAAGCTGACCTTCCCCGGCGGGCGGCCGCCGCCCTTCTTCCGCAACGCGGTGGCCGACCCGGAGGCGCCGATCGACCTGGTGTTCGAAGTGCGCTGGGATGCGCCCTCCTGCATCCGGCTGACCGGCCGCGCCTTCGCCGCCGGCGACCGTCAACGCCCGCTGTTCAGCGCGCAGAGCGCTCATATCGTAACGCCCGAGACCGCCGGCACCTGCCACTACTTCTTCGCCAACAGCCGCGACTATGCCGTCGGCGACAAGGCCGCCGACGAGCGCGTGCGCGAATGGCAGCGCATCGGCTTCGGCGAGCAGGACAAGCCGATGCTGGAGGCCCAGCAGCGCTATCTCGGCGCGGCCGACATCATGGCGATGCAGCCCGTGCTGCTCGGCACCGACGTCGGCGCGGTGCGCATCCGCCGCGTGCTGAAAGCCCTGATCGAGGCGGAAATCTCGGCCGCCGCCGCCTGAAACGACAAGCCCGTCCGGCACCGACCGGGCAGGCATCTCCTGGGAGGGAACCAATGAAGAAGCTTGCCTTGGGCCTGGCCGCGGCCGGCCTTGCCGCCTGCCTGTCCGTCAGTGCCGCCGTCGCCCAGACGCCGATCAAGATCGGCTTCATCGCCACGTTCTCCGGCACCGTCGGCACACTGGGCCAGGACCAGTACGATGCCTTCATGCTGGCGGTCGAGCAGCGCGGCGGCAAACTCGGCGGCGTGCCGGTCCAGGTGATCAAGGAGGACGACCAGTTCAAGCCGGAGCTGGCCGCCCAGCTGGCCCAGAAGCTGATCGACCGCGAGAACGTGCCGATCATCACCGGCATCACCGCCTCGAACGTGATCATGGCGATCGCCAAGCCGATCACCGACAGGCAGGTTTTCCTGCTGTCGACGAACTCAGGCCCTTCGCCGCTCGCCGGTGCGCAATGCTCGCCCTATCTCTACGTCGTCTCCTGGCAGGGCGACAACATTTCCGAGGTGGTCGGCAAATACGCGACCACCAAGGGCTATGGCCGCATGGTGCTGATTGCGCCGAACTACCAGGCCGGCAAGGACGTGCTGGGCGGGTTCAAGCGGATGTATCGCCGCCCGATCGCCGAGGAATTCTATACCGGCCTCAACCAGCTCGACTATTCGGCCGAGATCGCGCAGATCGCGGCGCTGAAGCCCGACGCGGTGTTCGCCTTCCTGCCCGGCGGGTTCGGCATCAACTTCCTGCGCCAGTACCAGCAGGCGGGCCTGTTGAAGACCGTGCCGCTGCTGACCACCGGCGTGGTCGACGGCACCACCCTGCCCGCGCTGAAGGATACCGCCCTCGGCGTGCTGGGCGGCGCCTTCTGGGGGCCGGACATGAACAATCCGGTATCGAAGCAGTTCGTCGCGGCCTTCGAGAAGAAATACGGCCGCGTGCCCTCGACCTTCGCCGCCCAGGCCTATGACGGCGCGTTGCTGCTGGATTCCGCCATCGCCAAAACCGGCGGCAACATGACGGACAAGCAGGCATTCGGCGCCGCGCTGCAGGCCGCTGACTTCCAGTCGGTGCGCGGCAAGTTCCGCTTCAACACCAACCATTTCCCGATCCACGACATGCACATGTACGAGGCGGTCAAGGGCGAGAAGGGCCAGGTGATGCTGAAGCAGGTGGCTACCCCACTGACCGACCATGCCGATGCCTACGCGGCTCAGTGCCCGCTGAAATAGGCGCCCCGCCATGACCGCCTCGCTCCTCTTCGTCCAGCTGCTGAACGGCTTCCAGCTCGGGGTTCTCTTGTTCCTGCTCTCGGCCGGGCTGACGCTCGTGCTTGGCATCATGAACGTCGTCAACCTCGCCCATGGCTCGCTCTACATGATGGGCGCCTATTTCGCGGCGGCGGTCTACGGCCGGACCGACTCGTTCCTGTTGTCGGCGATCGCGGCCGTCGCCGGCGCTCTGGTGCTGGGCTGGATCGTCGAACGCATCGTGGTCGCGCGGCTCTACGCCCGCGACCATCTCGACCAGGTGCTGGCGACCTTCGGGCTGATCCTGATGATCAACGAGGGCGTGCGCATCGTCTGGGGCCAGTCGCCCCTGTTCATCGCCCTGCCCGATTTCCTGCAAGGCACCATCGATCTGTTCGGCCTGCCCTATCCCGCCTATCGCTTCGCGATCATCGCGGTGGGGCTGATCGTGGCGCTGGGCCTGTGGCTCGCCATCAACCGCACCCGGCTCGGTATGCTGATCCGGGCCGGCGCGTCCGACGCGATGATGGTCTCGGCCCTCGGCGTCAATATCGGCCGGATCAATGCGGCGGTCTTCGGCATCGGCGCCGGCCTCGCCGGCCTCGCCGGGCTGATGGCCGCGCCGATCCTGTCGGTCCAGCCGGGCATGGGCGAGCCGATCCTGATCCTGACCCTGGTCGTCATCGTCACCGGCGGCATCGGTTCGATCCGCGGCGCGCTCTACGGCGCCTTGATCGTCGGCATCGCCGATACGATGGGCCGGGCGCTGATGCCCGGTCTGCTGCGCGAAGTCTTCGAACGCTCGCTGGCCCAGGCCGCCGGGCCCGCCTTCGCCTCGATGCTGATCTACATCCTGATGGCCGTCGTGCTGGCGCTACGCCCGCAAGGCCTGTTCCCGGTGCGCCATGGTTGACCAGGTGATGACCATCCCCCCGGCCACCCGGCGGCCCGGGCTGCAGGCCAGCGTCGCGGCGGTCGTGCTGGGCGGCCTGGCGCTGGTACCCGTCGCGGCGGCGATCGCGGGCGAGCCGTTCTATCTCGTCCTGGTCTCGCGCATCCTGATCTTCGCGCTGGCCGCGGTGGGGCTGAATCTCGTGCTGGGCTACGGCGCGATGGTTTCGCTCGGCCATGCCCTCTATCTCGGCATCGGGGCCTATGCGGTCGGCATCCTCTCGGCGCATGGCATCGACAACGGCTATGTCCAGTTGCTTGCGGCTTTGATAATCGGCCTGGCGGTCGCCGTGCCGATCGGACTGGTATGCCTGCGCGCGTCAGGGTTGGCCTTCATCATGATCACGCTGGCCTTCGCCCAGATGTTCTATTTCCTGGCCGTCGGGCTGAAACAGTACGGCGGCGACGACGGCCTGCCGCTGGCGGCGCGCAGCGATTTCGGCTGGTTCACGCTGGAGAACGCCACCGTCCTCTACTACGCGATCTACGTGGCGCTGGCCGCCGTGCTGTTCCTGTTCCACCGGCTGATCCATGCCCGCTTCGGCATGGTGCTGCGCGGCACGCGCTCGAACGAGCGGCGAATGAAGGCGCTGGGCTTTCCCACCCTGCGCTATCGCCTCGCCGCCTATGTGCTGTCTGCGCTGGTCTGCGTGATCGCCGGCATGTTCCTGGCCAACCTGACCCGCTACACCTCGCCCTCCTACATGGCCTGGAGCATGTCGGGCGATCTGATCGTCATGGTCGTGCTGGGCGGCATCGGCACCCTGGTCGGGCCGGTGATCGGCGCCGTCGTCTGGATCGCCATCGAGGAGGCGATGTCGGGTTTCCGCCTCGACCTGCCGTGGGGGGCCGACGCCTTGCTGCGCGACCATTGGCTGCTGCTGCTCGGCGGGTTCATCGTCGTCGTCACCCTGACCCTGAAGCAGGGCCTCTATGGCAGCCTGCCCAAACCGCGGGAGGACCGGTCATGACGCTGTTGCAGGTCGACGGGCTGGTCAAGCGCTTCGGCGGGCTGATCGCCACCGACCATCTCGATCTCGAGGTGCGGCCGGGCGAGATTCACGCCATCATCGGGCCGAACGGCGCCGGCAAGACCACGCTGATCGGGCAATTGTCGGGCGAGCTGAAGCCGACGGCCGGCCGCATCCGCTTCGACGGCATCGATGTCACAGAGGCGTCGGTCGATGCCCGGGCGCTGGCCGGCATCGCGCGGTCCTACCAGATCACCTCGGTCTTCTCCGACTTCACGGTGCTGGAAAACGTCGTGCTCGCGATACAGGCCCATAGCGGCCACAGCTTCCGCTTCTGGCGGCCGGTGCTGGCCGACCGGGCATTGACCGGACCGGCGCGCGAGATGCTGGCGCTGACCGGCCTTGCCGGCCAGGAGGACGCGAAGGTCGCGACGCTCGCCCACGGCGCCCGCCGCCAGCTCGAGATCGCCATGACCCTGGCGATGAAACCGCGCCTGTTGCTGCTCGACGAACCGATGGCCGGCATGAGCCATCAGGAATCGCAGGAGGTGGTGGCGCTGCTGCGCCGGTTGAAGGGGCGTTATGCCATGGTGCTCGTCGAACACGACATGGATGCGATCTTCGCCTTGGCCGACCGCATCTCGGTGCTGGTCTACGGCCGGCCGATCGCCTGCGGCAGCCCCGGCGAAATCCGTGCCTCGGCCGAGGTGCGGCGCGCCTATCTCGGCGACGGGGAGGAAGCGGCATGACCGCGCTGCTCGACGTGGAGGAGATCGCGACCTTCTACGGCCCGAGCCAGGCCCTGTTCGGCCTGTCGCTGTCGGTCGGCCCGCGCGAGGTCGTCACCTTGCTCGGCCGCAACGGCATGGGCAAGTCGACCACGGTGAAGTCGGTGATGGGCATCGTCAGCCCGGCGCGCGGCCGCGTGCGCTTCGCCGGCGCCGATCTGTCCGGCGCCGCCGCCTGGCGGATCGCCCAGGCCGGCATCGGCCTGGTGCCGGAAGGCCGCCACGTCTTCCCCAACCTGACGGTACGCGAGAACCTCGTTGCGACAGCCCGGAACCGGCTGAACGCGCCTGAGCCCTGGACCATCGAGCGGGTCTACCGGATGTTTCCGCGGCTGCGGGAACGCGAGCGCAACCTTGCCGCCAATCTTTCCGGCGGCGAGCAGCAGATGCTGGCGATCGGCCGGGCACTGATGACCAATCCGCGCCTCTTGATCCTCGACGAAGCGACCGAGGGGCTGGCCCCGATGGTGCGGGCCGATATCTGGACCTGCCTGGAGACCCTGCGGGCCGACGGCCTCGCCATGATCGTCATCGACAAGAATGTCGCGCCGCTGATGCGGCTGGCCGATCGCCATTACGTCGTCGAGAAGGGGCGCGTCGTCTGGTGCGGCACGACATCCGAGCTGCAGGCCCGGCCCGACGTACTGCAAGCCCATGTCGGCGTCTGAGCAAAACGGGGAGAAACGCCATGTTCCTGCGTAACAACTGGTATGTCGCCGCCTGGGGCAGCGAGGTTACGTCGACGCCGCTCGCCCGCACCCTGCTGGGCGAGCCGATCGTGCTCTACCGCCAGGCCGACGGCACCGTCGGCGCGCTCGAGGATCGCTGCATCCATCGCAACCTGCCCTTGTCTCTCGGCGAAGTTTGCGGCAACCGGCTGGTCTGCGCCTATCACGGTCTTGCCTACGCCGCCGACGGGCGGGTGGTCGACATTCCCTGCCAGGATCATATCCCCGGCCACGCGAAGATCCGCAGCTACCCGGCGATCGAGCGCGACCAGGCGGTCTGGCTGTGGATGGGCGATCCGGCGCTGGCCGACCCCGCCGGCATCACCCCCTATCCGTTCCACAACGATGCCGGCTGGGGCTGGAAACCCGGCTACAGCCACATCGCCGGCAACCACGAACTCTTGAACGACAACCTGATCGACCTGTCCCATGTCGGCTGGGTCCACCGCAAGACCATCGGCGGCACGCCCGAGGCGCATTCGCGCGCCGAGTTCAAGGTGCTGCGCGATGGCGACAGCGTCACCGTGCGCCGATACATGCTCGATACGGTACCGCCGCCGACCTATGTCCGCGCCGTCGGCTTCAACGGCCGCATCGATCGCTGGATGCAAATCCGCTTCGTGCCCGGCCTGGTCCAGGTCTATGCCGGGGCCAACGATGCCGGAAGCGGCGTCGACGAGGAAACCATGAACGACCGCTTCGCCGGCCGCATCTTCAACGGCATCACCCCGGAAACCGAGGATACGACGCATTACTTCTGGAGTGCCGCGCACAATTTCCGCGTCGACCAGCCCGACGTGACCGATGCCTTCCACCGCGAGGTCGAGGCGACCTTCATGGAGGACAAGGCGGTGATGGAGGCGCAGTACCGCCGCATGCGCGACACGCCCGGCGCCCGCATGCTCGACATCCGCTCGGATGCCGGCGGCATCCAGGCCCGGCGGGTATTGGCCGCCCGCATCGAGGCCGAGCGGCGGAAGGCCTGACCGGTTGCCTCAAAAAAATCACGCCCGGCACCTTTGTCCCCTGAGGTGCCGGGCGCTTTGAAGGGTAGTCGTCGTTGCTCAGCCGGCGCGGACCTTGCGCAGGAACTCGCCGACATCGCCGCGCAGCTTGTTGGCCAGCGTCGAGAGGTCGGCCGAGGCGCAGAGCATCTCGCCGGCGACCTGGCCCGAGGTGCCCGCGGCGCGGTGCACTTCCGAGACGCTGCCGGACGCCTGGCGGGTGCCGACCGCGGCCTGCTCGACGTTGTGGACGATCTCGCGGGTCGCGGCCCCCTGCTGCTCGACCGCCGAGGCGATCGAACCGGCGATGACGTCGATCTGGCCGATGGTCTGGCCGATGTCGCGCAGCGCCGAGACGGCCTGCTGGGTGGCAGCCTGCACGTCGGCGATCTGGACGGTGATCTCCTCGGTCGCCTTCGCGGTCTGGTTGGCCAGGTTCTTCACCTCGCCAGCCACCACCGCAAAGCCCTTGCCGGCCGTGCCGGCCCGGGCCGCTTCGATCGTCGCGTTCAGGGCCAACAGGTTGGTCTGGCCGGCGATGGCGGTGATCAGCTTGACCACCGCGCCGATCTTGTCGGCGGCGGTCGCCAGGCCCTGGACGATCTGGTCGGTGCCCTGCGCCTGGTCGACCGCCTTGTGGGCGATGTCGCCGGCGACGACCACCTGGGTCGAGATTTCGCGGATCGACGAGGCCAGCTGCTCGGAAGCGGTTGCCACGCCCTGCACATTGGTCGCGGCCTGCTCGGTCGCGGCGGCGGCGGTCAGCGACTGTTCGGTGGTGCTCTCGGCGATCGTGTTGACCGATTCCGCGGTCGAGTGCACCCGGGTCGAGGCGTCGGCCACCGCGGTGACCACGCCGCCGACCGCGGTCTCGAATTCCTCGGCCAGCGCGATCAGGGTCGCCCGGCGCTCCTGCACGAACTGGGCGTCGCGCAGCTTCGCCGCGGTGATGTCGGTGGCGAACTTGACGACCTTGTAGGGCTTGCCGTTGGCATCGAAGATCGGATTGTAGGAAGCCTGGATCCAGATCTCGCGGCCGCCCTTGCCCAGGCGCTTGTATTCACCGGCATCGAACTCGCCGCGGCCCAGGCGGTCCCACAAGGCGGCGTAGTCGGCCGAGGCGACGAAGGCCGGCTCGCAGAACATGCGGTGGTGATGGCCGATGATCTCGTCGCGCCGATAACCCATGGCCGAGAGGAAGTTGTCGTTGGCATCGAGCACGCGGCCGGTCAGGTCGAACTCGATGACCGCCTGCACGCGGCTGATGGCCGCGACCTTGCACTCGAATTCCGAGGTCCGCGCCTTCTGGGCGGTGATGTCTGAGGCGAACTTGACGACCTTCACCGGCTTGCCGGAAGCGTCGAAGATCGGGTTGTAGGTCGCCTGCAGCCAGATTTCCTGGCCGGACTTGCCGACGCGGCGATACTCGCCGCTCGCGAACTCGCCGCGGCCCAGCCGGGCCCAGAAGTCACGATACTCGGCGGAGGCGATGAAGTCGGCCTCGCAGAACATGCGGTGATGGCGGCCGCGGATCTCGTCGAGGGTAAAGCCGGTGGCGGCCAGGAAGTTCTCGTTCGCGGTGAGAATGGTGCCGTCCAGCTGAAACTCGATGACGGCCTGGGCGCGGTCGATTGCCCGTACCTTGCCTTCGGATTCGGCGCAGCGCGTCTTCTGCTCGGTGATGTCGGTCGCGAACTTGATGATCTTGATCGGCTTGCCGCGGGCATCGAGGATCGGGTTGTAGGAAGCCTGCAGCCAGATCTCGCGGCCGTTCTTGCCGATGCGGCGATATTCGCCCGTATAGAATTCGCCGCGCGCCAGCCGTACCCAGAATTCGCGATATTCGGCCGAGGCAGCGACGGCGGGCTCGCAGAACATGCGGTGATGCTTGCCCTGAATCTCGGTCAGGCTGTAACCGACGGTCTTCAGGAAATTCTCGTTGGCGGTAAGGATCGTGCCATCGAGATCGAATTCGATCAGGGCCTGGACGCGGTCGACGGCCTTCCACAGCGCCGAGACGGTCGCCAGCTTATCCTTTTCGATACCACCGAAATTCAAGAACGACATCTGTACCCTCCCTGGTTTGCATGGGTCCGGTCGACATCGCGAGGCTTTCTTTCTTCTTCGCGGGTCGGCGTGTTTCCCGATGCCTTGAGGATACGGACGGGCATATTTCCAGGGGTCAGAACTTGTAACTGTTTATCGTACGTTGACCCGAACAAGATACATTGAATTTTAGGCAAAAATCATGCATTGCGGCTGCCGAACAGCTCCAGCCGGAAATCGACGATGTGATAGCCCATTTCCGCCCCGATCGCCTTGACCAGCCTGGAGATTTCGGGCGCGCTGAACTCGACGACCGCGCCGTCACCGGTGTCGATCAAATGCTGATGCACCTGCCGGGCGGCTTCTTCATAGCGCATGATGCCGTCGCCGAAGAAATCGAAGCGGCGCACGAGGCCCAGTTCTTCGAACAGCTTCAGATTGCGATAGACGGTCGCAATGCTGATCGCCGGGTCGATCAGCCTGGCCCGGGCATGAATCTCGGCGGCGCTGGGATGATCGCGCGCCTGTTCCAGCACCTGGATGATGACATGGCGCCGTGCCCCCATCCGCAGGCCCAGCCGGCGATAGGGATCGGTCGGGTCATGCGCGTCGCCTTCGGCCGTTTCGCCGTCGCCCTGCCGAACCTGCTCCGCCATGGGGCCTTCTCCGATCGCTGTGTCTCCTACTGACTAAGACGATCGACGGGGCCCGATTTCCCAGATTTTTTTCCGATGCCGTCAACTCGTCACATCGGACCAGGGCTGCAATTCGCCCGGCCCGGTCCAGTCGCGCAGATGATCGGACAGCGGCGGCGGGGCTGCCGGGCCTGCTGCCTCGACCGGCGTGCCGACATAGAAGATGCCGGCCAGCCGGTCGGGATCGGTGAAGCCGAGCGCCTCGTTGACGACGGGGTCGTAGGCATGGCCGCCGGTCACCCACATGCCCCCGTAGCCGGCCATGTGCAGCGCGTTGATCAGGTTCATGCCCGCCGCCCCGACCGACAGCAGCTGTTCCGATTCCGGGATCGAATGGGGCAAGGTCAGGCGGCTGCCCAGCGCGATGATCATCGGCACGCCCAGGATGCGGCCGCGCAACCGTTCCTGCAGCGCCGCCGACACCTGCGGGTCGCGGGCAAGCCAGGCGCGGCGCAGCGTCTCGAACAGCACCGGCAATGCCGCCCCGCGCACCACGACGAAACGCCAGGGCCGCAAGCGGCCATGATCGGGCGCCCGCATCGCCGCTACGACTATCTGCCGCAGTTCGGCATCGTCGGGCGCCGGAGGCCGCAGGTTGATGGTCGACCGCCGGGCGGTCAGCGGCAGCAGGGTTTCGGCAACGGACACGGCAACTCCTCGATTTCTCGTCCGCCAACAGTCTAATTGCGATTGAGAACTGATATCAATAGACAGTTTCAGGCCATGAAGATCAGCGCGGTGCCGGCGACGGCCAGCAGGGCGCCGATCCAGGCCGGCCAGGGCGGTGCGCGGCGGGTGCGCAGCCATACCATCGGCAGCACCGCGACCGGCGTCATCGCCGCCTGGGTCGAGACGACCGCGACGCCGCCATGGGCCAGCGCCGCCATCATCAGCAGCATGCCCAGGCCCGAAC
>JAEYTW010000558.1 GCA_023433835.1 Pseudomonadota bacterium | reverse complement strand
GGCCAGGCCGATCCGTCCGACCCCGCCGTCATCGCCGCCGTCTGCGGGAAGGCCGCCGCCGGTGCCACCCCGGTCCGTATCGCGCAATCGCTCGGCCTGGCCCGCGCCGAGGTCGAGCGGATCATGCGTGAGCACGACCTGACCGACGAGATCGTGGCGCCGCCGGCCGCCGGGCTGTTCCACGAGCGGATCAGCGCCGCGGCGATCGCGGCCGGCCGGGCGCCCGCCCAGGCCTATGTCGACCACCCGAAGGCGGCGGCGATGTCGCGCCTGTGGGTCGAGCAGCGGGATTTCCAGCAGGCCTGGTACCGACGGTCGACCGGCCACATCGCTACCGGAGGATCACACTATGGGTGATCTTGTGCCGGTCACCTCGGACGGGCCGGAGGCCACGGCGGTGCCGCCGCCTAAGATGCTGCCGATGGGCATGCACGCGGTCGGCGCCCAGCGCCGCGAGCCGGTCGACAGCCTTGACGATTTCCCGACGCATCCCTGGGCGACCCGGGCGCTGGCCGAATACGTGCTCGACCTGAAAGGCCAGCGGGTGTGGGAATGCGCCTGCAACCGCGGCTACATGGCCCGGCCGCTGGCCGAATATGCCGCCGAGGTCATCGCCACCGACGTCTTCGACCACGGTTTCGGCGGGCTCTACGACTTCCTGTCGGTCGGCGACCTGCTCGGCGCGGAACTGCCCTTCGATGGCGTGATCGACTGGGTCATCACCAACCCGCCGTTCAACGAGATCGAAGCCTTCCTCGATCGCGCCGTGATCGTCGCCCGCCGCGGCGTCGCCTTCTTCGGTCGGCTGCAGCTGCTGGAGTCCATCGGCCGCTATGGCGCGATCTGGTCTCCCGAGGCCCCGCATTACGGCCGGACCACGTTCGCGCCCTTCGTCGAGCGCGTGCCGCTGGTCAAGGGTCGCATCGACCGCACCGCCACCACCACCACGGCTTACGCCTGGATGGTCATCGACAAGCGCTTTCCGCGCGCCCCCCTGATCCACATCCCCCCGTGCCGTGCCAAGCTCGAGCGCGACACAGATTATCCCGAGGCTGCATGACCGGTACCGAGCTGCTGAACGTCTCTGCTCGTTTTGCCGACATGGGGCCTGATGGCCACGCGGATCATTCGCCGCCGAGCAGGCCTGTGTTGCGCTGGCATGGCGGCAAATGGCGGCTCGCCGCGTGGATCATCAGCAATTTTCCGCGACATCGAACCTATGTCGAGCCGTTCGGTGGCGCGGCCTCGGTGCTGATGCTCAAGCCGCGGTCCTATGCCGAAGTGTACGGAGATCTCGATGACGAGGTCGTCGGGCTGTTCCGCGTGTTGCAGGATCCTGCGGCCGCCGCCCGGCTGGTCGAGCTGCTGGTGCTGACCCCGTTCGCCAGGCGCGAGTTCGAGCTATCCTACGAGCATGCCGACGAGCCGATCGAGCGGGCGCGCCGGCTGATCATCCGCGCATTCATGGGCTATGGCTCGAATGCCCATGCCTCTACCGCGCGCGGCCACCGCAGCACCGGGTTTCGCAACAACTCGTCGCGCAGCGGCACCACGCCAGCGCTCGACTGGCGCAATTACCCAGCCTGCCTGGCCCTGATCGTCGACCGGCTGCGGGGCGTGGTGATCGAGCATCGCCCGGCAACCGACGTGATGGCCCAGCACGACCGGGCCGACACGCTGCACTACGTCGACCCGCCGTACCTGCCTGAAACAAGGTCTCCCGCCAACAAGTACGATTTGAAGTATCGCATGTACCGCCATGAGTTGGATCGGGGGGGGCATGCACAACTGCTTGCGTTCCTCCGGACGTTGAAGGGCATGGTCGCGCTGAGCGGCTATGCCGACCCGCTGTACGACGAGGCGCTCGGCGACTGGCGCCGGGTCGAGCGGATGGCCTATGCCGATGGGGCGCGTCCCCGCACCGAGGTGCTGTGGCTCAATCCGGCTCTTTGCGCCGGGATCGAGGCCGGGCCGCTGTTCGCCGGATCGGCCCGATGATGTGGCGCATCTCCCACCGTGCCGACCCGCTGGCCCGGGCGCTGGCTGATCGGCACTACAGCCGCCAGAACGTAGGGCACCCGCAGTTCGTGAAGCCTGGCGCCGCGCTGGTGCTGCTGTCGACCTGCGAGCGGGCGCTTTGGGTGACGGTGCTGCAATCCTTCGTCAAGCATGCCTGGCCCGGCGCATGGGAGTGCTCCCTGTTCCGCAATGAGGGGGCCGGCCTCAGTAGTGTGCTGATCGGCGCCGCCATCGCCGCCACCCGTGCCGCATGGGGGACGCCTCCCGACGCCGGAATGGTGACGTTCGTGGATCCCGGCCGGGTGCGCCAAAAGCGCGACCCGGGCCGCTGCTTTCGGCGAGCAGGATTCCGCCCGGCAGGCGCGACCGCCTCGGGTCTGATCGCCCTCGTGCTGGCCGCGCAGGAAATGCCTGCGCCCGTATCGGCCATCGGTCATCAGCATTGTTTTTCGGTGGTGCAGCAGTGAACGAGGATCTCTCAGGTATGCGCAGGGCGGCATTGGTTGCGTTGCTGCGGTCGACGGCGTCCCGGTTTCGTGTCCAGGTGGGCGGCATGCTGGGCGACGTCCACGGCATCGACCGCGAGGCGGCCCAGCTGTCCTTTATCCGCGAGGCGACGCGCGCGCGGCTCCCGCAGCGGATGATCGCCGCCGCGCTGGGCGTGACGCTCGGGCGCGTGCAGCGCCGCCTGCGCCGGTATCCGGTAGCGGTCGAGCAGCCCGCCGGCCTGGGCGATCTCGGCGCCGACATCGCGCCGGAGGTCGACGCGCTCGCCCGCAGGATCGTCGGGACCACGGCCGAGGAGTTCGGCCTGCCGGTCGAACGGCTGATCGGGCGCTCGCTGGTACCGGCGGTGACGATACCGCGCATGCTGGCGATGGCGCGGGTGCGCGACGCTACCCGGCTCAGCTATCCCCGTATCGCGCGGCTGTTCCGGGCCGGCGACCATACCACCGTGCTCTATGCCTGCCGCCGCGCCGCGGGCCTGCACCTGACGCCGGCGATGCTCGACCGCTACTGGCCCGGCCGGCCGGCCGCGACGGCGCAGCGGGGCCGGGCATGACGGAGCGCGACCTGCCGCCGCCGATGACGCCGCCCGACGCCGACCTGACCGGTATCGAGTATTACCCGATGGAGGGCGCTCTGTTCACGTCGGAGGAATGGATGATGGCGTGCCCGGAGGCGCAGGCCCTGATCCTGCCGTTCCGCTGGCATGCCTTCTCGGCCGGCCGGCCAGCGGGCAGCCTGCCCAGCGCCGAGATGATGCTGGCCCGCATCGCCGGCTATGGCCGCGACCTGAAGGGCTGGGCCAGGATCCGCGACCAGGTGCTGGCCGGCTGGGTGCTGTGCAGCGACGGGCGGCTCTATCACCCGGAGGTCGCCGCCCGCGTGCTGGCCGTGCTCGCCGGGCGGGAGGCGGCGGCCGCGGGCCAGGCACGGCCGGCGGCCGTGAAGGGAGGTCATGCTCATCGCCAGCAGGCCTATCGCGATCGGGCGAACACGGTGCGCCAGCAGCTGCTCGGCCGCGGCGTCAAGGTTCCGGCCGGCATGGCGTTGCGTGACATGCAGGTGATGCTGGATCGCGTCACGGGCGGCGCTGGTGACGGTCGCGGTGACGGTCGCGGTGACGGCGGTCGTGACGGCGGCGGTGACGCATCGCGTGACGGCCCTGGCGTCACGCATGACGGCAATCGTGACGCAGAGCGTGACGCTTCCGGCGTCACGACCGTGACGCATAAAGTAGAAGAAGAAGGTAGAGGTAAAGGGGATAAGCCTAACCAGAACCTGCCATATCTCGAAAAGGCAGCAGCGCAGCAAAGCGTCACGCAGCGTCACGCAGCGTCACCAGGGCTGCGCTGCGCTGAAGTTGAAATTGTCGATCTTGCCGTTCGGGCCCTGAACGCGGCGCGGCTCAGCCGCGACGTCACCGCCGCAGACCGGTTGACGGTCAAGCTCTGGCTCGACTGGCACTGGCACCCTGACCGCGTGGTCGAGGCCATCCAGGCCAAGGCCTGCCGCGACAGCTATACGCCCCCAACCGCGTTGAGCTATTTCGAAGGGCCGATCAGCGACGCCATCGCGGCGACGGCCAAGGGCCCCCCGGCACCGTCGACCAAAGGGGGCGCCGCGCCGAAGCGCGACAACCGCCTGCGCCGGCCCAGCGACTACACCGACGAGCAATGGCGCGAAGTTCTGCGGCGATGGATGCGGGGCGGCTGTCGCATCGACCTTTGGAATTATCGGGAGGGCGCGGCGCCCGGCTACGGCGGTTGCCTCGTGCCGGGCGCGGTTCGCATCGAGCCCGAATTCGCCGCGCTGCCGTGGGGCGCGTGATGCCGGGCGATGTCCGCATCCGCACCAGCCTCGGCCAGCATGTCGGCCGCGCTGCCTCGCCGGTCAAGATTGAGCAGCTGGCAGGCCGGGCCTGGCGTGAGCAGGGGGTGGCCGTCATCCGGCCGGACGAATTGGCCGACCCCTGGGAAGCCCAGGTCATCCGCAACGTCGCCAACCGCCTGCACGGCCGCCGCAACAACGACCAGCCCGAGTAATCGGCACACCCTGGGGGATGGGGATCATCATGAGCAATCGACGCAACCGGCCGCGCAAGCCGCTGCCGCCCGATCTGGCGACCTCGCCGGACGCTTCCAACGCCGACCTGCTCAGGCTGCGCGAGGACCTGCAGCAACGATTGAAGAAGGCGCGGCAGGACGCCCAGGCCTACGGGTACGATTCCGACGTCGCGACGGCGGCGCAGCTATCCGTCGAGTTGCACGCGCTGGATATCAGGCTTGCACGGTTCGACCTGGCCGCGAACCTCAAACGCAACGAGGTCGGGCCGACGCCTGAACGCATCGCCAAGGGCGGCGTCGTCCATGCGGCCGGCCACCTGATCATCGAGCCGGGCGAGCCGAACACGCCGCGCCAGACGGTGCGCGGCTATCGGGTGCAGGACCCGCTCGACCGCTACCACGCCAGCGAACATATCGACCTCGTGCAATACCGGGCCGGCAACGAGCTGCGGACCGACTTCCTGGTGTCGCGCAGCACGCCGGGGATCACCGCCCGCTATGCCGAGGCGCTCGACCCCGGCGCCGACAGCGCCATCGACCTCGTCAACATGGCGCATTCGGAAACTCACGCCGCGCTGGCCGCCGTCGGCCCCGTGCTGTCGCCCTGCCTCGTCCATGTCATCTGCATGGGGCAGACCGCCAGCAGCTGGATGGAGCGCCAGGGCGTGACCGGAAAGCGGGCCAAGACCGAAGGCATGACGCAGCTGCGGCTCGGCCTCAACGCGCTGGCCATCCACTACCGGATGATGACGGCACCGTCGCCCCAGGAGGTGCTCAAGGCGATGACGAGCGGCGAACCCATCGCCGCCGAGACGCCCGCGGACGCTACATCCTGTCGGTGACCATCGCCGGAGCCACAAAGGGTACTTGACCAGGGGTACCCTGAAATGGCACAAATCAATCGTGCTGAAAGCCGCGCCCGGCCGGGACCATCCCGCCGGGCGCTCGCATTTCCGACCTACTGGCCGTCGAGATCCAGTAGGGCTTTGACCTCGTTAATCACCGCGTCGGGGAAGCCCTCGCCTGCAAAGTGTTTCTTCGGATCCTTAGGCGCGACGATCAGGCGGTAGGGCTGGTGCGGCTGAGTGCCGATGGTCACGCTGGTGCGATTGGCGATCGTGCGGCCGACGTTCTCCGACTCTTCGTCGCTTCGGACGATGTAGACGGTCTCCAGGACCTTGCAGCACTTAAACTTCGTGATCGCGTCGGTCAGCGCCTGCCTGGTGCGTTCATATTCGGTCTTCTTGTCCTCGCTCGACGATACGTCGAAGCTGACGATGTACAGCGCCATTGCCGCGTTCCTCACTTGTGGACCCTTATGGTGGCAGCCAGCAGGACCAGAGTGCAACCTATCGACGTCGGATAGCAGGCCGCCTGCCGGCGCCTTCGGGCAGCGGTGCGGCCGATCGGCGGGGCGCGTGATCCCTCGGCGCCCCGCCACCCCTTCGCGGTCCTGGTCTAGTGGCCGGGCCCTGCGCTGCCAGCGCAGAGAGGCCGGTTCGATCCCGGCGGACCGCTCCACCCTCCGATCGCCTCGGCATCTCGACCGATCGGCCCGACTATCCCCACCGCGCCGACCTCGATCACTTGCCCCGCCTGCGCGCAACCGCGCCAGAGGGCCGCAGGCCGCCGCCAGCGTGATGGGCCGGTCGACCCCACCCGCCCTGTAGGCCGCCCGCCAGCGGCCGCCCGCCGCCCCACGGCCACGCCCTCACGGCCGGTCGCGGGTCCTTCCCCGGGGGGTAGGTCGGGCGGGGGGGCTCCCTGCCGCGTTTCGGCTCCAGCTGTGGGGTCCGAACCCGGTTGACGGTTGACGGGAGGTCCCCGATGGCCCTGGCCAGCCTCGCCGAGTTTGCACGCCTCTACGGGGTGTCAAAACAGGCCGTCGCGAAGTGGAAAACCAAGGAATTACTAGTAGTTAGCGACGGTAAAATCGACGTCGAAAAGTCGATTTTGAGCCTCGCCGACCGCGATATTCACGCGGTTGACGCCCCGTCAACCGCCCGTCAGCCGGTTGACGCGCCCCGTCAACCGTCAACCGGAGGCGAACCAGCGTCAACCGGCGCCGAATTGGCGTCATCAGACCCTCAGGACGCCGCCGACGCTGTCGGAAACCCGGGTCAGGCCGCCGCGCTCGTCGAATTTCTCAACAATTTGCAGAAAGGCCAGTTCACCACCTTCGCCAGTGCCCAAACGATCAAGGAAAACGCCCTCGCGGGCATCCGGGCGCTCGAATTCCTGATCAAGAGCGAGGCGCTGATCGAACTGCCGGTGGCCGAGGCGATCTTTTTCACCACCGCACGGTCAGAGCGCGATGCCTGGCGCGGCTGGCCGTCTCGGATCGCGCCGAAATTGGCCTCGGAGCTGGGGATTGCGGAAGAGGCGCTGACGGCCGCCTTGGAACGCTACGTCCTCGACGAACTGGCCAGCCGCGGGGAGCCCCAGTTCGGTGTCGAAGACGACAGCGACGAAGACGAGGGAGCTTAAGGCTGCCTGGCGGCGCGGGCTGACGCCGCCACCGCTGATCAGCGTCCCCGATTGGCAGGACGAGTACCGCCGCATCCCGAAACAGGAGGGTGGCGGCAAATGGCGCACGTCGACGGTCGAGGCGGCGCGCGGCGCGCAGCTCGCCGTGACCGAACCGGGGGTGCATATCATCTCGGCCATGACGGCGACGCAGCTGCTGAAGACCAGCTTGCTGCTCGGCGTGTTCGGCTACTTCGCCCACCTCGACCCTTGCCCGATGCTGCTGGTGCAGCCGAAGGACGAGGCGGCGGAGGCGTTCTCGAAAGAGCGCGTCACGCCGATGATCAAGGCGACCAAGGTCTTGCGCGAGCGGATCGGCACCCGGAAGTCTGGGCGGACCGCCAAGCGCGGCGGGACCAAGACACGGTCGTCGACCGAGACCATCGGCTACAAGGCCTTCCCCGGCGGCTTTCTCGCGATCGTCGGCGCCGGATCGCCGACCAATCTCGCGTCGCGGCCCATCCGCGTCGTGCTCTACGACGAAATCGACAAGTACGAGGCCACGCGGGAAGGCGACCCGATCACTATCGGCGACGAGCGCACCGCGCGCTTCGGCGCAAATTACCTCAGCATCCGGGTCTGCTCGCCGACGGTCGAGGGCGAGAGCCGCATCGAAAAGAGCTACGCCGCCTCCGACCAGCGCCAGGCCTCGCTCTGCTGCCCGCATTGCGGTCACCGTCAGTTCCTCGCCGACTTCTTCAAGGTCGTGCATTGGGACAAGGTGCTGGACGAAGCCGGAAACGTCATCGGCCACGCCGCCGACCTCGCCCATATCGTTTGCGAGGCTTGCGGCGTCGCCTGGTCGGAGGGCGACCGCCTCCGCGCCCTCGACACGATCCGCTGGCACCAGACGCGCCCTTTCGTCTGCTGCGGCGAGCGCCATGACCCGATGTCGGCATACGACCAGGCCTGGCGCAGCGCCCGTGCCGACGAACGCGACATCGATCCGGTCGACCAGGTGTGGGACTGGTGGTTCTCGAAGCTGTGGGCGGTCTACCGCGCGAAATGCCGGAAATGCGGTTCATGGGCCGTGCCGAACAAGCATGCGGGCTTCCAGCTGTCCAAGCTGTTCAGCCCTTGGCGGCGCGACAAGCCGGCCGATATCGCCGAACGCTTCCTCGAGGCGAAGGGCGACGAGGAAAAAGAGCAGGCCTGGTGGAACACCCAGATGGGGCGGACCCATCGCCGCCGGGCGGGCAAGGAGATCAAGACCGAGACCCTGCTGGCTCGGCGCGAGGTCTACGCGGCGGAGGTTCCCGACGGTGTCGCGGTGCTCACGCTGTCCGGCGACATGCAGACCGGTTCGGAAACGCCGCGCCTCGAGGTCGAGGTGGTCGGCTGGGGCCGGGACGAGGAAAGCTGGTCCATCGCGCACGAGGTTTTCGAAGGCGATCCGAACCAGCCGGAATTTTGGGCGCGCGTCGACGAATACCTGCGACGTCGCTGGCTCAGGGCCGACGGCCGGCCCTTCGTGGTGGAATGCGCCTGCTTCGACTCGGGGGGCCATTTCACCCAGCAAGCATACGAATTTGGTCCTATGGGAATAATTGTCATATTTATCAACGACTTGAATGCATCAAGGGGGCCGTTTCCGGCCCCCTTTCTGTGCCAGCGGGTCGCCCAACGTTAACAATCACAAGCCCAACGTTAACAGGCACTTACAAAGTTAGCCGGCGGCCCCGGTTCGCATGGATGTTCGCATGAACTGTTCGCATGAACCCGCCCGCTCAAGGGCAGTACCAGAGGAGAAGCACATGGGTGATACCCCGCAAACCGCCGACCTGCTGAGCGGGGCGCGCGCGATCGGGCAGTTCCTTGGAATGACCGAGCGCCGGGCTCGATATCTCGCCGAGACGGGCAGCATGCCGACGTTCAAGATTGGCGGGCTGCTCTGCGCTCGCCGATCGACCCTCGTGGCGTGGCTGGAACAGGCCGAGGCGGCCGGGCGGAAGCCGCTGCCCGAGGCCTCGGGCGATGGGCCGGAAGGCGGTGCGGCGTGACCGCGGCGGGGACGCCCGGCCAGGCCGCCGCAGGGCTGCCGGCGCTGGTGGAGATCGGCCCCGGGTCGATCGGTGGCCAGACGGTGCGGACCGTCGACGCGCGCCAGCTTTATGCCTTCCTCGGCGTGGCGAAGGATTTCACGAGCTGGGCAAAGGTGCAGGTCAAGCGCGCCCGGCTGGTCCAGGGCCGCGACTACGAGGTTTTCACCCAAATGGGTGAAAAGTCGGGGACCGGGCGGCCGGCGGTCGAGTACGTGCTGTCGCTCGATGCTGCCAAGCACATCAGCATGTTGAGCGGTACGGAGAAGGGTTTCGAGGTCCGCGATTATTTCATCGAATGCGAGCGCCAGGCGAAGGCCGGGCCGGCGATGGATGCCGCGCGGCTGCTGAACGATCCCGCCACCTTGCGGCAGCTGCTGTTGGGCGCATCCGATCGGCAGTTGGCGCTTGAGGGCCAGGTCGCGGCGCTCAAGCCCGAGGCCGACGCGCTGCGACGCCTCGCCGCCGGGGCGGGAAGCCACTGCATCACCGATGCCGCCAAGCTGCTGCAGGTCCGTCCCAAGGATCTGTTCACCTATCTGCGTCGCAACGGCTGGCTCTATCGCCGCGCCGGTTCGGCCGAGGATCGGGCCTATCAGGCGAAAATCTCGGCGGGCTGGCTGGAACACAAGACAACGACGGTCGGCCGCACCGGCCAGGAATCGCGCAACTTCACGCAGGTGCGCGTCACCGCGGCCGGGCTCGCCATCCTCGCCCAGCGCATGGGCGGCAGATCGTGACCAGGTCGACGGCCGGGGTTGCGGGTGCCGTCGCACAGTCCCGCGCGGCCGCGGCTGCTGCGCGGTGCCCGTGATGGTGACGGTGCTGTCCGTCGTCGTTGGGCTGTTGGCGCTGGCCAGCGGCGCCGTAGTGGCCGACCCGGGCCGCAAGCGACCTGTCTTGCCCCGCCGCCTCGGCCTGGTGCTGGCCGCGGTGCTCGCCGCGCTGGGCGTCTACCTCATAGCCGACGCGCTCGGCCGCCACTGACCGACAGCCGCCGCGACGGCCGCCGGGGCAAAGCTGTCCATCGCCGATTGATCCCCGCCACCTTCGCCAGCCTCGCGGCTGGCCCCGACGACGCGCGCCCGCTCGTCCGCCCGTTCGCCCGTTCGCCCGTTCGCCTGACCCGCGCGGCCGGCGCTGACCTTTGCGCATTGCCCTAAGCCTAAGAGGATGCCCATGCCGGATATCGTCGTTGCCACGATCCCGAAGCCGAACGGCCGGGAAGAAATCCGCGTCACCCTGAACGAATACAGAGGCCGCAGCCTCGTGTCCCTGCGCGTCTGGTACCGGGACGCTGCCGGCGAGATGAAGCCCGGCCGCAGCGGCGTCAACGTCGCGGTCGACATGCTGCCGGCGCTGGTCGACGGGCTGGGCTTGGCCGTAGGCGAGGCGAGATCCTGCGGGCTGCTGGCGTGACCGCTTCCCGCCGCGCTGGCCCGCCCTGGCCGACCCGAACGGATCGCGGTGGCTCGTGAGCGCCAGCGTGCTCGACCTGGTATGGCCGATGCGGCTTGAGCCGGCGCAGAAAGCCGTCTTGACCCGCATGGCATGGTTCGCGGCCGATGATGGCACGCGCGTCTTTCCGACCATCGGCCGTCTGGTCCGGGATTGCAGCATCGCCGAACGCACGGTGCAACGGGCGATCATCGCCATGCTCGATGCCGGAATTCTGACCGAGGTCCGACCGGCCGATGCAGGGGCAAAACGGCCGACCGAATACCGCATCAATCTCGACGTTGTCGCCGCCCTGATGGCGGTACCTGATGGTGCCGACCCCCGTCACAGTGACACCCGTACCCCCGTCACCATGACGGGGGTACCCCCGTCACTGCGACACCCGTACCCCCGTCATGATGACACCCGTACCCCCGTCACAGTGACACCCATAAAGACTAAGAACACAGACTATAAAAAAAGGGGCTCTCCCCTTTCCCCTCTCTTGGTGCCGGAAGGGGGTAGCGAGGCGGTCGGCACCGACCTGCTGGGCGAACCCCTCGCGAGGCCCGATCCGGTGGACCTCGGCATTGACGCATGGAACGAGCTGGCCGGACGTCTCGACCTGCCGCTTGTCCAGCATCGCACCCCCAGGCGGCGCGGCGCGATCCATGCCCGGATGCTCTCCGCCGGGGGCCTGGCCGGCTGGCGCATCGCGCTTCAGCGCTTCGAAGCCAGCAAGGAGCTGATCGGCAAGCGCCGTTCCTTCGATTGGCTGGTCAACGTCGACAACTTCGCTCGCCTGATGGAAGGCAACCACGATGACCAGGCCGACCAGCGCGCCGATTGCGGCGTCGAATCGGCCAGCCGTGGCGCCTTCGGCATTCTCGCCGACACGCCGGAGGCGCGGGCCCGCAAAAAGGCAGCCGAGTTATGAGCATCATAACCCGCCTGCCGGCGTTCGAGCCTGCCGAGCCTGACATGGCCGTGGCCAGGGCAAACGCGGCCGCGCTGCGCGTTGCCGCCTCGCAGGTGCTGGACAATCAGCCGCTCTTGCCGGTTCCGCTGCTGACTGCCGCCCGGCGCGAGCTTGAGGCTGCCCTGTCCGCCAGGACGCCGGAGCATGTCGCCGACCTGCTGTTCATCAAGCTGATGGAGGCCTATCCGATCCGGCCCGACCCGCTGCCCGAGGTCTACATGGCGACGATGGCCGCGACCATGCAGGGCTATCCGCCCGACGTGGTCAGGTCGGCGGCTCGACAGGTGGTCAGGCTGGTCAAGTTCGTGCCCGCCGTGGCCGAGTTCGTCGAGGCGGCCGAAGCGATCATGACCGAACGGCGGGTGCTCTATGCCGGCGTCACTCGCCAGTTGGACGCGCATGCCCGCCGCCATGCTGTCGCGCTGGCCGAGGCCGAGGCTCGCCGCCGCGAGGATGAGTTCGCCGCCGGCATGGACAAGGTGCTTGCCGAAGCGTGGCGTGGCGTGCTGCCCGAGGCCGGCCTTTTCCGGGCCGGAGCCGCCGGCTATCGCGCGTTTCGTGTCGCCGACAGCATCGCCGCCCGGATGGCGCTGGCCAGCATGACGCCATGGGCCGTGCGGGCGTGGGGCCGCGCATCGCTGTTCGGTCGCGCCGACGCGCTGGCCCAAGCCGCCCGATGGGGCACGCTCGAGGTGCTGGCGCTGGCCGAGGCCTTGGCCGATGGCCGGGACGCCCACGGCGCGGCGATCGTCGCCAGGGCCGAGGTTTCGGACGGCCAGCCCGGCGCCTGCAGCGTTGCGGCCGACCAGGTGCGGGAAGCCGTCGCGCTGGTGCTCGGCCGGCTGTCCTGCGAGGCGGCAACGTTCGCTGTCGCGCCTGCGGCGGTGGCCCTGGTACCGCCGCCTATCGGCTTCAGCGGCTGACCGCGTTCCAACTCGACCGCCCCGGCATCGCAACGCGAGGCTTCTGATGAAGATCACCGCCGAAGGCGCAGGCGTGCCGCTCGCCGCCGAAACTCCCGCCGCCGGCATGCCGATCCCCGGCGGGTTGCTCTCCGTGCTGGCGGGCCATCCGGCCGCGTGTTCTCTCCTGGCGCACCAGGTCGCAGCCGCGGTTGCGAGCGGGCGGCCGTGGCTCGACGTCGTGACGCGGCGCGGCCCCGTGTTGGCCGTGGCCGCCGCCTCAGGCCTTCGGCGAGCGCATCGGCGCCGTGAGGCGATCAATCAGGCGGCCGGCGGTCCGGCGGAGCTGCGGGCCCTGCATTGGGCGGCGCTGGTTGGTGACGACGCGCTGGCCATCTGCGGCGATCGCGCTACCCCGGGCAACGCGGCGGGCTACTGGCCGGCGCTGGTCGAGCTTGCCGGCGACATGGGCGCGGCCCTGGTGGTGCTCGGCGCCGTGCCTGCTGGCCCTGCCGCGGTCATCGCCGGCAATGCCCGTTGGTTGGCGTGGCGGACCGGCGCGGCCGTGCTGCTGATCGCCCCGCCCGGTGCAGGCATTGACGCTGCAGGTGGCCGATTGACGCTGTCATCGTCCGGCCGCGATCCCAGCGGCGGCGCTCGTCGTCGCGCCTGGTGCCTCACGATCAGCACGCCCGGCCAGATCCCCGGCACGCGCATCATGCCGCTCGGCCTGGCTGGCGGTGTGTTCGTTCTCGTCTCTCGTGAAATGCGGCCCCGCTGAGGCCCCTGCGCCGGTCCCCGGTCCGCCACCTCCGGAAATGATCAACCTGCCGCCCCAGCGCCACGCGCTGCCCGAACGCGGCCACGTTCCCGTTTGCCGCCGCCGGAGACGATGCTGATGGCCGTTCCAGATCCTGCCAGCGAACAGCGCCGGCATGCGGCCGCGCGCCAGCGCCGCCGCCGGCAACGCGCCGCCGCGGATCAAGTCTGCCTTCGGCTGGTGGTGCGGGAGTTCAAGGTTGCTGACTGGCTCATCCGGACGGGCCGCTTGACGCCCGATGAAACCGCCGATCCCGCGCGGGTGGCGGCATGCCTGTCCGAGCTGATCGACCAGATGGCCGACACCAACGACTGACCGTCACGCGTGACTGTGCGGGGTTCGTCCCAGCGATCAGGATGCCTCAACCCTCAGGAGACGACATGCCCGCCGAGACTTTCGAGCGCCCCCAGCCCCAAGTCGAGCACCCTGACCACCAGGTGCCCGTTTCGGCCTCGTCCATCTCCGCAACCGTCACCCGGCCCGCCGAGCTGCAGGCCGCCGAGGATCGCCTTGAAGCCCTGCGGGCGGAATGGTCGGCGGCGGTGACGATGCTTGATCAACTAGCGAAGGGGGATGCCGCGGAGGTCGCCCGGGAGGCGCAGCGGAAGGCGGTGGCGGCCCTGGAAGGCGAGATTGCGACTTTGCGGACCGAGATCCACGCGCCCCGTCTTGAGCATGCGACCCGCGTTTTCGAGGCATTGAAGCCGCTGCGCACCGTGGCGGCATGCCAAGCACTCGACGCGCTGCGCACCCTTGAAACCGCTGTCGCGACCGTCCATGCCTGCCACCAGGAGGCGCGACGTCATGGCCATGGCGCTGAGATCGTCGCAGGCGTGTCTTGCGACAAGCTCAGGGCCCAACTGGAACGGTGGACGGGCGGCGCGGAACCTGCGCCGGCAGCCGCGCCGACGACGAACAGCCGGAGCGGCGGCAGCGAGGGCTTGGGACGGCTGCGGAACTGGCCCTACGCCGCCGGTCTCGTTCAGCGCCTCGTCGCCTCCGGCGCCGCCGCCAACAACACCGCGGCGTGGGCGATGGTCGAGAAGTACGCGGACTTCGTCGCCGAGCTGGAATGGTGCGGCAACTCCCAGACCGGATCAGGTCATTGAATAGGTTTTCGCCTTCGGTGGGCGAAGCGGACCAGTCGGCGGTGTCCGCGCTCAAAAACACCGACAGGCGGCACCGGTTTCTCCTTAACCGGGTGCCGTCACCATCCGTTCGCGGTGTGCAACGCGAGCACGGGCCCAGTTGGCAGGTGGCCCGCCCCCAAAAACAGCCAACAGCCGGCGGCGGGACTGATGAATCCTGCGCGGCCGGCATTTTCACGACCTCGCGCCCGGCAACCCCGGGCGGCGCGCGAGCGACACCGAACAGCGATCAGCGGCCTTGCCGACATGGTCGCATCGTCCATGCGACCGCGTCGCCAATCGCGACCACGCGGCGCGATCAGTCCCGAGCGGACGGAAGGGAAGCCAACATGCCCAATCTCACGCCTGACCAGCGGTCCCGCATTCAAGCCCTGCGCGCTTCGGCCGGCATCGACGCGCCGGCGGGTGCGCCGGCGGGTACGCCGCGTCGCCGCGCCGGTACCGACGCTCCGAACCGCGCGCCGGCCGCCGACTTCGCCCGGCCGGGCAGCCTCATAAGCGCGGCCCGGGCAGCTTACGGACTGCCGCCGGCCGGCGGTCTGCGGCCTGCCCCTGGCTCCACCGGGCCGGATGACACCCCGCAGGCAACCAAGGGCGCGCTCATCGCTGCGGCCGAGGCCAAACGGGATTCGATGCTTGCCGCCCAGGCCGAGCATCACGGGACAGCCGAGGCCCACGCTTCCACCGATCGGCCGGGCGGTCTCGTGGCGGCGGCGCTGGAAGCCTATCAGCGGGGCGGGCAATGACGTTCGCCGACACCTTCGCCGGCCTTATCAAGAAGCTGTCGGGGCGGACCGCCATAAAGACCTCGGCCGACCTGCAGAAGCTGCGGGGCGAGGCCGAGGCCTGTATCGCGGATGCACGCCGCGACGAAGCCGCCGCGATCGACCATCGGCAGCGGGCGTTGCTCGGCACCGAGGCCGAAATCGCCGCCGCCGACAAGATCGTTGCCGCATCGAGGCTGGCTATCGAGCGCGCCACGGAAGCCTTGAACGAAATCGACCGCCGCTTGGCCGCAGCGGGCCAGGCCGAGGCCGCCCAGCGTGCGCGGGATGCAGTCGAGCGCGCGGGCAAGCTGACTGCCGAGCTGGCCGACGTTGCCCGCAAGGTCGACCTGTCGGTGGCGGAATTGGAAGGCCTGCTTGCTCGGCGGCGGGCGATCGTCGACGAGCTCGGCGCGGCTTCGGGCGTGGATATTGGCTCCTACGCTCTTCACGGGATGACCGTGCCCAGCGCCGGGGCCTCGGACTATGAAGCGGTCGCGTCGCTGATGGGTCGCATTATCGCGGCAGGTCGATTCGACGCCGACGCCGACCGGGTGCGGACCATGTTCTTTTCGGGGGACATCGCCAGCCCGCCGCCGCTGTTGCATCTCGACGCGCCAGGCGCGGCCGGGTTGTGACGCGCCACCACCAGGGAGAACCAAGACGATGACGACGATCTTTGCTACCGGCGCGCTTGAGCGCAGCGCCGCGTTCGTTGCGGGTCATTTTGCCGCGACAAAGCTGCATATAGACCCCTTCAGGGTGCAGGCTGAAATGCAGCGGCTGAGCCAGCAAATGGGCGACGCCCAGCGCCCGGCCGCTGGTGGTGGTGCCGGTGGCGAGCTGTCCGAGTTTGCCCAGGTCAAACGCAATGCGCAGATCGAGCGCCTGTCGTCCATGGCCGATGCCGAGCCGATCGATGCCGGCGCGGGCTGGTACGGACTGACGCCGGACGGCATCGCCATCATCTCAGTTGTCGGCCCGCTGCTGGCCCGCTCGGACTGGTGGACCCGCTATCTCGACCTGATGACCTACGACACATTGCCGCTGGTCGCCGAGGCTGCGGGCACCGATCCCCGGGTCAAGGGGATCATGCTCGACATGGACACGCCCGGTGGCCACGCCGCCAACATGATGGACTGCGCCGACCGAATCGCCGCGGTGCGCCAGGCCGTGCCGGTCTATGCCGTCGCCAACCCTCTGGCCGCCTCGGCCGGCTATGGCATTGCCTGCGCGGCCGATCGGGTGTTCGTGCCGCGCATGGCAACGGTCGGCTCCATCGGCGTCGTGCTGATCCATCTGGACATGTCGGGGCTCGACCAGGATTGGGGGCTCAAATTCACCGCGATTTACTCCGGCGCCCGCAAGGTGGACGGCTGGTCGCATGCCGAACTGAGCGCCGAAGCGATGGCCGGCTTTCAGGCCTCGGTTGATGACGGCCGGCTGAAGTTCGCCGAGCACGTGGCGAAGTACCGTACCGGCATGACCGTTGATGCGGTGCTCGGCACCGAGGCCGATTGCTTCGACGACACCGCGGCCGTCTCGGTCGGGCTGGCGGACGAGGTGGCCAGCTTCGATCAGGCCTTGGTTGCGCTCCGCGAGGATATCCGGGCAACCGCGCCGGCCCGCTCGCCTGCGGGGAACCGGGCGGCCCGCGCCAAGGTCTCTCGCAAAGCCCTGGTCCCGCGGGCGGCCGATGACCCGGAAGACGATCCGGCCGAGTTCAAACCCTGCGACGGTTGCCCCACGCCCGACGCCTGCCGGGATGACGGTCAGTGCGAGGATGAACAGGACGATGAAGACGAAGGCCGCGAGGCCTCGGCCCGGCCGCCGGCCCGGCGAGCCGCTGCCCGGCAGCCCCAAGGGTTCGACGAGGGGGTGGCCTATGTGGCGGCTGTGAACGAGGCATGCAGCATTGCCAAGATGCCCGGTCGAGCTGCTGCTTTCATCGCCGCGCGCACGCCTCTCGAAAAGGTCCGCCACACGCTGGTGGACGCGATCGCGTCGGAGGGCAACCGGGAGGCGATCACGTCGCACCCCGAGACGATGCCGTCCGCGCAGGCCGGCTCACTCGTCAGCGCCGCCATGGTGAAGGCGGCCGAGATGCGCGCCCAGCGAAACGGCGGCTGATCGTGGCTGAGGCGCGGCCCCGATCGGTCCCGGGCCAGAATGCGGCCCGCTGGCGGCATCGTCCCCGGCGGGCCGCCGC
>JAEYTW010000153.1 GCA_023433835.1 Pseudomonadota bacterium | reverse complement strand
CGCCGCATTGCGGCGGCCGGGGATCCGGTCGCCGCAATGCTGCACTGCTGGACCGCCAAGGAGGCGGTGGTCAAGGCCGCCGGCCTCGGCATCACCGTGCCGGAACTGCCGCTCTGGCGGGATGGGACGATGACTTGCGATGGCCGGACCTGGTGGACGGCCACCTGGACGTGGCCGTCCCACATCCTGACCGCAGCCCACGGGCGGCCGTTCGTGCCGCCCGTGATCGAAACCGTCGGCCTGGATGCCCTGCTGGCTCAGATCTGAGCCATGCCGCCATCGACGAACAGTTCGATGCCGTTGACGAAGCTGGCATCGTCGGAGGCGAGGAACACCGCCGCCCGGCCGATTTCGTCGGGCTGGCCCAGCCGGCCCAGCGGCACCGTGGCCGAGAGCTGGCCTTCGAGGGCCTGCCATTCCGCGTCGGTCGACGCCAACCCCTGCAGGCCCGGCGTCGCGGTCGGGCCGGGGCTGATCGCGTTGACGCGGATGTGGCGATCCTTCAGGTCCAGGATCCAGTGCCGCGCGAAGTTGCGGATCGCCGCCTTGGTAGCCGCATAGACGCTGAAGGCCGGGATCGCGCGCGTCGTCGCGGTCGACGAGGTCAGGATGATCGCGGCGCCGTCGCGCAGCAGCGGCAAGGCTTTCTGCACGGTGAACAGCGTGCCCTTGACGTTGATCGCGAAGGTGCGGTCGAAATGTTCCTCGGTGATGGCACCCAGCGGGGCGAATTCGCCGCCGCCGGCATTGGCGACCAGGATGTCGATCTGCGACGTGCGGGTCTGCACCGCATCGTAAAGCCGGTCGAGATTGGCAAGCTGCGAGATGTCCGAACGCACGCCGACGGCATTCGGCCCGATGCTTGCGACCGCGGCGTCCAGCTCGGCCTGCCGGCGGCCGGTGATGAACACCGTCGCCCCCTCGGCCGCGAACTGCCGGGCAATGCCCAGGCCGATGCCGGTGCTGCCGCCGGTGACCACCGCGACCTTCGCCGCAAGCTTGTTGCCCATCTGTCTGCTCCTTGAGATGGCGCGGAAGTGCGCCGCTGCAGATCAAGGTATTTTCAGGACGCTGCTGTCTGTAGGCGGCAATTATGGCACTGTGCGTTCTACTGATAGAACGATGATGGCGCGCATGCAGGATCTCAACGACGTCTTCTATTTCAGCGAGGTGGTTGCCCATGGCGGGTTCGCCGCGGCCGGCCGCGCGGTGCACCTCCCGCAGTCGAAGCTGAGCCGCCGCATCGCCCAGCTCGAACGGCGGCTGGGCGCCCGCCTGATCGAACGTTCGTCGCGCCGCTTCGAGGTGACCGAGATCGGCCGGGCCTATTACGACCGCTGCCGGGCGGCCCTGACCGAGGTCGAGCGGGCCGAGACGCTGGTCGCCGCGGCCCAGGCCGACCCGCGCGGCATCGTGCGCTTCGCCTGCCCGACCGGCCTGCTGGAACTGGTTGCCGAGGCGATGCCCGATTTCCTGCGCCGCCATCCCCGGGTCAACGTCCGCATCGTCGCCACCGATCGCGCCGTCGACCTGATCGCCGAGCGCATCGACGTCGCCATGCGGGTGCGGGTGACGCTGGAAACCGATGCCGCGTTGACCATGCGCACCCTGGCGCGCAGCCGCCGCATCCTGATCGCCAGCCCCGCCTTGGCCAACACCATCGCCGATCAGCAGGACATCGCCGGGCTGGACCTCCTCCCGACGCTCAGCTCGAACGACGCCGCCGGCCCGGTGACCTGGACGCTGGAAGGCCCGGACGGCCGCCAGCACGGCATCAGCCACGAACCGCGCATCGCCTGTGCCGACTTCACCGCGCTGCGCGCCGCCGCCCTGGCCGGCCTGGGCGTGGCGCTGCTGCCCGACCATGCCTGCGCCGACGCCTTGCGCAGCGGGGCGCTGGTCCGCGTCTTCCCGGGCTGGCAGGGGTTGCTCGGCATCGTCCATCTGGTCTTCACCACCCGCACCGGCCTGCCGCCACAGGTCCGGGCGTGGATCGACCATCTCGCCGACCATGTGCGCCGCAATCCCAGCCTGGGCGGACCTTAACCGCCCTCTGCCGCGTTCATCGGCAATGGACCTGCCCGACGACCCACCGCTGCCCCATTCCACGACCGAGTTCGTCAACGTCGTCGCCCATTACTATCGCGGCGAACTCGGGCGGATGGCGGGCTGGCGCGACCGGATGGACCGCACCACGAACTGGGCGATCACCGTGGTCGCCGCGATGCTGTCGGTCTCGCTGTCGACGCCAGCCGCGCATCACGGCGTGCTGTTGTTTGCCATGGTGCTGGTCTTGCTGCTGCTGGTGATCGAGGCGCGGCGCTATCGCTTTTTCGACGTCTATCGCGTGCGCGTGCGGCGGATCGAGCGCAACTACCTCTCGGCGGTCTTCGCGCCGGGCGCGGCCAGGCCGACCGACTGGTCCAGCCAGCTTGGCCAGGATCTGCGCCGGCCGGTCTTCCTGACCACCACCGCCACCGCCTTCTCGCGCCGGCTGCGCCGCAACTACGGCTACCTGTTCCTGATCCTGCTGGCCGCCTGGATCCTCAAGATCTCGTCGATCAAGCTGCAGCAGGAAGGCGTGCGCTTCGAATTCGTCCAGTCGCTGTGGGAAATCGTCCAGAATGCCGCCCTGGGGCCGATCCCCGGCCCCGCCGTCGTGGCCGGGATGGCGCTATTCCATGCCTGGCTCGGCTGGTGCGTGCTGCGCCGTGACGAACGGGTGGGTGAAATGGCCCATGGCGACGTTCACGTCTGATCGTCGTCGTTGGCCCGGCCGACGGTGGCGGCGTCAGTTCGTTCCGGCCGGGCCGGCGCCGTAGGCGACCTCGTAATGGGTGACGAAGTCGTCGAATTCGGCCAGCACCGCGTGGGCCGCCGGCTCGACCACCGCGACACCCACATCCTCGCCGGCGAAAGCCCTGACGGCGTCGAGGGATGCCCAGTAGGTCACCGCGAGGAACTCGATGCGGCCCTCGACCGCGCGCTTCAGCAGCCGGACGCCGAGATTGCCAGGCAGCTTCAGCACCGCCGGGAATACCTTCGCCGTCACATGGCCCTCATATGCCTGGGCGTTCTGGCCCATCGTGGCCGAACCGCGCCACATCCTGACGATCATCGCCGTCTCCTCGCTGATTTCGGCCAGAATGCCGGCGGTGGCGCGTTCCCGCCAGTTCGACGGTGAATAAGCGGCTATGCCAGAACGGCATGGACGCCCTTCCGACCCGGCGCGTAGAGGTTATCGCCTTCGGCCTACGACCGGCCGTTCAGGCGGCCATGCCGGCCAGCGCGGGCCGCATCGCCGGCGACCAGCCCGATATCCGGGCCTCGACCCAGGCGGCCGCGGCCAGCAGCGCGCCTTCCGCGCCCTTTCGTCCGATCAGCTGGATGCCGATCGGCAGGCCGTCCGAGAGCCCCACGGGCAAGGCGATCGCCGGATGGCCCGTGACGTTGCACAGCAGCCGCACCGAGGCGGCGCCGAGCGCCCGGATCGCCGCGGCATCGTCGAGGCGGCACGGCGGCAGGCCCGACACGGCGGTCAGCAGGCAATCAAGACCCTCCAGGGCGGCATCGAGCTGGACCGCGATCTCGGCCCGCAGGGCCTGTGCCCGGCGATAGTCGTCGTCGGTGACGAACCTGCCGGTCAGCAACTGGTCGCGCAGCGGCGCGCCGTAGTCGCCGGGGCGCGCCGTCAGCATCGCGCGATGCACCGCATAGGCTTCGTGATAGAGCGTGGTCCAGGCCACGGCATTGACGACCGGCAGCGGCGCCCCCGTGCGTCGCGGCAGGTCGGCGCCGAGATCGGCGATGGCCCGGTCGATCACGGCGACGAGCCCGGCATCCGGCACCTGGTCGTCACGCCAGAGATGGTCGAGCAGGCCGATGCGCGGCCTGCCCGGCGGCGCGGTTTCGCCGCCGAGGCAGGCATAGGCCAGCGCGACGTCGGCGACGGTGCGCGCCAGCGGCCCGACGCAATCCATGCTGGGCGCCAGCGGGAAGATCCCATCCATCGGCAGGCGGCCGAAGCCCGGCTTCAGCCCGACCACCCCGTTCATCATCGCCGGGCTGCGGATCGAGCCGCCGGTATCGGTGCCGAGCGCCAGCGGCAGCATGCGGGCGGCGACCGCCACGCCCGAGCCGGTCGACGACGATCCCGGCATGTAGTCGGGGTTCCACGGATTGCGCGCCGGCGGCCAGGGCGCGGTGAAATCCGGCCCGCCCAGCGCGAACTCGGACAATGAAAGCTTGCCGAGCGGAATGCCGCCGGCCGCGATCAACCGATCGACCACGGCGGCATTCTTGGCTGCCGGTTCGCGTCCCATCACCCGCGAATGGCAGGTCGTCGCCGTGCCGGCCAGGTCGATATTGTCCTTGATGCCGAACGGCACGCCGAACAGCGGCCCGTTCGGCCTGGTGCCGCGCAGGCGCCGGGCCGCGGCGCGCGCGGCATCGGCACCGACGTCGATGAAAGCATTGAGCCGGCCATCGAGCGCCGCGATGCGCTCGAGCAGCGCGTCGACATAGTCGAGGGGGTCGAGCTCGCCGCACGCGATCGCATCGCGCGCGGCAACGGCGGTCAGGTCGGCCGCGTGCAACGCGCGTACTCCTCGATAATCTTGCGCAGCGCCTCGGCCCGCGCCCGCGCGCGTTCGAGTTCTTCTGCCGTGACGGGCGGGGCCTTGGTCATGTCAGTAGGACGAGGTTTCCGAGCCGCCGAGGTCATGGCGTTCGTCGCCGCGGATCGGCGGATTGAACACGCTGATCAGCCGCAGGTCGGTCGAGGCGCGCAGGTGATGGGCGTCGTGCTGGTCGAGGGCATAGAGCGTGCCGCGCCGGATCGGGTATTTGCGGCCCGCGGCATCCTCGATCTCGCCCTCGCCTTCGATGCAGTAGCAGGCCTCGAGATGATTGCGGTACTGGATGAAGGTATCGGTGCCGGCGAGGATCAGGGTTTCCATGAAGGCGAAACCCATGCCGTCCTTCTCGACCAGGAACCGGCGGCTCTGGCCGTTGCCCCAGTTCACGTCGCGCTCGGTACCGGCGATTTCCTGCAATGTCCTGACGATCATCTTTGTCTTCCCTGTCCGGCGTGATTGCCGCCGGGCAACTCTTCCGCGATCCGCCGGTCGGTCACAAATCATTTGATTTCTCTATATAGTTTAGCTGGACTAAAACGATGAAGCAGCTCGCCACCCTTACCGCCCTGCGCGCCTTCGAGGCGATGATCCGCTGCGGCGGCGTCAACCAGGCCGCCGCCGACCTGCATGTCACGCCCGGCGCGATCAGCCAGCAGTTGCGCCGGCTCGAACAGGATCTGGGCCGCCGGCTGTTCGAACGCACCGGGCGCAGCCTGTCGCCGGTCGAGGGCGCGCGCGAGCTGGCCGGGGAACTGACCGCCGCCTTCGCCGCGATTGCCGAGGCGGCGGCACGCTTCGCGCAAGGTTCGGAAGGCGGGCCGCTCACCATCGCCACTCTGCCTTCGGTGGCGACCCGGCTGATCCTGCCGGCGCTGGCCCAGCTGCGCCGCCGCGCGCCGGACCTGCGGGTCAGCTTCACCTATGTCCACCCGCCGGCCGAGCTGACCTTTGCCGAGGCCGACCTGCTGGTCGTCGCGGTCGACGGTCCCTATCGCGGCCCCGGCGAGGCGCGACCGCTGTTGTCCGGCAT
>JAEYTW010000148.1 GCA_023433835.1 Pseudomonadota bacterium | reverse complement strand
GCCGTTCGCCGCGCCGGCCGAGCGCGACCACCCGCGCGCCGTCGCGCGCCAGCCGCCTGACGATCGCGGCGCCGATACCCGACGTGGCCCCGCTGACCAGCGCGCGCCGCCCTGCCACTGCCTGCTGCATA
Source organism: Pseudomonadota bacterium (assembly GCA_023433835.1). Lineage (GTDB taxonomy): Bacteria > Pseudomonadota > Alphaproteobacteria > Ferrovibrionales > Ferrovibrionaceae > JAFKFH01. Next base: position 33,166 of record JAEYTW010000148.1, on the reverse strand, counting down.
CCGTCCACCTTCTTCCCTGCGTCGCCGATTCGTTTGATGGCCGCGGCGGCCGTTCTTTCAATCGCCCGAACCGCCTTGACCGTCAATTAATATGAACATATATTCATCTAAATAACGATACGCAAGAACAAGGCGGCCCCGACAGCGGGCCGCCGCGCCGGGGATGGAAAAAATGCCTTTGCCTTCCAAGGTCCGCATCGCGTGACCGACGACCTGGCCAGGCCTGCCTTCGCAGCCGACGTCGTCGCCGCCAACACCGCCGCCGGCTACTGGCCCGGCCGCACCGTGCACGACATGCTGGTCGACGCCGCCGGGCGCCATCCCGACCGCACGCTGATCGTCGACGTCGCCGGCCGCGTCACCTATGGCGAGGCACTGGCGTTGTCGGCACGGCTGGCCGGCAACCTCGCCGCGCTCGGCGTCGGGCCGGGGGACGTCGTCGCGGTGCAGCTGCCGAACTGGCGGCATTTCCCGCTGCTGGAATATGCGCTGGCCCGGCTGGGCGCCGTCTGCACGCCGCTGCCCCATATCTATCGCCATCGCGAATTGCGGCTGATGCTGGGGCTGGTCGAGCCGAAGGTGGCCATCGTGCCGGCGACCTTCCGCGGCTTCGACCATGCCACGATGCTGCGCGACGTGGCCGCCGGGATTCCGTCGCTGCGCCACCTGGTGGTGGCGGGCGAGGCACCGGCCGGGATGATCGCCTTCGACGATCTGCTGGGGCCCGCCACCCCGCCGCCGGCGGTGTCGCGGCCCGACCATGTCGCCGAGATCGTCTTCACCTCGGGCACGACCGGCGAGCCCAAGGGGGTGATGCACACGGCCAACACCAATCTCTGCCCGCTGGTGGGCCTGGTGGCCGACCGGCGGCTCGGCCCCGACGACGTCGTGCTGATGGCATCGACCTTCGGCCATCAGACCGGTTTCGTCTATGGCGGCCAGCTGCCGGTGATGATCGGCGGCGCGGTCGTGCTGATGGAACGCTGGAACGCGGCCGAGGCCCTGGCGCTGATCGCGCGCGAGCGCGTCACCTTCACCATGGGGGCCACGCCGTTTCTGCAGGACCTGGCCGGGGCCGAGGATGCCGGCATCGCCGGCGGATCGCTGCGGACCTTCCTGTGCTCGGGCGCGCCGATCCCGCGCTCGCTGCTGGCCGAGGCGCAGCGGCGGCTGGGCTGCACCGTCGCCACCGGCTGGGGCATGACCGAGCTGGGGCTGATGACGGTCACGCACCGCGCCGCCCCGCCCGCTGCCGCGGCCGAGGCGGACGGCCGGGTGCTGCCCGGCAACGAGGTCCGCCTGGTCGACGACGACGGCCGCGACGCAGCGCCCGGCGAGGAAGGCAACGTGCTCGGCCGCGGGCCGACGATGTTTGCCGGCTACTACAAGCGGCCGGCGATCACCGCCGCGCTGTTCGACGCCGACGGCTGGTTCCACACCGGCGACCGGGCGCGTGCCGCCGGCGGCGGCAACATCCGCATCTCCGGGCGCACCAAGGACATCGTCATCCGCGGCGGCGAGAACATCCCGATCCTGGAGGTCGAGGACCTGCTGCACCGCCATCCGGCGCTGGCCGCCGTGGCGGTCGTTGCCGTGCCCGATCCGCGCTTTCAGGAAAAGGCCTGCGCCGCGGTCGTGCTGCGGCCGGGCAGCCGGTTCGACTTCGCCGCCATGCGCGACCATCTGGAAGGCCTGCAGCTGGCCCGCCAGTTCCTTCCCGAATATCTCGTCGAACTGGAAGACTTTCCCATGACGCCCAGCGGCAAGGTGCAGAAATACCTGCTGCGCGCCCGCGTCGTCGAGATGCTGCGCCGGCGCGGCGACCTGGCGCCCGCCACGAAGGAGGAGACCGCCGATGCCCGCTGACCCGATCACCCGCGCCAACGGCCTGGCCGGCCATGGCGGCGGCATCGCGCTGATCCTGCTGGCGCTGGTCGTCACCGCCGACGTCGTCGCCCGGGCGGCCGGCTTCGCCCTGGTCGGCGCCGCCGAGGCCGGCGGCATCCTCCTGGCGATGCTGGTGTTCCTGGCGCTGGGCCATACCCAGGCGCTGCGCGGCCATGTCGCGATCGAGGTGCTGGTGACCATGTTTCCGCCGCGCCTGCGCCGGCTGGCCGACGTCATCTCCCTGCTGGTCTGCCTCGGCATCGGCATCGTCCTGACCGACAGCACGGCGCGCGGCGCCTGGGACAGCTACGCCGACCAGGAATTCCAGTTCGGCACGATCCAGTTCCCGCTGTGGCCGATCAAGGCGATCGTCGCGCTGGGGCTGGGCCTGTTGTCGCTGCAGTTCGCGGTGCAGGCCTGGCATTCGCTGCTGGTGCTGGCCGGGCGGCGGCCCGAGGACGGGCTGGGCGACGACTTCCCGCAGGCGACGGTGTAACCATGCTGCCTCATCTGATCGTCGCCGCCATCTTCGTCCTGGGCATCGCCATCGGCCTGCCGATCGCCATCGTCCTGCTGGTCTCGGCCTTCTGCGGCCTGGTCGCGCTGCGCGGCTTTCCCGTCGCCATGACCGCGCTGGGCACCATGCCCTTCGCCAAGGTCACGGACATCGCGCTGATGACCATCCCGCTGTTCATCCTGATGGGCGCCTTCGCCACCCAGGCCGGGGTCAGCGAGAAGGCCTACCAGATGGCCAACCGCTTCGTCGGCCATCTGCGCGGGGGGCTGGCGATGGCGACGGTGTTCGCCTGCGCCGCCTTCGCCGCCACCTCGGGCTCGAGCGTCGCGACCTCGGCCGCGGTCGGCAAGATCGCGATGGGCGAGATGCGCCGCTTCGGCTACGACCGCGCGGTCGCCGCCGGCACCATCGCCTCGGCCGGCCTGCTCGGCATCATGATCCCGCCCAGCATCATGCTGGTCGTCTACGGCATCATCACCCAGACCGACATCGGCCAGCTGCTGGTCGCCGGCATCCTGCCGGGCATCATGACCGCGCTGGTGTTTTGCGCCGGACTCTATGTGCTGGCCTGGCTTCGCCCCGACCTGATGCCGACCAACCCGGTGCGCACGCCGTGGCGCGAGCGGCTGGCCGGCCTGCGCGACGGCTGGGGCGTCGCCGTGCTGTTCGGCGTGATCATCGGCGGCATCTACGGCGGGCTGTTCACCGCGACCGAGGCGGCCGCGATCGGCACCGTCACCGCCTTCGTCCTGGTGCTGATCAGGCGCGGCTTCGACGGCCCGGCTCTGCTGGCCGGCAGCCGCGAGGCGGCGGCGAGCTGCGCGATGATCTTCCTGATCCTGATCGGCGCCGGGCTGTTCGGCCAGTACGTCGCGCTGTCGGGCATCGCGCGCGCCACGGCGCAGCTGATCGCCGGCTCGGACTGGCCGCGCTGGGCGATTCTGGCCTGCATCCTGGCCATCTACATCCCGCTGGGCATGTTCCTCGAGCCGATCTCGATGTGCCTGATCACGCTGCCGATCGTGTTCCCGACGATCACGGCGCTGGGCTACGACCCCGTCTGGTTCGGCATCATCGTCGTCAAGATGAGCGAGCTGGCCAACATCACGCCGCCGCTGGGGGTCAACGTCTTCGTGATCAAGGCGATCGACCCGCGGATACCGATCTCGTCGGTCTTCCGCGGCGCCGGCTTCTTCGTGGTGCTCGAGCTGATCACGCTGATCCTGCTGGTCGCGGTCCCCGAGATCTCGCTGCTGCTGCCGCGGCTGATGCGCTGAATCGCGGCCGACCCCGAGCCGCAATAATGGGAGGAAGAACGATGAAGATGCTGAAACGGACATTGGGCGCCGGGCTGGTCGCCGCGGGCATCGCCGCGGCGGGACCGGGCCTCGCCGCGACCGAGCTGGTCTATTCGACCTACGTCGCGCAGGGGTCGAGCTCGAACCTGCAGTACGAAGCCTATCTCGACGAGCTGTCCAAGCGCACCAACGGCGCCGTCAAGGTCAAGGACAAGATGTACATGGCGGCGCTGATGAAGGCGGCCGACCAGTTGCAGGGCATCGGCAAGGGCATCGCCGACGTCGGCTATTTCTGCACCGGCTACACGCCGGCGCTGCTGCCGCTGACCTCGATGGCCGAGCTGCCCTTCGTCGCCGAGAAGGGCGACGCGGTCTCGGCCGCGCTGGCCGAACTCTACGACAGCTACGAGCCGCTGCGCCGCGAATACACCAAGCAGAACGTCGTGGCGCTGGCCTTCGACGCGCCGTCGGCCACCATCCTCGGCCTCAACAGGCCGATCGCCAATGCCGCCGAGCTGAAGGGCCTCAAGGTCCGCGCCTATGGCGACGTCGGCAAGATCGTCAACAAGGCGGCCGGCATGGTGCCGGTGCCGATGGCGACGACCGACATCTACACCGGCCTGCAGACCGGCGCGATCGAGGGTTACGTCGGCGTGCCGCTGTGGATGCCCGGGCCCGAGAACTGGCTGCAATACACCAAGACCATCATCGCCCCGGGCATCGGCACCTACTACACCTGCGGCCTGGCGATGAACAAGACCGTGCACGATGCCCTGCCCCAGGCGGCCAGGGACGAGATCGCGAAGATGCGGCGCGAATTCCCGGCCAAGTCGATCGCTTTCGTCGCCCAGGGCGACGCCGCCTCGGTCAAGACCGCCGAGCAGCTGAAGGTCAAGTTCTACCGCTTCACCCCGGCCGAGGTCGAGGCCTGGAAGAAGGCCGCCGATTTCGACGGGCTGAAGGCCGAATGGATCAAGGTGCGCCAGGCCCGCACCGACGCCAATGTCGCCGAGTTCATGGACCGCTACCAGGCGCTGGTCGCCAAGTACGAGCCGCAATCGACCTATACCCAGAAGTTCCCGGAATAAAACCCTGTGCCCGCCGGGGCTTCGAGGCGTCGGCGGGTCTCATTTTTGATGGAGCAGTACAAGGCATGAAGAAGGAGATCGCCATCGTCGGCATCGGCGAGACGCCGCCGGCGCGCCGCTCGGCCCACGATATCCGCACGCTGACCGTGACGGCGGTCGGCGACGCGCTGGCCGATGCCGGCCTCACCGGCCGTGACGTCGACGGCATCGTCACCGACGCGCTGATCATGCCGGCCACCGCGCCGCACGAATACATCGCCGCCCAGTTCGGCATCGAGCGCGCCTATGACGGCGGCATCTCCTACGGCGGCACCGGCATCGTCTGCGCCCCGATGGTGGCCGCCGCCGCGATCGAGGCCGGCCTGGCCGAGACGGTGCTGTGCTATTTCGGGGTCGACTGGGGCTCGCGCGTCTCCGGCCCCTACGGCTTCCACGACCTCTACCCGGCCAAGAAGGCATTCGAGAAGCCCTACGGCTTCAACGGCCAGCCTTCCTATTTCGCGCTGTGGGCCCAACGCTACATGCACGATTACGGCACGACCGACGCCGACCTCGCCGCCATCGCGGTCGGCCAGCGGGCCAATGCGATGCTGAACGGCCGCGGGCAGAAGGCGCGGCCGCTGGACATGGCCGGCTACTACGCCTCGCGCCCGATTTCCGACCCGCTGCGCGAGGCCGATTGCTGCCTGATCTCGGATGGCGTCTGCGCCTTCGTCGTCACCACCATGGAACGGGCCCGCGACCTGCGGGCCAAGCCGGTCCGGGTGCTGGGGTCGGGCTACGCCAGCGAGGCGATCTCGGGCGACGACATCTTCACCCAGCGCGCCGAATTGCTGCGCATCCCCGGCGCCGCCGCCGCAACCCGGCGGGCGCTGGCCCAGGCCGGCATCACCCATGACGACGTCGATTTCGCCGAGATCTACGACTGCTTCACCATCTCCTGCCTGATGCAGATCGAGGGCATGGGGTTCTGCGGCCCGGGCGAGGGCGGTGCCTTCGTGCGCGAGCGGGGCATCACCGTCGATGGCGGCCTGCCGATCAACACCCATGGCGGCATGCTCGGCTACAGCTACCTCCTGGGCGCCGAGCACGTGATCGAGGCCGTGCGCCAGATCCGCGGCGAGGCGGGCGCGGCCCAGGTGCCCGATGCCGAGATCGGGCTGGTTACCGGCCTGTCGGTGCCCGATTACGGCGTGCTGCTGCTGGGGAGGGCATGACGATGCCGCAGCATCCGCCCGAATTCGACGGTTTCTTCGCCGCCCTGGGACGTCAGGCCCTGGCCTTTCCCCGCTGCGCGGCCTGCGGCCGGTTCCATTGGTATCCGATGAAGCGCTGCCCGCATTGCGGCAGCGGCGACATCGGCTGGCAGGAGGTGGAGGGCGAGGGCGAGATCTTCTCCTGGACCGCCGTGCGCCATGCCTTCGACCCGGCCTATGCCGACCGTCTGCCCTATGTCGTGGCCCTGGTCGAATTCGCCGATGCGCCCGGCGTGCGGCTTGTCACCAACGTCGCGGCCGATCCGGCGGCATTGCGGATCGGCATGAGGGTGCGCCCGGCCTTTGCGGCCGGCGATGCGCCCGACGCCGTCGCCTTCCGGCCGGTCGATGGCTGACGACCGCACGCTGGCGCATGCATTCGAGGCGGTGGCCGCCGGCGCCGGGCATCTGCCCTGCGTCGTCGTACCGCCGATGCCCGGACGCGCCTATGACCCGGACGGGCTGGAATGGAGCTATGGCACGCTCGCCGGCATCGTCCAGGGCCTGATCGACACCTATGCGGCCCGAGGCTGGGGCCATGGCCATCGCGTCGCCCTGCTGCTGGAGAACCGGCCGGCGTTCATGGCGCATTTCCTGGCCCTGAACCGGCTGGGCGCCTGCGTCGTGCCGGTCAATCCGGACTATCGCCACGACGACCTGGCCTATCTGTTCGGCCATTCGCAGAGCGACCTGGTCGTGGCGCTGGATCATCGGGTGGCGGGGTTGCGCGCCGTCGCGCCGGTGCCGGTGGTTGGCGTCGAGGCCTTCGCCGACACCCTGCCGCGGGCGGCGCGGGCCGCGGCGGGCGGCGCGCCGGGGGCCGGCAGCATCGGTGCCCTGCTCTATACCTCGGGCACCACCGGCCTGCCCAAGGGCTGCATGCTGGGCAACGACTATTTCCATTTCGCCGGCCGCCGCTATCTCGCCGCCGGCGGGGCGATGGCGGTGCGGGAGGGCGCCGAGCGCCTCTACAATCCGCTGCCGCTGTTCTACGCCAACAGCCTGGGCATCTCGAACCCGGCGATGATCCTGTCGCGCAACGCGATGATCTTCCCCGACCGCTTCCATCCCGGCCGCTGGTGGCGCGACCTCGTCGCCACGCGGGCGACGATCGTCCATTACCTCGGCATCGTCGCGCCGGTGCTGCTGGCCGCGAGCCCCGATCCGGACGAGCGCGCCCACCGCGTGCGCTTCGGCGTCGGCGCCGGGCTCGACCCCGACCAGCATGCCGCCTTCGAGGCCCGTTTCGGCTTTCCGATGGTCGAGGTCTGGGGGATGTCCGAGGTCGGCATTGCCGCCGGCGCCAATATCGAGCCGCGCCGCATTGATAGCAGGACCTTCGGCCGGCCGCTGCCGGGCATCGAGCTTGCCATCGTCGACGAGGACGACCGTCCGCTGCCCGACGGGGCGGAGGGCGAGCTGGTGCTGCGCCGCGCCGATGGCGCCGATCCGCGGCGCGGCCTGTTCCGCGGCTATTGGCGCGACGAGGCGACGACCGAGACCGCCTGGCGCGGCGGCTGGTTCCATACCGGCGACATCGCTCGCCGCGACGCCTGCGGCCTGTACCATTTCGTCGACCGCAAGAAACACATGATCCGGCGCAGCGGGCAGAACATCGCCGCCGCCGAGGTCGAGGCCTGCCTGCGCCAGCATCCGGCCGTGGCCGAGGTCGCGGTCATCCCCCTGCCCGATCCGTTGCGCGAGGAGGAGGTGCTGGCCTGCGTCGTGCCGCGGGCCGGCGCGGCGGCGGATGCGGCGCTGGCCGAGGTGCTGGTCGCCCACGCCCTGGCACGGCTTGCCTATTTCAAGGCGCCGGGCTGGGTCCTGTTCCGCGACAGCCTGCCGCTCACCGCGACGCAGAAGCTGCAGAAGTCGCGCATCCTCGAACCGGGCCGCGACCCGCGCGACCTGCCGGGCATGGTCGACTGCCGCGCCGCCAAGCAGCGGCGCCAGGCGTCATGAGCCGCATCGCCCTGATCGTCGGCGACAGCGGCGTGGTCGGCGAGGGGCTGGCCCGCCAGCTTGCCGCCGATGGCGGCTGGGAGGTGATCGGGGTCTCGCGCCGCGCGGCCGGGCCGGCCGGGCTGCACCATCTCGCGCTCGACCTGCTCGACCGTGCGGCGCTGTCGCGCGCGCGCGACGTCTGGCCGCGCGTCACCCATGCCTTCGTGACCGCCAAGGTCGCCGCCGCGGACCCGCAAACCGAAACCGAGCTGAACCGTCGCCTGCTGGAAAACCTGCTGGACGCGCTCGACCTGCCGGGCGCGAGGCTTGCGCATGTCGGGCTGGTCCACGGCACCAAGTGGTATGGCTGTCATCGCGGCCCCTATCCCGTCCCGGCGCGGGAGGACGACGCCCGCGGTCCCGGGCCGCTGTTCTATTTCGACCAGCATGATCTGATGGCCCGCCGCGCCCGGGGCCGCGGCTGGAGCTGGTCGACCCTGCGTCCCCACACAGTCTGGGGTGCGGCCGGCGGCAGCGGCAACAGCCTCGCGACCCTGATCGGCGTCTATGCAACGATATTGCGCGAGGCCGGATTGCCGCTGGCCTTTCCCGGCGGGCCGGCGAATTTCGCCAAGCGCTCGCAGGCGACCACCGCCGGCCTGCTGGCCCGCGGGCTGATCTGGGCGGCGACCACGCCGGCCTGCGCCGGCCAGGACATCAACCTGACCAACGGCGACGTCTTCCGCTGGTGCGACCTGTGGCCGCGGATCGCCGCCTTCTTCGACATGGAACCGGGCCCGCCCGCAACCGACGGCCCGCTGGCTGAGCGCATGCCGGTCCTGGCGCAGCTGTGGGACCGCGCCCGGCAACGCCGCGGGCTGGCCCCGCTGCCGCTGGACCGGCTGGTGGACTGGCGCTACGGCGACGGCCTGTTCGGCGTCACCTGGGACGACGTCTCATCGCTCGACCGCGCCCGCGCCTTGGGCTGGGGCCTCCGCGTCGATAGCGGCGACGCCATGCTGGCGATCCTGGCCGACCTGAGGGCAGGCGGGCTTCTGCCCTGACCAGCAATGGGCAGGCGGTGGTTTACCGCCGCACCGAGGCGGCATATCTTACGCGGATAGCATCGACCGGAGGTCGGTAATGAGTGCAGGCAATACGACCAGGCTTTCCGCCAAATTTCAGATTTCCATCCCAAAGGAAGTCAGGGCGGCCAAGCAGTGGCGTGCGGGCCAGGAGTTCGCGTTCGTGCCAAAGGGTGAAGGCGTTCTGCTGGTACCGGTACCCAGGCGCGAGGAACTGGCGGGTTTCGCCCGCGGGGCGCGGGCGGAAGACTACCGCGACAGGAACGACCGTCGCTGATGACGCTGGTCGATACCTCCGCCTGGATAGAATGGTTGATCGGTTCGTCCGTCGGCAAAGCCCTTGCCGCCAGACTGCCGGACGGCGACCAATGGCTGGTACCGACCATCGTGCAGCTCGAACTGGCAAAATGGCTGACGCGCGAGGTGGGCGAGGACAAAGCCGATTCCGTCATCGCCTTCACCCGAACATGCGTCGTCGCCGATCTGACGACGGCTGCGGCCTTATCGGCTGCCGAGCTCTGCGCCAAACACAAACTCGCGACGGCGGACGCGATCGTCTACGCCACGGCCCTGGCCCACAATGCCGATCTCATCACCTGCGACCGGCATTTCGAAGGCCTGTCAGGCGTTCGCCTTTTTCCGAAATCCTGAAAGTAAAAGAGGCGGGCATCGACATGCCCGCCCCTGAAACGGATTGAGCGCAACGCCCGATCAGCCCTTCATGCCGTCCCACATCTCCTTGACGCGGGCGAAGAAGCCCGAGGTCTCGGGCGAGGTCTCGTCGCCGCCGGCGGCATCGAATTCCTCGAGCAGCTCGCGCTGGCGCTTGGTCAGGTTGACCGGCGTCTCGACATTGGCGAGCACGTAGAGATCGCCGGTGCCGGCGCCCTGCAGGGCCGGCATGCCCTTGCCCTTCAGGCGAAACTGCTTGCCGGTCTGGGTACCCGGCGGGATCGTCACCTTGGCCCGGCCGCCGTCGATCGTCGGCACCTCGATGATGCCGCCCAGCGAGGCGGTGGTCATCTTGAACGGCACGCGGCAGTAGAGATGCATGCCTTCGCGCTTGAACAGGCGATGCGGCGCGACCGACAGGAAGATGTAGAGATCGCCGGGCGGGCCGCCGCGGAAGCCGGCCTCGCCCTCGCCGGAGACGCGGATGCGCGTGCCGTCCTCGACACCCGGCGGGATCTGGACCTGCAGCGTCTTCTCGCGATGCACCTGGCCGGCGCCGCCGCATTCCTTGCAGGGATTCTCGATGATCCGGCCGGCGCCGTTGCAGGACGGGCAGGTCCGCTCGATCGTGAAGAAACCCTGCTGGGCGCGCACCTTGCCGCGGCCCTGGCAGGTCGGGCAGGCCACCGGCTTCGAGTTCGCCGCGGCGCCCGAACCGTTGCAGCCTTCGCAGGGCACCGCGGTCGGCACCTTGATCTTGGCCTGCTTGCCCGAGAAGGCTTCCTCGAGCGTCACTTCCAGGTTGTAGCGCAGATCGGCGCCGCGCTGGGCGCCCGACGGGCCGCCGCCACCGCGCCGGCCGCCGCCGCCCATGATGTCGCCGAAGAAGCTTTCGAAGATATCGGAGAACGAGCCCGAGAAATCGAAGTCGCCGGGACCGCGGCCCGCGCCGCCCTCGAAGGCGGCATGGCCGAACTGGTCGTAGGCCGCCCGCTTCTGGTCGTCCTTCAGGATCTCGTAGGCTTCGTTGATTTCCTTGAACTTGCGCTCGGCTTCCTGATCGCCCGGATTGCGGTCCGGGTGATACTGCATCGCCAGCTTGCGATACGCCTTCTTCAGTTCATCGGCCGAGCTGCCGCGCTGAACGCCCAGCAGTTCGTAGTAGTCTTGCTTCGCCATCGCGGCGTTCTACCCCGGCAGGGCGACTCGATGCAAACGGCCCGTCACCTGTGACGGTGACGGGCCGGATCGCTCAAGCCGCGGCTAGCTTCACGCGGACTTCTTGTTCTTGTCGTCCTTCACTTCCTCGAAATCGGCGTCGACGATGCCGTCGTCCGACTTCGGGGCGCCCGCCTGCGGACCGCCGGCATCCGGGCCGGCCGCGGCGGGGTCGCCCTGCTGCGCCTTGTAGAGCGCCTCGCCGAGCTTCATCGACACCTGGGCCAGCGCCTCGGTGGCCGACTTGATGCCTTCCGGATCTTCGCCGGTCAGCTTCTCGCGCAGCGCGGTGATCGCGGTCTCGGCCGCCGACTTCTCACCGGCCGGGGCCTTGTCGCCGAGATCCTTGATGGTCTTCTCGGTCTGGTGGATCAGCGCCTCGCCCTGGTTGCGGGCTTCGGCCAGCTCACGCTTCTGCTTGTCGTCGGAGGCATGCTCCTCCGCTTCCTTGACCATGCGCTGGATGTCGGCTTCCGACAGCCCGCCCGAGGCCTGGATACGGATCTGCTGCTCCTTGCCGGTGCCCTTGTCCTTGGCCGACACATGGACGATGCCGTTGGCGTCGATGTCGAAGGTGACCTCGATCTGCGGCACCCCGCGCGGCGCGGCCGGCAGGCCGACCAGGTCGAACTGGCCGAGGATCTTGTTGTCCGCGGCCATCTCGCGCTCGCCCTGGAACACGCGGATGGTCACCGCGGTCTGGCCGTCCTCGGCGGTCGAGAAGGTCTGGCTCTTCTTCGTCGGGATCGTCGTGTTGCGGTCGATCAGGCGGGTGAACACGCCGCCCAGCGTCTCGATGCCGAGCGACAGCGGGGTCACGTCGAGCAGCAGGACGTCCTTGACCTCGCCCTTCAGCACGCCGGCCTGGATCGCGGCGCCGATGGCGACGACCTCGTCCGGGTTGACGCCCTTATGCGGCTCGCGGCCGAACAGCTCCTTCACCCGCTCGATCACGCGCGGCATGCGGGTCATGCCGCCGACGAGGACGACTTCCGAGATGTCGCCGGCCGAGATGCCCGCATCCTTCAGCGCCTGCTTGCAGGGGGCGATGGTGCGTTCGATCAGGTCGTCGACCAGCTGCTCGAGCTTGGCGCGGGTCAGCTTCATCGTCAGATGCTTCGGACCGGACTGGTCGGCCGTGATGAACGGCAGATTGATCTCGGTCTGCATCGACGACGACAGCTCGATCTTCGCCTTCTCGGCGGCTTCCTTCAGCCGCTGCAGGGCCAGGCGGTCGTTCTTGAGGTCGATGCCCTGGTCCTTCTTGAACTCGGCGGCCAGGTAATCGACGATCCGCAGGTCGAAGTCCTCACCGCCGAGCAGCGTGTCGCCGTTGGTCGACTTCACCTCGAACACGCCGTCGCCGATCTCCAGGACCGACACGTCGAACGTGCCGCCGCCCAAGTCGTAGACCGCGATGGTCTTGCCGTCCTGCTTGTCCAGGCCATAGGCCAGCGCCGCGGCGGTCGGCTCGTTGATGATGCGCAGCACTTCGAGGCCCGCGATGCGGCCGGCGTCCTTGGTCGCCTGGCGCTGGGCGTCGTTGAAGTACGCGGGAACGGTGATGACGGCCTGCGTCACGGTCTCGCCGAGATAGCTTTCGGCGGTTTCCTTCATCTTCTGCAGGATGAAGGCCGAGATCTGGGACGGCGAATACTTCTTCGCGCCGGCCTCGACCCAGGCGTCGTTGTTGTCACCCTTGACGACCTTGTAGGGGACCATCGACTTGTACTTCTCGGTCGCCGGGTCGTTGAACGGCCGGCCGATCAGGCGCTTGACCGCGAACAGGGTGTTTTCCGGGTTGGTCACCGCCTGGCGCTTGGCAGCCTGGCCGACGAGCCGCTCGCCGTCGGCGCTGAACGCGACCATCGACGGGGTGGTGCGGCCGCCTTCGGCGTTCTCGATCACCTTGGGCTGCTTGCCCTCCATGATCGCGACGCAGCTGTTGGTCGTGCCCAGATCGATACCGATAACTTTTGCCATGGTCTTCCTCTGTGTCTGCGGCAGAAGGACAAGGCCCTTACGGCGCCGAAACCCTTCCCCTTCCAGGTCTTAATCCAATGTCGCCGGGCTCTTCCGGACCGGAATAACCCAAGTTGGCCTCTATATATGTTTGCCCCTTGGCGGCCGCAACGGTTTCCCCGTAAAAACCCGCGGTAATGCAGAACCAAAATACGGCGCTTCAGGGATCGGGCGCCCCGCAGGGTGCCCGCATGGGCATCCTGGCGGGACTGTCCGCCTATTTCATCTGGGGGATCGCCCCCCTCTACTTCAAGGCCGTCGCGGAAATACCGCTGTGGGAAGTGCTGGCCCAGCGGGTTTTCTGGTCGCTGGTGGTCTGCCTTGCCTTCCTTGCCGTGCTGCGACGATGGGGGGAATTGAAATCCGCCATCCGCAACCCGAAGACGCGACTTGCCCTGACCGTGTCGACCGTGCTGATCACCGTCAACTGGTCGATCTACATCTGGGCGGTGGCCGAGGGGCGGGTGCTGGAAGCCAGCCTCGGCTATTACATCAACCCCCTGCTGAACGTCGCGCTGGGCGTGCTGGTCCTCAAGGAGCGGCTGTCGCGCTTCCAGGCGATCGCGGTGGCGCTGGCGGCGCTGGGCGTGCTGAACCAGGCCGTGACGCTCGGCCATCCGCCCTGGGTCGCCCTGTCGCTGGGCATTTCCTTCGCGCTCTACGGCCTGGTGCGCAAGCGCGCGCCGGTGGAGAGCCTGACCGGCCTGACGGTGGAGACCGGGATCGTGGCGCCCTTCGCGCTGGGCTACATGGTCTGGCTCGGCATGACCGGGCATTCGAGTTACGGCGACAGCTGGACCACCGATCTGCTGCTGATCGGCTTCGGGCCGCTGACCGCGGTACCGCTGCTGCTGTTCGCCATCGCCGCCCGGCGGCTGAAACTGTCGACGCTCGGCTTCATGCAGTACCTGGCCCCGACCCTGCAGTTCCTGCTGGCGCTGACCGTGTGGCGGGAACCCTTCACCTGGGTCCAGGGCATCACCTTCGGCCTGATCTGGGCCGGGCTGGTGTTCTACAGCCTCGACGCCCTCCGCCCCAAGGCGTAGGATTCGTATCAGATGCTTGCCCCTACATCATAGGCGTCCATGCCCGAGCTTCCCGAGGTCGAAACCGTCGTCCGGGGGTTGAGCCCCCGCCTGACCGGCCGCCGCGTCGCCGAAACCCTGGTGCGCCGCCCGGACCTGCGCCGCCCGTTCCCCGCGGGCCTGGCCGAACGCCTGACCGGCCGGACGATCGAGCGGGTGCGGCGCCGGGCCAAGTACATCCTGGTCGATCTCGACGGCGGCGAGACGCTGATCGCCCATCTCGGCATGTCCGGCCGGATGTATATCGAGGACCAGCCGCGCACGGCGTTCGGCACCCATGACCACCTGGTCTTCACGCTGGATGACGGCACCTGCATCACCTTCAACGACACCCGCCGCTTCGGCCTGGTCGACATGGGGAAGACCGAGGCCCTGGAGCAGCACGACCTGTTCAAGGGCCTGGGGCCGGAACCGCTGTCGAACCAGTTCAACGCCGCGGTACTGTCGGCGGCGCTGAAGGGCAAGCAGACGCCGATCAAGGCCGCGCTGCTCGACCAGCGGGTCGTCGCCGGCCTCGGCAACATCTATGTCTGCGAGGCGCTGTTCCGCGCCCGCATCAGCCCGACGCGCGAGGCCGCGACCATCCCGGGCAAGCGGGCCGAGGCCCTGGTACCCGAGATCGTCGCCGTGCTGGGCGAGGCGATCGCGGCCGGCGGCTCGTCCCTGCGCGACTACGTCCAGGCGACCGGCGAGCTGGGCTATTTCCAGGCGCGCTTCCAGGTCTACGACCGCGAGAACGAGCCCTGCGTCACCTGCGAGCGCCCGGTCGAGCGCCTGGTCCAGTCGGGCCGGTCGACGTTCTTCTGCCGCCATTGCCAGCGCTGAGCGGCCGGACTAGCCTTCGGTCATGAGGCTCGCCATCGCCACCGCCGTCCTGCTGTTCGCCGCGACCACGGTCGCGCAGGCCGCCGGCGGTTTCCTGTCGGTGGCCGAGGACGTGCCGCTGATGCCCGGCCTGACCGAGAAACCCGGCGCCGTCGTCTTCGACAAGCCTGACGGCCGCATCGTCGAAGTCGATGCCGCCGGCGCGGTGCAGCGCCGCCGGGTCGAGGAATTCTACGAGGCCGCCCTGCCCCAGCTTGGCTGGGCGCGCGACCGCGAGGGCGCCTTCGCCCGCGAGAACGAACGGCTGTCGCTCGCCTTCACCGGCCGGGACGGACAGCTCGTCGTCCATATCGCCATCGCGCCGCGCTGACGGCGCGACCCACACGTTCCATAGAGAGAGCAGACCCAGGAAAGAGGGGGAGAGAGACATGACCACCTACGAAACACTGCTGGTCGAGACCAGGGGCGCCGTCGGGCTGATCCGGCTGAACCGGCCGGAAGCGCTGAACGCGCTGAACTCGACTCTGGTCAAGGAGCTGGAGCAGGCCCTGAACGCGTTCGAGGCCGACGAGGCCGTCGGCGCCGTGGTGCTGACCGGGTCGGAAAAGGCGTTCGCCGCCGGGGCCGACATCAAGGAGATGCAGTCCCGCGACTTCATGGACGTCTATCTCAACGATTTCATCACCCGCCACTGGACCCGGGTCTCGACCACCCGCAAGCCCGTCATCGCGGCGGTCGCCGGCTTCGCGCTGGGCGGCGGCTGCGAGATGGCGATGATGTGCGACTTCATCATCGCCGGCGAGAACGCCAAGTTCGGCCAGCCGGAAATCAAGCTCGGCACCATCCCGGGCGCCGGCGGCACCCAGCGCCTGACCCGCTTCGTCGGCAAGTCGAAGGCGATGGACCTCTGCCTCACCGGCCGCATGATGGACGCGGCCGAGGCCGAACGCTGCGGCCTGGTCAGCCGGGTGGTGCCGGTCGACAAGCTGCTCGACGAGGCGCTGAAGGCCGCCGCCGACATCGCCGCGCTGTCGCGGCCCGTCGTGATGATGGCCAAGGAATGCGTCAACCGCGCCTTCGAGACCACGCTGGCCGAAGGCATCCTGTTCGAGCGGCGCGTGTTCCATTCGACCTTCGCCACCGAAGACCAGAAGGAAGGCATGGCCGCCTTCGCGGGCAAGCGGAAGCCGGAATTCAAGCACCGCTGAGAGGTGCTTGAAACAGAATCCATTTGACGCTTGGGGGGCAGGTGGGTATAAGCCTGCCCCTCGCAAGGTTCACTCGCGTATTCGGAAAGAATTGCCCATGGCCAACCACAAGTCGGCGGAAAAGCGTGCCCGTCAGACCATCAAGCGGACCGAGGTCAATCGTGCCCGCCGCTCGCGCATCCGTTCCGCCGTCAAGAAGCTCGAGCTGGCGATCGCCGGCGGCAATGTCGCCGAGGCCCAGGCCGCGCTCAAGCTGGCGCAGCCGGAACTCGATCGTGGCGTGACGAAGGGCGTGATTCAGGCCGGCACCGCCTCGCGCAAGCTGTCGCGGCTCAACGCCCGCGTCCGCTCGCTGGCTCAGCCCGCTCAGTAATACCGCTTACCGTCTCCGGACGGACGAGCCGCGCCTGCCAAGGCGCGGCTTTTTGCGTTACTTGCCTTGAAGGCCCCCGCGCGAAAGCAGGTGCCCTGGCAATGATTGATGCTGAGCCGCCGGCGGTAGCCTCTGGCTCGGCCTGAGCACGCTAAAAAAATCTGCTCGCCCTCTATATAAAATTTTATATGATCGGTCATGGCCGATCCCAAACCCGTCGAGTTCCGAGGCAGCTCCCTCGACGATCTTCGGGCCTTTCCGCTGGCGGCCAGGCGCGAGGCCGGTCATCAGCTCGACCAAGTGCAGCACGGCCTCGAAGCGGACGATTGGAAGCCGATGAGCACCGTCGGCCGCGGGGTAAAGGAGATCCGCATCCGAGATGCCGCCGGGGCATTCCGGGTGATCTACCTGGCCAGGGTGGCCGACGCGGTTTATGTGCTTCACTGCTTCCAGAAGAAGACCGAGAAGACCAGCAAGGCCGATCTGGACCTGGCCGCAAAGCGTTACCGCGATCTGCTGAAGGAACTGGGCCAATGAGCGATCAACGATTTACCAGCGTCTGGGATGCCATAGAAGACACCCCGGAAGAAGCGGAAAACATGAAGCTGCGCTCCATCCTGATGAGGGCGCTGAAGGACCACCTCGCGCGCACGGGCATGAGCCAGGCGCAGGCCGCCAAGCTATTCGGCGTCACCCAGCCGCGTATCTCCGACCTGATGCGGGGCAAGATCAACCTGTTCGGCCTCGATGCCCTGGTCAACATGGCCACAGCTGCCGGGCTGCACATCGAACTGCGGGTGCGCGACGCTGCCTGACCGTACGTGCCGCTGAGGCTCGGCTCGTCGAACCGTAATCGACCCTGGTAAAAATTTAAGGCAACCCGCGATCCCAATAAGGCGGGTCGCCGAAGGCGCGCCGCAGGTGATCGCCCAGCGCGCGCAGCTTGGCCGACGGCCGCCGCCCCTCGGGGTGGGCGAGGAAGATGAATTCAGGCTCGGCCGAAAGGCCGATGTCGAGCGGCACCAGCCGCCCTTCGGCGATCGCCTGATGGGCGATGAACATCGGCAGCAGCGCGACGCCCAGGCCCGCCACCGCCGCATCGCGCATCATGTCGCCGTGGTTGACGCGCAGCGCGGCCTCGGCCCGCACGATCACCGTGCCGCCCGCCGCCGGGAACCGCCAGTCGGCGACGCCGCGATTGGTGTAGAAGATGCCGCGATGGCCTTCGAGGTCGGCGGCGTCGGCCGGCCGGCCGGCACGGGCGAGATAGTCGGGGCTGGCCACCAGCACCCGGCGGCTCGAGGCCAGCCGCCAGGCGATCAGCCGGGAATCGGTCATCACCCCGTGGCGCAGCACCGCGTCGTAGCCGTCGGCCACGTCGACCCGGCGGTCGTCGAGTTCCAGCGCCAGCTCGATCCGCGGATGGCGCGCCAGGAACGGGTACAGCGCCGGCCCCAGATGCATGCGGCCGAAGGTCACCGGCGCCGACAGCCGCAACGGCCCGACCAGGTCGCCGCGCCGTTCGGCGAGATCGGCCGCCGCCTCCTCCACCTCGCGCACGATGCGCGCCGCGCGCTCCAGGAACGCCTGGCCATCCTCGGTCAGCACCAGCTTGCGGGTGGTGCGCCGGATCAGGCTGGCGCCCAGCAGTCGCTCGAGTTCGGCCAGACGCTCGCTGACCACCGACTTCGCCAGATGCAGCCGCCGCGCCGCCTCCGAGATCGAGCCGGCCTCGGCGACGGCGACGAAGGCGGCAATGCCGTCGAGCTTCATTGTTCGGGATTTCCGGAAATCAGTTCCAGGATTTACAGTCTAATCCGAACGGTCGGCGGATGTCATCTTCAACCCATCGACGGACACGCACACGAAAGGAACAGTGTCATGAACAGGTTGAACGGCAAGCGCGCTTTGGTCACCGGCGGCACCACCGGCATCGGGCTGGAAACCGCCCGCCAGTTCATCGCCGAGGGTGCGCGCGTCGCCATCACCGGCACCAATCCGGCCAATCTGGAGGCGGCGCGCGACGTGCTGGGCCCCGACGCGGTGCTGATCCGCGCCGACGCCGCCGACATCGCCGCGCAGAAGACCGTCGCCGACACGGTCACGGACGCCTTCGGCGGCCTCGACGTCGTCTTCGTCAATGCCGGCGTCGCCGAGTTCCGCCCGCTGGACCAGTGGGACGCGCAGGCCTACGACCGGTCGTTCGGCATCAACCTGAAGGGCCCGTTCTTCCTGATGCAGGCGCTGTTGCCGGTGCTGGCCAATCCCGCCTCGGTGGTCTTCAACACCTCGGTCAACGCCCATATCGGCATGCCGAACTCATCGGTCTATGCCGCGACCAAGGCGGGCCTGCTGTCGCTGGCCAAGACCCTGTCGGGCGAACTGATCGGCCGCGGCATCCGGATCAACGCGGTCAGCCCCGGCCCGGTCGCCACCCCGCTGTACGGCAAGCTCGGTCTGGCGCCCGCCGACCAGAAGGCGATGGCCGACACGATCCTGCAGCAGATCCCGAGCAAGCGGTTCGGCAATCCGTCCGAAATCGCCAAGGCGGTGGTCTTCCTCGCCTCCGACGAGGCAGCCTTCACGGTCGGCGCCGAGCTGATCGTCGACGGCGGCATGATTACACTGTAAGCGAGTATCCCGGGCCGTTACAATTCCTCACGGCTAAAGAATTGGCAGCGGCCCGGCGCTCGGCCACAATCACCCGATGGGCCGCTCGTCTCTCGGGAAACCATCGCTGGGGTTGCGCGCTGTCGTCGCCGGCACGATCGCCTTGGTGGCGGCTGGCCTGACATTGCTCGGCGGCATGGCCGCATCGATCACCGCCAAGGCGATGCTGGAACGCGAGATCGGCCGCTCGCTTGCCGGCATCGCCCATTCCATGATGCAGAAGCTCGATCACGACATGTGGCACCGTGCGGTTCAGGTCGCGGTGCTGTCGCGCCTCGATTCGATTCGCGACCCGGCCCAGGCCCAGCGGCTGATCGACGAGCTGACCCAGCGCGACCCGACCCTGGCCTGGGCCGGCGTCACCGATGCCTCCGGCATGGTCAGGGCCGGCAGCCGCGGCATCCTCGTCGGCCGCGACATCTCGTCCAGGCCGGTCCATGCCGAGGGCATGAAGGGCCCGTTCGCCGGCGACGTGCACGACGCCGTGACGCTCGCCAATCTGCTGCCCAATCCGACCGGCGAGCCGATGAAGTTCGTCGACGTTTCCGCGCCGCTGCGCGATGCGACCGGCAAGGCCGCCGGCGTGCTGGCCTTCCATTATTCCTGGACCTGGGCGCGGCAGGCGATCGCCGGCCTGGCCCAGCCCTATGCCGACCTGCAGGGCCTGGCGGTCTACGTCGTATCGGCCGACCGCGACATCATCCTCGGCCCCGACGGCAGTTTCGGCAGCCGCCTGGATCTCGCCACGCTCGGCACGATCGGCACCGTCAAGCCGGGCTGGGGCGTCGAGACCTGGCCGGACGGGATCGCCTACGTCACCGGCGCGGCGCCGTCGACCGGCGTCATGGATTTTCCCGGCTTCGGCTGGACCGTCATCGTGCGCCAGCCCGCCGGCATCGCGTTCGCCCCGGCCGCGAAACTGCAGCGCGACTTCCTGATCGCCGGGCTCGCATTCGTCATCGTCTTCTCGGCCATCGGTTGGTTTGCCGCCGGGCAGATCGCGCGGCCCCTGGAGCGGATCGCCGAGGCGGCCGGTCGCCTGCGCCGCCGGGAGGCGGGTGCCGCGATCCCGACCGTCGATGGCCCGCGCGAGGTGCGCCAGCTGGCCCGCTCGCTGCAGGATCTGGTGGTGACGCTGATGCGCCAGGACGTGGCGCTGGCCCGGCTGCAGGATGCCGCCCACCACGACGCGCTGACCGGCCTGCCCAACCGGCGGTTCTTCGAGAATTACCTCGACGTGGCGGCCGAGCGCCCCGGCGACGGGGCGCTGGTCGTCATGGCCCTGGACCTCGACGGCTTCAAGCCGATCAACGACCAGCATGGCCACGGGGTCGGCGACATCGTGCTGAAGCAGACCGCCCAGCGACTGGCCGGCTGCCTGCGCGGCAACGACGTGGTCGCCCGGCTCGGCGGCGACGAATTCACCGTGCTGATCCAGGCCGGGACCGAGGCCGGCCGCACCGGCCTCGACATGGCGGCCCGGCTGATCGAGGCGGTCAACCAGCCGATGGTGATCAACGGCCATCCGCTGCGGCTGGGCTGCAGCATCGGACTGGCGCACTGGCCTGCGGACGACCCGAACATCCGTGCCGTCGCCGCGCTCGCCGATGCCGCGCTCTACGCCGCCAAGCGGTCGGGCAAGAACCAGGCGCGGATGCATGGCATCCAGGACTCAAGTCCCGACAGCGCGGTGGCTTGACTGA
The DNA here is from genome assembly GCA_023433835.1 of Pseudomonadota bacterium. GTDB lineage: Bacteria > Pseudomonadota > Alphaproteobacteria > Ferrovibrionales > Ferrovibrionaceae > JAFKFH01. Next base: position 12,315 of record JAEYTW010000148.1, on the reverse strand, counting down.
ATTTTAATCGCGGTGACATGCCGGAGTCTTCGATCGCCCCGATCGTCTGATAACGTTCGCTGGCAATGGACAGGTCCGGCATGTCGCGTCTCGGCTTGATGATGGGCGCCGCTTCGATCTTCCTGGCCGGCCGGGTGCTGGCCGCCGAGGAACCGGTCTCGATCAGGCTGGGCGGCTATTTCTTCGGCTATGTCGCCGGCGTGTCGCAGAAGGCCGCGGCCGGCCAGCCGGGATTCGGCTTCGACGATTACGGCCTGTTCCGCAAATCGCGCCTGCAGTTCGACGGCACCACCCGGCTCGACAACGGTTTCCGGGCCGGGGTGCGGATACAGATCCGCGGCGAAGACAACGCCACCGACCAGATCGACCAGTCCTATCTGATCCTCGGCTCGCCCTACGGCGAGATCCGGCTGGGCAAGACCCGCGGCGCCGCCTACGACATGCACTATCGGATGCCCTATCCGCAGGATGCAAGCGATTCCGGCTGGTCGCTGAACAACCCGGCGCTCGACTTCAACGGCATGATCTACCCCGCCTCCAACCTGGTGGCCAAGGGATCGTCGAGCTACATCTCCAGCTTCAAGAACGAAAAAATCGTCTACTACACGCCGCGCATCGGCGGCTTCCAGTTGGGCGTCACCTTCGCGCCCGATGGCTGCGTCATCCGCAATCCGCAATCGACCTATGACGGCGTGTCGCTCAACCAGACCAACGTCACGAACCGCAATTGCGGCGGCACCATCACCAATTCGTTCACGCTGGACACCATCCCCGGCCAGCAGTCGCGGCTGTTCGATGCCGGCCTCAACTGGGTCGGCGCGCTGGGCCCGGTGAAGTCGGCCTTCTCGCTCGGCGCCATGACCGGCAACGTGCAGAACCGGGCCAATTTCGACAATGGCCAGTATCGCGACTACCGGGCGTGGGATGCCGGCTTCAGCCTCGATTACGCCGGCTTCACGCTGGGTGGCGCCTACGCCTTCGACAACATGGGCACCGAGCGGGCGCCGCTCACCCCGCCGGCCTCGGCCACCTACCCGGGCGTGGTGGGAAAGAATTCCAACAACTGGAACATCGGCCTGGCTTATGCATGGGACCGCTGGCGCGTCGGCATCCAGTACGCCTATGCCGACGCCGAAGCCGTCGATTCCACCGGGCGCATCCGGGGCAAGGATCGCTACGACGGGGTCGGGCTGGGCGGCGCCTATGCGCTGGGGCCCGGCATCAGCCTGACGGCGGGCGCCCAGTGGCAGCAATGGACGACGTGGCAGGCAAAATCGTCACCGACCTACGCCACCGCCGTCAACCAGGGCTGGGTCTACCAGCTGGGCACCGTCCTCAAGTTCTGAACGACAGGAGCAGCAGGTTGAGGCCGTTCAGCGCCTCGTAGACCTTGGCGAAGCGGGCGGCAAACCGCGCCCAGTCCTGGCCCAGCATATCGGCGATTTCCTGCAGGCTGCGCCGGCCGTCGAGGGCGCGGACCAGCGGGGCCGATCCCTGCGGCAGGGCGAAGCGCACGGGGTGGCCGTCGAAATCGGTTGCCAGGACATCGTTGCGCAACGCCTCGGCAAAGCTGGCGCCGTCGCCGTCGCGCCAGACCGGCACAGCAGCGGGCGCCGGCTCGGCCACGGTGGTGCCCGCGCGTTCCCGCGCCACGGCATAGGCCACGTGGGTCTTCAGGCTGCCCGCCAGCGCCTCGGCCAACGCCCAGCGCTCTTCCTGGGGCAGCTCGGCCGCGCGGCGCCGCATCGCCTCGTCGCCGAGGTAATGCACCGGCTCGTAGCGTGCCGGCTCGATGAAGGCGGCCGGCTTCAGGCCGGCGCCGGACAGGAAGTCCAGGAACTCGACCACCCGGTAGGCGCGGTCGGTCGAATGCAGCAGCAGATCGTAGAGCGCGTTGTCGTCGGTCTTGTGGCTGGTGAGATACGGGTTGCGCGCCAGCCGGTTGGTACCGGCGAGGCCGCGCAGGACGCGCTTGGCCATCTGGACCTGGGCCTGGGGGTCGAGGCCGCGCCCCAGCAGCCGGAAGGCTTCCTGCATCTCGTAGACGCCGGAGCGGCCGTATTCGGCATAGACCATCAGCCCCATGCCGCCGTCGGGTGCCAGCTGGGCCTTCAGCGCCGCCAGCCCCGCCGGCGGGTCGGGCAGGTGATGCAGCACGCCGCAACTGTCGACGTAATCGTAGGGGCCGGGCGCGATCGTCCCGACGTCGAGCAGCGAGCCGGTGTGGAAGCGGATGAAGTCGAGGCCGCGCGCTTTGGCCCGCGCCTCGGCGACGGTACGCGAGGCGGCCGAGAGGTCGACGTAGTGGACCTCGGCCGGCACGGCCCGGTCCTTCAGTTGCTGGGCCAGCATGATCAGCCCGTCGCCGGTCCCGCCGCCCGCCACCAGCGCGCGGAACGGCCGGGTCCAGTCGCGGCGCCCGGCGAACAGGTAATGATCGATCTCGGCGAGGTGGCTGGGCGAGCCCACGACCAACCGCCTGGCCTCGTCGCGGGGATCGCGACGCGGATAGGGATAGGCTTCGTACTGTGCCTTGACCGCGTCGCTCATGCCGGGATCAGACCGTCAGGATGACCTTGCCGGTCGACTTGCGCGCCAGCAGGAACCGCATCGCCTCGGCCGTCTCGGTCAGCTTGTAGGTGGCCGAGATATGCGGCTTGATCCGCCCCTCCTCGAACCAGGCGAACAGCCGGTCGAAATTGGCGCGGTTGGCGGCCGGCTCGCGCATCGTGAAGGCGCCCCAGAAGATGCCGAGCAGATCGCAGCCCTTGACCAGCAGCAGGTTGGCCGGCGCCGAGGGGATGCGGCCCGAGGCGAAGCCGACCACCAGCAGGCGGCCCATCCAGTTGATGCAGCGCAGCGACTGGTCGAAGGCGTCGCCGCCGACGGGGTCGAAGATCACGTCGGCGCCGCGGCCGTCGGTCATTTCCTTGACCCGGTCCTTGATGCTGTCGCGCGAATAGTTGACGACATGGTCGGCGCCGTAGGCCTTGGCCAGCTCGAGCTTCTCGTCCGAGCCGGCGGTAGCGATGACCGTCGCGCCCATGATCTTGCCGAGCTCGACGGCATTGAGGCCGACGCCGCCGGCGGCACCGTGCACCAGCAGCACCTCGCCGGGCTGCAACTTGCCACGATCGGCCAGCGCATGGATCGTGGTGCCGTAGGTGATGCCGAAGCCGGCCGCCTGCTCGAAGGTCATCGCATCGGGAAAGCGGAAGGTGGTCGAGGCCGGGGCGATCACTTCCTCGGCGAAGGCGCCGTGCAGGGTGGTCGCCATCACCCGGTCGCCGACCGCGAGGTGGGTGACGTCGGGCGCCACTTCGGCGATCACGCCGGCGCATTCGCCGCCCGGCGAGAACGGGAAGGGCGGCTTGAACTGGTACTTGCCCTCGATGATCAGGGTATCGGGGAAATTGAGGCCGGCGGCGCGCGTCGCGATGCGGACTTCGCCCTGCTTCAGCGGCACGGAGGCCACTTCTTCGAACACCAGCGATTCGGGCGGCCCGAACGCCTTGCACAACATCGCCTTCATCGGCTTCCCCTTTGATCCTTACCGGTCGGTAGCGGCGTGCAGATTAGGGGTTTGCGTTCAGAACGCAATCGTCTCGGCCACACCGATCCGGCCGACGGTCAGCCCGTTGCGGTTCTTCAAGGTCTGGTTCGACGCGGCCGCCACCCGGGCGATGCCGGCCCGGTCGAGCAGGCCCAGACGGTCGAGCAGCGCGGCCATCGCGCTTTCGGCCGCGCGGGTCGTGCCATCAAGCGCCTTCAGCGCGATGCCGATCGAGCGTTCCGGGATCGCGGCCATGAACACGCCCTCGGCCCCGGTCTTGACCAGGGCCTGGCCCTCGGTCGCCGCGATCGCCTCGGTGCAGAAGCGCCCGGTGCCCGCGATCATGAACGGTTCCGCCCGGATGGCGCGGGCCAGCCGGCGGCAGGCATCGGCGCGGACACGATCGAGCCCGTCGGGGCAGCCGAAGCGGGCGATGCCGCGGGCCAGGGCCTGCAGCCTGATCGCGACGGTCGGAATCGAGCAGCCGTCGATCCCGGTCGGCGCATCGGTCAGGTCGACGCCGCACATCTCGGCCATCGCCCGGCGCACGCGCTGCTGGACCGGGTGATCGGCCTGGACGTAGCCCCTGACCGGCTCGCCGAGATGCCTGGCCGTGGCCAGGAAACCCGCGTGCTTGCCAGAGCAATTGTTGTGCGCCGGGCCGGGCACTTCGCCCGCCGCGGCCATCGCCCGCACCGCCGCCTCGTTCATCGGCCAATGGGTGCCGCATTCGAAATCGTCGAGCGAGAGGCCGATGCGACGGACCAGCCCGGCCGCCGTCGCCACATGCGCCGGTTCGCCGTTATGGCTGGCACAGGCCAGCGCCAGTTCGGCATCGGTCATCGCGAAGGCATCGGCCGCGCCGCTTTCGACGATCGGCAAGGCCTGCAGCGCCTTGATCGCCGAGCGCGGATAGACCGGCGTCTCGGTATCGCCCCAGCCGGCGATCAGCTCGCCGTCGGGATCGACCACCGCGCAGACCACCTGATGGCGGCTTTCCACGATCGGGCCGCGGCTGACGGCGACGGTCAGCGGCATGGGGCCCGGCGGCGGCAGTTCGCCGAAGGCACCGGAGAAGGCCTGGGCAAGGTCGTGCTTGATGCTCATGGCCGACCTGTTTACCCGATGCCGCCGCCCGATGGATAGAGCCGTTCCTTGACAGCATCGTAAAGTGCCTGCGCCCCGGGCGACAGCGGGCGGTGCTTCAACCGGATCAGGCCGAACGGCTCGACCGTCACCCGTTCGGCGAAATTGAGGATGCGGAAGCGGCCGGCCGACAGGAACATCTCGGCCACCGATACCGCCAGCGGCGCGATCGCATCGGTATTGGCCGCCATCGCCACCGTCATCAGGATCGAGCCGGTATTGACCACCCGGGTCGGCGCCGGCAGGCCGCAGCGCAGCAGCATCGCCTCGATCGCCCGCCGCAGCAGCGATCCGCGCGGCTGCAGCACCCATTCGCAGTCGGCCAGATCGGCGGCCCGCACCAGCCGGCAGCCCGCCAGCGGATGTTCGGCCCGCACCATCAGGCAGATCTCCTCGATGCCGACCTCGCGGTAGTCGAAGGGATCGGGATTGGCGCCCGAGGCGATGCGGGCGATGATGAAATCGAGCTGGGCGGCCTGCAGCCGGGCGAGCAGCACATCGGACGTCTCGACCTCGACCGTCACGTCGAGTGCCGGCAGGCGCCGGCGTACCGCCGTCACCGCGCCGATCACGGCATCGACGGCGGGCGCCATCACCGCCCCGACCGCGACCGAGCCGCCCTTGCCGGCCTTCAGCGCCGCGATCTCCTCGGCCGCCTGGCCCAGCCCCGCCAGCACGGTGCGGGCATGGCGGATCATCACCTCGCCGTACCAGGTCGGCTCGATGCCGCGGGCCAGCCGCTCGAACAGCGCGGCACCGACGATCTTCTCGATTTCGGCCAGCATCTTGGAGGCCGCCGGCTGGGACAAATTGAGGGCGGTGGCGGCGCGGCCGAGCTTGCGGTGATCGTCGAGACTGGCGATCAGCCGCAGATGTTTCAGCTTCAGTTCGCGGGTCAGGGCTTCCGGCGGCCTATTCATATGCAAAACGATATAGATCCCGGCCGTTTTGTCATTAGACAGTTATGTCTCGCACTTTCTACAGTCGAAAGGATAACGGGAGGAATCGGACGCGCCTTCGGCACGCCGTCGGCGGTCGGGCGCTCCGGATAATCAGGAAGGAAACGAACATGAAGGCGCTCAAACTCGCCGCCGCGGCCCTGGCCGTCGGCCTGCTCAGCCTCGCCGGCCCGGCCTGGGCCCAGGGCAAGGGCACCATCGGCATCTCGATGCCCACGAAATCCTCGGCCCGCTGGATTTCCGACGGCAATTCGATGGTCAAGTATTTCCAGGAAGCCGGCTACAAGGCGGACCTGCAATACGCCGAGGACGACATTCCCAACCAGCTGGCCCAGATCGAGAACATGATCACCAAGGACGTCAACGTCCTGGTGATCGCCGCGATCGACGGCACCACGCTGACCGACGCCTTGCGCAAGGCGGCCGAGAAGAAGATCAAGATCATCGCCTATGACCGGCTGATCCGCGGTTCGGCCGACGTCGACTACTACGCCACCTTCGACAACTTCCAGGTCGGCGTGCTGCAGGCCGCCTATATCGAGCAGGCGCTGGGCCTGAAGGAGGGCAAGGGCCCGTTCAACATCGAGCTGTTCGGCGGCTCGCCCGACGACAACAATGCGTACTTCTTCTACAACGGCGCCATGTCGGTGCTGCAGCCCTATATCGACTCCGGCAAGCTGAAGGTCGGCTCCGGCCAGACGGGCATGGACAAGGTCTCGACCCTGCGCTGGGACGGCGCGGTGGCCCAGTCGCGCATGGACAACCTCTTGTCGGCCTATTACAGCGGCAAGCGGGTCGACGCGGTGCTGTCGCCCTATGACGGGCTGTCGATCGGCATCATCTCGTCGCTGAAGGGCGTCGGCTACGGCAGCACCAGCATGCCGATGCCGGTCGTCACCGGCCAGGATGCCGAGGTGCCGTCGGTCAAGTCGATCCTGAAGGGCGAGCAGCGCCAGACCGTATTCAAGGATACCCGCGAACTGGCCAAGGTCACCGTCGGCATGGTCAACGCGCTGCAGACCGGTTCGGCCCCGCAGATCAACGACACCAAGACCTACGACAACGGCAAGAAGGTAGTGCCCTCCTACCTGTTGAAGCCGGTGAGCGTCGATGCCTCCAACTGGAAGGCCATCCTCATCGATTCCGGCTACTATAAGGAAAGCCAGTTCAAGTGACATGGACCCCGGCCGGCGACCCCGGCCGGGGCTCCCCCTTATCCGAGGGACATGATTTGGACAGCGTTCTTGAAATGCGGGGCATCACCAAGACGTTTCCGGGGGTAAAGGCCCTCGACGACGTCAACCTGACGGTGCGGCCCGCCGAGATCCACGCCCTGATCGGCGAGAACGGCGCCGGCAAGTCGACCCTGATGAAGGTGCTGAGCGGCGTCTACCCGCATGGCAGCTACGACGGCGAGATCCGTTTCCAGGGCGAGGAGCGCCGCTTTCGCGGCATCGGCGACAGCGAGCGCCTGGGCATCATCATCATCCACCAGGAACTGGCGCTGGTGCCGCTGCTGTCGATCACCGAGAACATCTTTCTCGGCAACGAGCCGCAGCGCTTCGGCATCATCGACTGGGCCGCGGCCGAGACCCGTACCCGCGACCTCCTGAAGCTCGTCGGTCTCGACGAGCCGCCCTCGACGCTGGTCACCGACCTGGGCGTCGGCAAGCAGCAGCTGGTCGAGATCGCCAAGGCCCTGTCGAAGGAAGTCAAGCTGCTGATCCTCGACGAGCCGACGGCCAGCCTGAACGAGAAGGACAGCGACGCGCTGCTGCGGCTCCTGAAGGACCTGAAGCGGCGCGGCATCGCCTCGATCCTGATCTCGCACAAGCTGAACGAGATTGCCGAGGTGGCCGACCGCATCACCATCCTGCGCGACGGCGCCACGGTCGAGACGCTCGACTGCGCCGGCGCCGACATCGCCCAGGACCGCATCATCAAGGGCATGGTCGGCCGCGAGCTGGGCGATCGCTATCCCCCGCGGGCGCGCGAGGTCGGCGACACGCTGCTCGAGGTCCGCGGCTGGAACGCCGACCATCATCTGCATGCCGGCCGCCGCGTGGTGCGCGACGTCGATCTGACGGTGCGCCGCGGCGAGGTCGTCGGCATCGCCGGGCTGATGGGGGCGGGGCGCACCGAATTCGCCATGTCGCTGTTCGGCCGCGCCTACGGCCGCAACATCTCGGGCGAGGCCTTGCTCGACGGCCGGCCGGTCGACGTGTCGACCATCGCGCGCGCGATGGCCGCAGGGCTAGCCTATGCCACCGAGGACCGCAAGCAATACGGCCTGGTGCTGGAGGACGACATCCGCCACAACGTCACGCTGGCCCATCTGCCGGGGGTGTCGCGCGGCGGCGTGATCGACGAGATCAGCGAAACCAAGGTGGCCGACGACCTGCGCCGGCGCCTGCGCATCCGCTGTTCGTCGATCTACCAGGAAACCGTCAACCTGTCGGGCGGCAACCAGCAGAAGGTCGTGCTGGGCAAATGGCTGTTCGCCGACCCGCGCGTGCTGATCCTCGACGAGCCGACGCGCGGCATCGACGTCGGCGCCAAATACGAAATCTACACGATCATCAACCGCCTGGTGGCCGAGGGCCGCGGCGTCATCCTGATCTCGTCGGAACTGCCCGAACTGCTGGGCATGGCCGACCGCATCTACGTGATGAACGAAGGCGCCATGGTCGCCGAGATGCCGGCGGCCGCCGCCAGCCAGGAGACGATCATGCACGCGATCATGGCGGCACAGTCGAAGCGTAAGGCGATGGAGACCCTGCAATGAGCACCGAGACGTCAGGCATCGCCGAGACGCCCAAATCGCCGTCGGCGTTCGGCTTCGCCCGCCGCCACCTGCGCGAATACGGCATGCTGATCTCGCTGCTGGTCATCATGGCGTTCTTCCAGTTCATGACCGACGGCACCCTGCTGAAGCCGCTGAACCTGACCAACCTGGTGCTGCAGAACTCCTACATCGTCATCATGGCGCTGGGGATGCTGCTCGTCATCGTCACCGGACATATCGACCTGTCGGTCGGCTCGGTCGTCGGCTTCATCGGGGCGCTCGCCGCCATCCTGATGGTGGAATACGACTGGCATTTCCTGCCCACGACGGTCGCCTGCCTGATCGTCGGCGCCGGCATCGGCGCGGCGCAGGGCTACTGGATCGCCTTCTTCCGCATCCCGTCGTTCATCGTCACGCTGGCCGGCATGCTGGTGTTCCGGGGGCTGAGCCTGGCGCTGCTCGCCGGCCAGTCGATCGGACCGTTCCCGGTCGAATTCCAGCGGCTGTCGTCAGGCTTCATCCCAGACCTCTTCACCGTCAAGGGGATCCATCTGACGACGCTGCTGCTGTGCCTCGCGGTGCCGGCGATCATGGTCGCCTTCAACCTGCGGGACCGCCTGAAGCGCGGCCGCCACGGCATGGAGCAGGAGCCGCTGCCCTTCTTCCTGTTCCGCAATGCCGCGCTGTTCGGCCTGCTCGCCTATCTCGGCTATCTGCTGTCGACCTACAAGGGCCTGCCCAACGTGCTGATCATCATGTGCGTGCTGATCGCGGTCTACGCCTTCGTCACCCGCAACATGACGATCGGGCGGCGGATCTATGCGGTCGGCGGCAACGAGAAGGCGGCGCGACTGTCGGGCATCGATACCCGGCGGCTCACCTTCTACACCTTCGTCAACATGGGCGTGCTGGCGGCGCTGGCCGGGCTGATCTTCGCCGCCCGCCTGAATACCGCGACGCCCAAGGCCGGCGTCTCGTTCGAACTCGACGTCATCGCCGCCTGCTTCATCGGCGGCGCCTCGGCCTCGGGCGGGGTCGGCCGGGTCACCGGCGCCGTGATCGGCGCCTTCATCATGGGCGTGATGAACAACGGCATGTCGATCATCGGCATCGGCATCGACTGGCAGCAGGTGATCAAGGGCCTGGTGCTGCTGGTCGCGGTCTGCTTCGACGTCTACAACAAGAACAAGGCCTGAGACGTGGCGCTCTCGATCGGCATCGTCGGCGCCGGCAAGATCGCGCGCGACCAGCATCTGCCGGCCATCGCGGCCGAACCGGGCTTCAGGCTCGCCGGCATCGCCGACCCCGCCGGGGGCGACTTCGCCGATCTCGACGCGATGCTTGAGGCCCTGCCCGACCTCGACGCCGTGGCGATCTGCACGCCGCCGGCAATCCGCCTGCCGCTCGCCATCGCCGCATTGCGGGCCGGCAAGCATGTGCTGATCGAAAAGCCGCCGACCGCGACGCTCTCGGCCTTCGAGGCCCTGACCGCCGAGGCCGCGCGGGCCGGCCGCACGCTGTTCGCCACCTGGCATTCGCGCTTCAACGGGGCGGTCGACCATGTCCGCACCGTGCTGGCCGGCCAGGTGGTGACCCGCTTCGAGATCCTGTGGAAGGAAGACGTGCGGCGCTGGCATCCCGGCCAGGAATGGATCTGGCAGGCCGGCGGTTTCGGCGTGTTCGACCCCGGCATCAACGCCCTGTCGATCCTGACCACGATCCTGCCGCAGCCGGCCGTGCTTGCCGCGGCCGAGCTGGAATTCCCCGCCAACCGCGACACCCCGATCGCCGCCCGGCTGACCTTCGACAACGGCCGGGCCGAATTCGACTGGCGCCAGGAGGGGCCGCAGACCTGGACCATCACGCTTGCCACCGCCACCGGCACCGTGATCGAACTGGCCGACGGCGGCACGCGGGCCACCGTCGACGGCCGCCCCGCCATCGAGGGGCGCGATGCCGAATATCCGGCGATCTACCGCCGCTTCCTTGAGCTGATCGCCCGGTGGACCGGTGACGCCGACCCGGCGCCGCTGCGGCTGGTCGCCGATGCTTTCATGTTGGGTAAGCACCTGATAACGGACGATTTCTACTGGTAACCCGGCCGGGGTATAACGGACGTCCTGCCGACGCCACGTCCCCGCGCCCAGAGGTCCCAGCCGATGTCGCTTTCGCTGCTCAGCCGCTATGCCTTCATGACCGCCTGCGTGATCGCCACGCTCGTCATGCTGCCCTATCTCAAGGTCAGCGACTGGTTCATCGCCACGGCCGCGGTCACCGGCATCCTATCGCTGATCGGGGTCTGCGACCTGATCCAGGGCCGCCACGCGGTGCTGCGCAACTATCCGATCCTCGGCCACATCCGCTACCTGGTCGAGGCGATCCGGCCGGAAATCCGCCAGTACCTGCTGGAGACCGACGACGAGAAGCTGCCGTTCTCGCGCGCCCAGCGCTCGCTGGTCTATCAGCGGGCCAAGAACGAGACCAGCGAGCGGCCGTTCGGCACCACGGTCGACGTCTACCAGGACGGCTACGAATATATCGGCCATTCGATGCGGCCGGCGCCGGAAAGCGACCCGGCCAGCTTCCGCATCACCGTCGGCGGGCCGCAATGCGCGCAGCCCTATTCGTCGTCGGTCCTCAACATCTCGGCGATGAGCTTCGGCTCGCTGTCGGCCAACGCGATCCGCTCGCTGAACAAGGGCGCCAGGCTCGGCGGCTTCGCGCACGACACCGGCGAGGGGTCGATCAGCCCCTATCACCGCGAGAACGGCGGCGACATCATCTGGGAGCTGGGCTCGGGCTATTTCGGCTGCCGCGACGAGAACGGCAATTTCTCGGCCGAGCGGTTCAGCACCCAGGCGCGCGATCCCCAGGTCAAGATGATCGAGATCAAGCTGAGCCAGGGGGCCAAGCCGGGCCACGGCGGCATCCTGCCGGCCCACAAGGTGTCGGCCGAGATCGCGCTGACCCGCGGCGTGCCGGAAGGCAAGACCTGCGTCTCGCCCTCGCGCCATTCCGCCTTCTCGACGCCGGTCGAGATGATGGCCTTCATCACCCAGCTGCGCGAGCTCTCGGGCGGCAAGCCGGTCGGCTTCAAGTTCTGCCTGGGCCATCCCTGGGAATTCATGAGCATCGTCAAGGCGATGCTGGAGACCGGCGTGCTGCCCGACTTCATCGTCGTCGACGGCAAGGAGGGCGGCACCGGTGCCGCGCCGGTCGAATTCACCGATCATCTCGGCGTGCCGCTGCGCGAAGGCCTCCTGCTGGTCCACAACACGCTGGTCGGCGCCGGCCTGCGCGACAAGATCCGGATCGGGGCGTCGGGCAAGCTGATCTCGGCCTTCGACATCGCCTCGATCCTGGCGATCGGCGCCGACTGGGTGAACATCGCCCGCGGCTTCATGTTCGCCATCGGCTGCATCCAGTCGCAATCGTGCCATACCAACAAATGCCCGACCGGCGTGGCCACCCAGGACAAATTGCGCCAGCGCGCCCTGGTGGTGCCCGACAAGGCCGAGCGGGTGCGCAATTTCCACCGCAATACGCTGAAGGCGCTGGCCGAGATGCTGGCCGCCGCCGGCCTGACTCATCCGGACGAACTCGGCCCCCACCACCTGGTGCGCCGCATCACCACGACCGAGGTCAAGCTGTTCTCGCAGCTGCACTACTTCGTCAAGCCGAACGCCCTGGTCGATGGCAGCGAGACCTCGCCGTTCTACACCAACTGCTGGCGCATGGCCCGGGCGGAGTCGTTCGATCCCGCGCCGCTCTGACCGGCGAAAGCCCATAGGCGCCGACATTACGAACCATCGTCCTCCCGGCGAAGGCCGGGTCCAGGGAAAGCGCGGTGGCGCTTGCGACTTCCCCTGCCC
>JAEYTW010000824.1 GCA_023433835.1 Pseudomonadota bacterium | reverse complement strand
GTGATGCCCTGCAGGGTCGCCTGCCAGTTGCGGTTGGCCACCACCGCCTGGACCGCGCCGCGGCGCAACGGGGCGACGGCCTCGAGATCGGGAATCTCGCGCGCGATCGCGGCCGCGTCATCCTCGGTGATGGTCAGCCCCGATCCGGCCCCGAGGCGTACCCCGCCGGCCGTGACGCTGCCCGACAGCACCATGACGAGATTGGCGCCCAGGCTGTCGATCTGCCGGCGCACGCGGTCCTCGGCCCCGGTCGAGACGGCGGCCATGGTGATCAGCGCCGCCGTGCCGATAACGATGCCCAGCATGGTCAGCCCGGTCCGCAGCCGCGCGCCGCGCAGCGCGGCGAGGGCAGGGCGGAGGCTTGCCGCGATCATGGCGCAAGCTTCATTCCGGCCGCCGTTGATCGGAGACGATGCGGCCGTCATGGACGCCGACGATGCGGCGGGCGCGGGCGGCGATGCCCGGATCGTGGGTGACGATCAGGATGGTGTTGCCGGCGCGGTTCAGGTGTTCCAGCAGGGCCATGATCTCGTTGCCCGTGCGGCTGTCGAGCGCTCCGGTCGGTTCGTCGGCCAGGATCAGCGCGGGGCGGTTGACCAGGGCGCGGGCGATGGCGACACGCTGCTGCTGGCCGCCCGACAGCTCGGTCGGCTGATGGTCGAGGCGCTCGCCCAGGCCGACGGACTCCAGCGCGGCGCGCGCCCGCTCATGCCGCTCGCGCGCCCGGACGCCGGCATAGATCAGCGGCAGTTCGACGTTCTCCAGCGCGGTGGTGCGCGGCAGCAGGTTGAATTGCTGGAACACGAAGCCGATCTTGGCGCCGCGGATATGGGCGAGCTGGTCGGCATCGAGGCCGGCGACATCGATGCCGTCGAGGCGGTAGCGCCCCGCAGTCGGCCGGTCGAGGCAGCCGATCAGGTTCATCAGCGTCGATTTGCCCGAGCCCGACGGGCCGGTCACCGCGACGTAGTCGCCGGCGGCGATCGTCAGGTCGACATCGTCGAGCGCGGTGACCGTGCCGCCGCCGACCCGGTAGTCGCGGCGCAAGCCTTCCAGCTCGATGACCGGGCGATCCATGGGATCAGAATCCCAGGCGCAGGCCCGTTCCGCCGCCTGCCTTGCGCTGGCCGCCGCCGACCACGACCTGGTCGCCCTGGGACAGGCCGTCGGCCAGTTCGGTGAAGCTGCCGTCGCTCAGCCCCAGCCGCACCGCGCGCGGCCGCGCCTCGCCGTCGCCGTCCAGCACATAGACATGCTGCCGGCCGTCCGGCGCGGCGGCGACGCCGGGCGGGCGATAGCGCAACGCGGCGTCGGGCAGGCGCAGCACGCCGTCGCGGCGGGCGGCGATGATGCGGATCGTGGCGGTCAACCCGGGCAGCAGGCGCTGGTCGTCGTTGCGGGTGGCGACGATCACCGTGTAGGTGACGACGTTCTGGGTCGAACGCGGCTGCTTGCGCAGCTGCGCCACCGTGCCGGCGAACTCGCGGCCGGGAAAGGCGTCGACGGTGAACACGGCCGGCTGCCCGGGTTCGACCCGGCCGATATCGGCCTCGTCGACCGCGACCTCGACCTGCATCTCGCGCAGGTCCTGGGCCAGGGTGAACAGGACCGGCGTCTGCAGCGACACGGCGACGGTCTGGCCGACATTGACGTGGCGCGTCAGCACGATCCCGTCGACCGGCGCGCGGATCTCGGTGCGGTCCAGGTCGATCTCGGCGGCGCGCAATTGCGCCTCGCGCTGCTTGACCTGGGCGCGGGCGGTTTCCAGTTGCGCCTCGGCGGCGCGGATCTGGGCCTGGGCCGACTGGGCCTGGGCCTGGGCCGCGCGTTCGGCCGCGGCCTGGCCGGCCTTGGCGGCGCGCTGGCTTTTCAGCTCGGTCTCGGCCTTCTCGCGATCGCGGGTCGAGGCGATGCCGCGCTCGAGCAGCGTGCGGCGGCGTTCGTATTCGCGCTCGGCATCCTGCAGCATCGCCTCGGTGCGGGCGCCTGCGGCCACCGCGCCGGCCACGGCGTTGCGGGCATTGTCGGCGTCGGCGCGCGCCCGGGCGACGGCGGCTTCCTGGGCCAGCACGCCGGCCCGGGCGATATCGAGGTCGGCCGCGGCCTGGGCGACGCGCGAGGCATAGGTCGCGGGGTCGATGCGGGCGATCAGGTCGCCCTGGCGCACCACGCTGTTGTAGTCGGCGCGCAAGTCGGCGATCTGGCCCGAAATCTGCGAGCCGACCTCGATCGTGTTGACCGGCGACAGCGTGCCGGTCGCGGACACCGCGTTGACGATGTCGCCGCGCTCGATGGTCGCCGTGCGCCAGGCGCTGCGCTCGGCGTCGCCGACGCTGTCGCGGGTGGCCAGCGCATAACCGCCGCCCAGTACCCCCGCCAGCACCGCGAACCCGGCGATCCAGCCCGTCCGCCGGCGTCCCATGTCAGTCCGAGATCCTTGCCATCCCCTTCAGGTAGCACCGGCGCGGCCGGCGGTCACGCGTGACGTCGGGCGCAACTGCAGGCCCGACGACATGGCGAGCACCATGCCGCCGGTCACCAGCACCATGCCGGCGATGGTCACGGGCGTCAGGTTTTCGCCCAGCACGGGCACGGCCAGCAGATTGGCCAGCACCGGTACCAGCGTCGGGAACAGCGAGGCGCGGGCGGCCCCCAGCGCCTCGATCGTCTTGGTAAAGGTGATGATGGCCAGCACCCCGGCAATCAGCCCCTGATAGAGGCCCTGCAGCAGCAACTCGTTGACCGGCTGGTGCCATAGGCGGCCGCCGGTGATCGCGAAATAGGGCGGCAGGTAGACCAGGGCCGAGACCACGGCGACGGCCGCCGTCGCGGTCAGGGCATCGGCGCGGTAGACGCGGGCGGCGAGCGTGAAGGTCGCCCAGCAGATTGCCGCGAGGAAGAACAGGACATGGCCGCGCCAGGCGCCGGGGCCGAGATCGCCGGTCAACCCGGACAGCCCGACGGCCACGACGCCGGCCATGACGGCGGCAAGGCCCAGGAGGCCGCGCGGCCGCGGCCGTTCGCCCAGGAAGACGGCGGCGTAGGCCGTGGTCAGGATCATCACGGTCGCCGGCACCTGCAGCGCCCCGTGGCCGGCGGGCGCAAAGGCGAACCCGCCGAGCGAGACCAGGCAATAGGGTACCCCGGCCCCGATGAACATCAGCAGGATTGCCCGCCAGGGCAGGGTGCCGATGCCATGCCGCCCGATGCGGCGACGGAACAGGATCGGCAGCGAAATCAGGCCGGCGACGATGAAGCGCAGCGCCGTCACGTCGAAGGCATCCATGCCGCCCAGCGCCGCGCGGCGCGAGACGACCGACCAGCCGGCCCACATCAGCGTCGTGACCAGCCCGAAGGCGAGGCCCATGAACAGGCGGCGGTCGGACGTGAGGGGCATGAAGACCTGCGACGGGATGATGGGCCGCGATTGTGCCCGTTGCCGCCGCCGGTATCTGCGCCCGTGGCCGCAACCCTGCCATGTGCGCGGGGAATGTCAGCCGAATCTGGCGCGTTCGGCCTTGAACAGCCCGGCGATGAAGTCGGCCACCACGGCGACGCGCGCCGACTGGCGCAGGTCCTGATGGCGCAGCAGCCAGATTTCCCGGCGCGGCAGGCCCGCCTCGGGGGCAAGCTGCACCAGTTCGGGGTGGTCCGCCGCCATCACGATCGGGATCAGCGCCCGGCCGTGCCCCGCCAGGGCCGCGGCCAGCAGGGCGGCGCCGGAATTGGCCCGCAGCGCGATCGGCGTGGGCGAAGGCCGGGCGGCAAGCCAGCGGGCTTCGGGCGTCGCCGACAGCAGCGGATCGTGTTCGTCATAGGCCAGCCACGGCGCATCCGGCGGCAACCCCGCCCGGCCATAGATGGCATAGGCCATCACCGCAACCCGGCGGGCCAGCAGATCGCCGTCGCGCGGGCGGGCCAGGCGCAAGGCGATCTCGGCTTCGCGCCGGTCGAGGCTCAGCGAGCGGTTCTCGGCCACCACGGCCAGTTCGAGCCCGGGATGGGCAGCCATCAGCGGGCCCAGCCGCGGGATCAGGAAACGTTCGGCCATCAGCGGCGGGGTGGTGATGCGGACCCGCCCGGTCAGCCCGGGGGTCGCCGCGCTGCGCCGGACCAGGCCGCGCGCCGCCTCGGCCATCGCC
>JAEYTW010000823.1 GCA_023433835.1 Pseudomonadota bacterium | reverse complement strand
GCCGTGAACGGTGCCTTCGAGCGCGCCGCCGCGGCGCGCGGGCCGGTCACCATCCTGGTCAACAATGCCGGCCGCGGCACGTCGAAGCCGTTCGCCAAGATGGATCTCGCCCACTGGAACGAGATGGTGGCGATCAACCTGACCTCGGCCTATCTTTGCGCCCGCGCCGCGCTGCCGGGCATGCTGGCGGCGGGGCAGGGCCGGATCGTCAACGTCGCCTCGACCGCCGGGCTGACGGGCTATGGCTATGTCGTCGCCTATTGCGCGGCCAAGCATGGCGTCATCGGGCTGACACGCGGCCTGGCCCGTGAGCTGGCGCGCAAGAACATCACCGTCAATGCGGTCTGCCCGGGTTACGTCGACACCGAGATGACCGCCGGCACCATCGCCAATATCGTCGAGAAGACCGGCCGCACGGCCGAGCAGGCGATGGCCGAGCTGACCAGGGACAATCCGCAGGGACGTCTCGTGCAGCCGCAGGAGGTCGCGGCCGCGGTCCGGTTCCTCTGCCTGCCCGATGCCGGCGCGGTGACCGGCCAGGCCCTTCCGGTCGATGGCGGCGAGGTGGTGAAATGACCGATGCCGGCACCGTCGCCCCGCTGACCGACCGCGAAACCTCGACCAGCATCGACGACAAGCTGGAACTGCGCGCCTGGCTGCGCCTGCTGACCTGCTCGACGATGATGGAGCAGCGGGTGCGCGCCTTCCTGCGCGAGCGTTTCGACATCACCCTGCCGCGCTTCGACATCATCGCCCAGCTCGACCGCGCGCCGCAGGGCATGACGATGTCGGAACTGTCCGGTCATCTGATGGTCTCGAACGGCAACGTCACCGGGCTGATCGACCGGCTGGTCCAGGAAGGCCTGGTCAGCCGCGAGACCGACGCGACCGACCGGCGCAGCCAGCGCGTGCGCCTGACCGAAGCCGGCCGCCGCCAGTTCGCGGACATGGCGCCGGCCCATCAAAGCCTGATCGAGCAGGCCTTTGCCGGCATCGGCAAGGCGGGCCTGCGTGACCTCTACAGCCGCCTCGGGGAATTGAAGGTGGCCTTGCACAACGGGAGTGACCAGGGATGAAGGACGTAGGCAAAGCTGCTGAATGGAAGAAGCAGCATTTCAAGTGGGAGGTTTCGGGCAAGGTCGCGACCATCACGCTGAACCGGCCCGACCGCAAGAACCCGCTGACCTTCGAATCCTATGCCGAACTGCGCGATACCTTCCGCGACCTCGTCTATGCCCGCGACGTGAAGACGGTCGTGGTTACCGGCGCCGGCGAGAATTTCTGCTCGGGCGGCGACGTGCATGAGATCATCGGGCCGCTGGTGCGCATGCAGGAAGCCAACGACATGGGCGGCCTGCTCGATTTCACCCGGATGACCGGCGACCTGGTCAAGGCCATGCGCGCCTGCCCGCAGCCGATCGTCGCCGCCGTCGACGGCGTCTGCGCCGGTGCGGGCGCGATCGTGGCCATGGCATCCGACCTGCGGCTCGGGACCGCGCGCTCCAAGACCGCGTTCCTGTTCGTGCGCGTCGGCCTCGCCGGCGCCGACATGGGCGCCTGCAACATCCTGCCGCGCATCATCGGTTCGGGCCGTGCCGCCGAACTGCTCTATACCGGCCGCTCGTTCTCGGGCGAGGAGGGCGAGCGCTGGGGGTTCTTCAACCGCCTGGTTGCGCCCGAGGCGCTGGATGCCGAGGCGGTCGCGTTGGCCACCCAACTGGCCGACGGCCCGACCTTCGCGCATGGCATGACCAAGAAATGCCTGCACCAGGAATGGGCAATGGATATCGACCAGGCGATCGAGGCCGAGGCCCAGGCCCAGGCGATCTGCATGCAGACCCGCGATTTCGGGCGCGCCTATCATGCCTTCGTCGCCAAGCAGAAGCCCGTGTTCGAGGGCGACTGAGATGGCCGACCGCAGCTATCTCGACTGGCCATTCCTGGAAGACCGCCACCGGGCGCTGGCCGCCCGGTTGAGCGACTGGGCGCAGGACAATATCGACGAGCATGACCACGCCGATGCCGATGATTTCTGCATCCGGGCCGTGCGCGCGCTCGGCCGCGACGGCTTTCTGGCGCTGACCGTGCCGGCCGAGGCCGGCGGCACGTACGAGAAACTCGATGTCCGCTCGCTGTGCCTGGCGCGCGAGCATCTGGCCTATCGCCACGGCCTCGCCGATTTTGCCTTCGTGATGCAGGGCCTGGGCTCCGGCCCGATCTCGCTGTTCGGCACGGCCGAGCAGAAGGCGAAGTATCTGCCCCCGATCGGCCGGGGCGAGAAGATCGCGGCGCTGGCAATGTCGGAGCCCGATGCCGGCTCCGACGTCGCGGCGATGACGACCACCG
Source organism: Pseudomonadota bacterium (assembly GCA_023433835.1). Classification (GTDB taxonomy): domain Bacteria; phylum Pseudomonadota; class Alphaproteobacteria; order Ferrovibrionales; family Ferrovibrionaceae; genus JAFKFH01. The sequence goes on along the minus strand of JAEYTW010000823.1, from coordinate 20,381 downwards.
CCGAGGATCGTGGCGACCACTACGTGCTCAACGGCGTCAAGACCTGGATCTCCAACGGCGGCATCGCCGATACCTACACCGTGTTCGCCCGCACCAGCGATGCGCCGGGGGCCAAGGGCCTGTCGGCCTTCGTCGTCGAGGCCGACACCCCGGGCTTCACGGTGCCCGAGCGCATCGACGTCATCGCGCCCCATCCGCTGGGCACGCTGAAGTTCACCGACATGAAGGTGCCGAAGGCCAACATGCTGGGCGGCCCGGGCGACGGTTTCCGCGTGGCGATGAGCAATCTCGACATCTTCCGCTCGACCGTCGGGGCCGCGGCGCTCGGTTTCGCGCGGCGGGCGCTCGACGAGGCGCTGGCCCGCGGCCAGGAGCGCAAGCTGTTCGGCCAGAAGCTTGCCGATTTCCAGATCACCCAGCAGAAGATCGGCGAGATGGCGACCCAGGTCGATGCCGCCGCCCTGCTGGTCTACCGCTCGGCCTGGACCAAGGATTCGGGGGCGGCGCGCGTCACCCGCGAAGCCTCGATGGCCAAGATGTTTGCGACCGAGATCGCCCAGAAGGTGATCGACGAGGCCGTCCAGCTGTGGGGCGGGCTCGGGGTCAAGTCCGGCGTCATGGTGGAAAGCCTCTATCGCGAGATCCGCGCCCTGCGGATCTACGAGGGCACCACCGAAGTCAATCGTCTGATCATCGCCGATCACACCACCCGCAACTGGCTTGCGGACGGCGGCAATACGAGGTGAGCCATGTCTGAACCGTCGGCCTACGAGGATACGTTCGCTAAAGACCGTCTGCCGCCCGCGGCAGCCTGTCCGGACATCCTGCGCACCCTGCCCGAGGTGAATTATCCGCCCCGGCTGAACTGCGCGGTCGAACTGCTCGACAAGCCGGCGGCAGAGCATGGCGACCGGCCCGCGCTGCACGACGAGACGCAGACCTGGACCTATGCCGAGCTGCGCGAGAAGGTCGACCGCATCGCCCATGTGCTGGTCGACGATCTCGGTATCCGGCCGGGCAATCGCGTGCTGCTCCGGGCGCCGAACAACCTGATGTATGTCGCCTGCTGGTTTGCGGTGATGAAGGTCGGCGCCATCGCGGTGGCGACCATGCCGCTCTTGCGCTGGCGCGAACTGCTGTTCATGGCCGACAAGGCCGAGATCAGGGTGGCGCTGTCCGACTGGCGCTTGCGCGACGAGCTCGAGACCACGATGGAAAAGGCCGCGCTGATGAAGACCGCGGTCTATTTCAACGGCGGCGGCGAGGCATCGCTCGAGGCGCGGATGGCGGCCAAGCCCGCCCGTTTCGACGCGGTCGACACGGCGGCCGACGATATCTGCCTGATCGCCTTCACCTCGGGCACCACCGGCGACCCCAAGGGTTGCATGCACGGGCATCAGGACGTATTGGCGATCTGCGATACCTTCAGCCGCCATGTGCTGAAGCCCGTCGCGTCGGACGTCTTTACCGGCAGCCCGCCGCTCGCTTTCACCTTCGGCCTCGGCGCGCTGGTCACCTTCCCGTTCCGCGCCGGCGCCTCGACCCTGCTGATCGAGCAGTACAACCCCGAGAAGATGCTGAAGACGATCCAGGACCGCAAGGTCACGGTGCTGTTCACCGCGCCCACCGCCTACCGCGGCATGACGTCGCTGGCCAGGAATTTCGACCTTTCCTCGTTGCGCCGCTGCGTCTCGGCCGGCGAAACTCTCCCGAAGCCGACTTGGGAGGGATGGCATGAGGCGACCGGCATCAGGATCATCGACGGCATCGGCGCGACCGAGATGCTGCATATCTTCATCTCCGCGGCCGACGACGATATCCGCCCCGGCTCGACCGGCAAGCCGGTGCCGGGCTACGAGGCCCGCGTGGTAGACGACCAGGGCAGCACCGTGCCGGCCGGCACGGTCGGCAAGCTGGCGGTGCGTGGCCCGACGGGTTGCCGCTACCTCGACAATCCGGAACGCCAGGCCGCCTATGTCCGCGATGGCTGGAACCTGACCGGCGACGCCTACATGATGGACGAGGACGGCTATTTCTGGTTCCAGGCGCGCGCCGACGACATGATCATCTCGGCCGGCTACAACATCTCGGGCCCCGAGGTCGAGACCGTGCTGATGACCCACCCGAAGGTCGCCGAATGTGCCGTGATCGGCGCGCCGGACCAGGGGCGCGGCATGCTGGTCAAGGCTTTCGTCATCCTCAAGGACCACGCCGAGGCGGGGCCTGAGACTGTCAAAGCCCTGCAGGATTACGTGAAGGCCGAGATCGCGCCCTACAAGTATCCGCGCGCGATCGAATTCGTCGAAACCCTGCCGCGCACCCAGACCGGCAAGATCCAGCGTTTCGTGCTGCGCGACCAGGAACTGGCCAAGAGCGCGAGCTGAGAAGGACTGACATCATGAAGATCTCCATCGTCGGTGCCGGCCCGGCCGGCCTCTATCTGTCGATCCTGCTGAAGCGCGACAATCCCGCGCACGACATCACGATCTTTGAACGCAACCGGGCCGACGACACTTTCGGCTTCGGCGTCGTGTTCTCCGACGAGACGCTGTCGCAGTTTCTCGGCGAGGACGAGGGCACCTATCGCGACATCATCGACAACTTCGCCTGGTGGGACGAGATCGACGTCGTCGCCGGCGCGGAGACCATCCGCTCTGGCGGCCACGGCTTCTGCGGCATCGCCCGCCAGAAGCTCCTGGATATCCTGCAGCGGCGGTCGGCAAGCCTGGGTGTCAAGCTGCACTTCCAGCATGAAGTCTCCGACTTCGACGCGCTGCGCCGCGATTGCGATCTGCTGGTCGGCGCCGACGGCATCAACAGCCTGGTGCGGGAAAAGTGGAAGGACGAATTCCGCCCGTCCTTCGACTGGCGCCGCAACAAGTTCGTCTGGCTCGGCACGACGAAGCCGCTGAAGACCTTCACCTTCGTCTTCCGCGAGAACCAGGACGGCCTGTTCCAGGTCCACGCCTACCAGTTCAACAAGACCACCGCGACCTGGATCGTCGAGACGACCGAGGAAGCCTGGTTGAAGGCAGGCCTCGACAAGGCGACCGAAGCCGACACGGTGGCTTACTGCGAGAAGCTGTTTGAGAAAGATCTCGACGGTCATCCGCTGATCACCAACCGCTCGCTGTGGCGCACCTTCCCGACCATCAAGTGCGAACGCTGGGTGCATGGGAACGTCGTCCTGATGGGTGACGCCGTCCATACCGCGCATTTCTCGATCGGGTCGGGCACGAAGCTTGCGATGGAAGACGCGATCGCCTTGGCCACCGCGATCCGCGACAACGCCACGGTGGAAGCCGGGCTGGCGGCCTACGAGAACAAGCGCCGCGACGAAGCCTCGCTGTTGCAGCATACCGCGCAGGTCTCGCTCGAATGGTTCGAGGAAACCAGGCGCTATCGCGATTTCGAACCGATCCAGCTGGCGCTGTCGCTGCTGTCACGCTCCAAGCGCATCACCTACGACAACCTGCGCCTGCGCGATCCGGCCTTCATGGGCGCGATCGACCGCTGGTTCGCCGCCCAGGTGGAGAAGCAGACCGGCCTGAAGCTGCCGGCCGGCAACCCGCCGCCGCCGATGTTCACGCCGTTCAAGCTGCGCAACATGATGCTGGCCAACCGCGTCGTCGTCTCGCCGATGTGCCAATATTCGGCCGAGGACGGCGTGCCCAATGACTGGCACATGGTGCATCTGGGCAGCCGCGCCGTCGGCGGCGCCGGGCTGATCATCACCGAGATGACCGACGTCAGCGCCGAGGCGCGCATCACCCCGGGCTGCACCGGCCTGTGGAACGACGAGCAGGCCAGGGCCTGGCGCCGCATCACCGATTTCGTGCACGGCAATTCTGCGGCCAAGATTTGCGTCCAGCTGGCGCATGCCGGGCGCAAGGGCGCGACCTGCCTGCCCTGGGAAGGCGGCTACGACCAGCCGCTGAAGGAGGGGGCCTGGGAAATCGTCGCGGCATCGCCGCTGCCCTACTACCCGCACAGCCAGGTGCCGCGCGAGATGACGCGGGCCGACATGGACCGGGTGCGCGACGATTTCGCCGCCGCCGCCCGCCGCGCCGTCGATGCCGGTTTCGACATGATCGAAGTCCACATGGCGCATGGCTACCTGCTGGCCAGCTTCATCTCGCCGCTGACCAACCAGCGTACCGACGACTACGGCGGCTCGATCGAAAACCGCATGCGTTTCCCGCTCGAAGTGTTCGACGCGGTCCGCGCCGTCTGGCCGGCCGACCGGCCGATGTCGGCGCGCGTCTCGGCCACCGACTGGGTGCCGGATGCCGGGCTGACGCCGGAGGATTCGATCGCGGTCGCCCGGATGCTGAAGGCGCATGGCTGCGATATCGTCGACGTCTCGGCCGGCCAGACCACCGCCGATGCCAGGCCGGTCTACGGCCGCATGTTCCAGACGCCCTTCGCCGACCAGATCCGCCAGGAAGCCGGCATCGCGACGATGGCGGTCGGCGCCATCACCTCGGCCGACCAGGTCAACACCATCGTGGCCTCGGGCCGCGCCGATCTCTGCTGCCTCGCCCGGCCGCATCTGGCCGACCCGTATTTCACGCTGCATGCCTCGGCCGAGTACGGCTTCAAGGGCCAGGCCTGGCCCAAGCAGTACGTCGCCGGCCGCGACCAGGCCTTCAGCCTGGCCGATCGCGAGCGCCAGGACATGGCCGAGCTGCGCAAGCTCGCCACCCCGAAGCGCCCGGAAATCCGCCGCCTCGACGCGGCGGAGTAGGGCTTATTTGAACTCTTGGCCAAGCTTGGCTAATGTCGACTTCACGGGCGGAGGTCTCGATGAAAGTCAACATTGGCCAGGCCAAGAGCCAGTTGTCGCAGCTGGTTGCTCGCGCTCTCGAAGGCGAAGAGATCATTCTGGCGCGAGACGGGAAGTCGGCTGTACGCCTTGTTCCCGTCCCGGCACGTCCTGACCCGGCATCGGTAATCGGTTGCCTTGCCGGCTCGGTGACGTTTGCATCTGATTTTCGGGACGAGGAGCCTGCCGACCCCGTCGACAGTTGAGGTGCCGAGCGCGGGTTTCTGGAACGAAGACCCGGATCGGTGATCCTCCTCGATACCAATGCGATGCTGCGGCTCGGAACGGGGGATCGACCGACGGAGGTTGCGGCGATTGCGATCGCCGCGGCCGTCCGCGATGACGCCTTGTTCATCTCGCCTATTTCGGTCTGGGAAATTGCCACCTTGGTCAGGCGAGCGCGTCTGGTGCTGGATCAGAGCGTCGCAGCGTGGTGGGATGCCTTCCTCGAAAGAACCGGTGGCAGGGTTGCTCCGCTTTCCGCGTCGATATGCCGGACTGCGGGCGAACTGGTTTGGGACCATGGTGATCCAGCGGACCGTCTTCTCGCAGCTACGGCCCGGGATCTGGGCGCTACCCTCGTTACCAGGGATCGGATCGTTCTGGCCTACGCGACGAATGGCTGGCCCTCATGGCCCGCTATTGTGCCGACAATCCGGACCGGCTGGCGGCGCCGGCAATGCGCCGGGGCGATATGATCGTCTGGAATTCCCGGACCATCCACGGCGCGCTGCCGACCCGCGATCCCGCCCGTTCCCGCAAGTCGTTGACCGCCCATTTCCTGCCGGCCGAACTCGGCTTCGGCAATCTGTTCATCGCCAAGGACTGGATCGCGCTGCGCCCCCATGGGGATCACCACTATTTCGCCAATCAGCCGGAATATTCGCTGGCCAACGACCTGAAGGCCCGGGTCAAGACGGCGATCTACGACAACCCGGTGCTGATGCGGGCGGCCCGCCGGCTGCAGCGCTTGCGCGCCTAACCGGCCAGCGCCCCGATCAGCCCGCCGATCAGCAAGACGGGCAGGGGATTGACGTTGCGCCATAGGAACAGCGCGGTCGCGGCGGCGCAGATCGCATAGGCCGCCGGATCGTGGTTGGCGGTGCGGGCGATGGCGAGGGCCCCGGCCATGATCAGGCCGATGGCGAGCGGCCCCAGCCCGCGTTCGACCGCCAGTCCGATGCGGCCGCGCTTGAGCCGCGCCCAGGCGCCGGCCCCGAGATACATCAGCACGCAGGCCGGCAGGTACATCGCCGCCACCGCCACCAGCGCCCCGGGAATGCCGGCGGCCTTCAGCCCGATCAGGGCCGAGAACAGGCTGCCGGGCCCGGGCAGGACCTGGGCGATGGCGTAGAGCGCGTCGAACTCGGCGTCGGTCAGCCAGCCCTGAACCGCGACGGCCTGGTGATGCAGGTCGGACAGCACCGAGGTGGTGCCGCCGATCGCCAGCAGCGACAGGGGCGACATCACCAGAACCAGGCGCCAGAGGACATCGATCACGCCCCCATCCTCCAGGCCCAGGCCAGGCCGAGCGGCGCCAGGGCGCCGACGACCCAGAGCAGCGGCAGATGCAGCAGCGCCATGCCGGTGAAGGCGGCCAGCGCCAGCAGGATGGGCACCGGCTTGCGGATATGGGGCCGGGCTGCGCGAAAGCCGGTGGCGAAGGCGACGCCGGCGGCGATCGAGGCCATCACCTTCAACCCACCGGCAACCGCGGCGATCGTGCCGTAGCGCTGATAGGCGAAGCCCGCGGCCAGGAACAAGAGCAGCGGCACGGCGGTCAATCCTGTCACCGCCGCGATGGCGCCGGGCAGGCCGCGCAGCCGCCGGCCGACGAAGACGGCGAGGTTGGCCTGGTTGGCGCCGGGAAAGAGGCGGGCCAGCATCATCGCCGCGAGGAATTCCTCCTCGCTGAGCCAGCGCTTGCGGCGCACCAGCATGTCGAGCGCCCAGCCCGAGATGCCGCCGCCGAACGAGGCCAGCGTGATGCCGTTATAGGCCAGGAACAGTTCGCCCAGCGTGACGCGCGGCAGGGGCGGCGGCCGGTCGCCCATGCCTCAGGGGTCGCCGGCGGCTGTCTTGGCGTCCGGGTCCATGTCGGTCAGCGGATCGGCCGGCACATAGGCCTGGGACTGCTGCCAGTCCTGCTCGAACTGCCGGACCAGCCGCGACAGGGATTGCGGCTCGTCGAGCAGGAGCGAGAGTTCGCGCCGGCTTTCGAACGCGGTGCGGTGGATGTTGACCGAGCCGATCAGGGCCAGCTGTTCGTCGGCGATGATCATCTTGGCATGCAGCTTCAGCGGGTTCTGGCTGCGCACCTGGGCGCCGAGCTGGATCAGCAGGCGCAGCGAGGCCATGGTGTCGGCGAAGTCGGTCGGCCGGATCGCCTTCTGCGCGCCGCACAGCACCAGCACCCTGACCCCGCGCCGGGCGGCGAGGCCCAGCCGGTCGACGATCGTCGCATCGACGAACTTGGCGTGCTGGACATAGAGCTTCTTCGTGGTGCCGTCGATCACCGCGGCCATGCGCCGGCGCGTGGTCGGCCCGCCCCAGAGCAGGGGCAAAGCGGGATCGGGCTCGAAGGCCTGGCGCATCCAGTCGGCCTCGAAGCCCCTGACGATCTCGGCGACGAGCCGCGGTTCCTCGACGATCACGCCGTAATCCCGCGCGCTCTCGAAATTCTTCGGCGTCATGTTGAACGTGGCGATCAGCGCGCGGGCCCCGTCGGCGATGATGGATTTCTCGTGCGTCACCGAGAACGCCGGGCTGGACCAGCGCACCGGGATGCCCGCATTGCCGAAGGTGGCGAACGGATGATCGTTGTAGCGTTCGCCGGAAGCGCTCGACGGGTTCAGCATGATGCGCAGGCGAACCCCGCGCTTATGGGCATCGAGCAGCGCCTTGACGATGCGCCCGTCGCCCATGTTGAACTGCTTGACCAGCAGGGTATCGCGGGCCGCGGCGATGAACCCGATCACCGCATCGATGCCGTCGTCGGGCAGCACCAGGATGCGGATCGGGCTCGCCGCGTCGGCCATCAATGCCCTTCCTGCCCGGCCGCGGCGATTGCCTCGGCGCGAATCTCCTCGGTCAGGCGCGCCTTGTAGGCGGCAAACTCCGGCGTGGTCTTGACCGTGTAGGCGCGGGGATGGGGCAGGTCGATGGCGATGTCGCACTTGATCCGGCCGGGCCGCGCGGTCATCACGACGACGCGGTTGGCCATGAAGATCGCCTCGTCGATGTCATGGGTCACGAACATCACGGTCTTGCGGTCCGCCTCCCAGATGCCGAGCAGCAATTCCTGCATCAACGCCCGGGTCTGATTGTCGAGCGCGCCGAACGGTTCGTCCAGCAGCAGGATCTTGGGATCGTTGGCCAGGGCCCGGGCAAGTGCCGTGCGCTGCTGCATGCCGCCCGACAGCATCTTCGGGTAGTGGTTCTCGAACCCCTTCAGACCGACCTGGGCGACGAAACGATCAGCGATCCGGTCCTGTTCCGCCTGGGCCATGCCTTTCTCGCGCAGGCCGAAGCAGATGTTCTGCTTGACGGTCAGCCAGGGAAACAGCGTGTAGGACTGGAACACCATCCCCCGGTCCGGTCCGGGGCCGGCTACCGGCGCGCCGTCCAGCAGCACGCGGCCGGTCGTGGGCTGGTCGAGGCCGGCTACGATGCGCAGCATCGTCGATTTGCCGCAGCCCGAGGGCCCCAGGATCGTGATGAAGTCGTTGTCGGCGACGGCGAGCGTCACCGGTTCCAGCGCGCGTGTCGGCTCGGCCCCGCGCACGCCGGGAAACTGGCGCGAGACGCCTTGAATGACCAGCTTGCTCACCGGCTCAGGCTCCAGGGAAACAGGCGCTCGTTGCCGAGCTTGAACAGGAAGTCGGAAATCAGGCCGATCAGGCCGATGACGACGATGCCGAAGATCATCTGCCCGGTATCGAGCAGGCGCTGGCTGTCCATGATCATGTGGCCGATGCCGCGGCTGGCCCCGATCAGCTCGGCGACGATGACGTAGGTCCAGGCCCAGCCCAGCACCAGGCGCAGTGTCTCGGCGATCTGCGGCGCCGCGCCGGGCAGGATCACGCGATAGACGATGCCGTCGCGCCGGGCGCCCAGCGTGCGGGCCGCCTCGACCAGGTCGCGGCGCGTGGCGCCGACGATGACCGCGATCATCAGGATGATCTGGAACACCGAGCCGATGAAGATGACGGCAAGCTTCTGCGCCTCGCCGACGCCCGCCCACAGGATCAGCAGCGGAATGAAGGCCGAGGCCGGCAGATAGCGGGCGAACGACACGAACGGCTCCAGCAGCGCCTCGATGGTCTTGAACGTGCCCATCAGGATGCCGAGCGGCACGGCGATGGCGGCGGCGACGACGAAACCGCCCAGCACGCGCCAGACCGTCCAGCCGATGTCGGTCAGGAAGCCGTATTCGGTGAACAGGCTCCAGCCGGCCATGAGCGTCTTCACCGGATCGGCCAGGAACAGGCTCGGCACGATGCCGCCGAGCGTCAGCCCGGCCCAGACCGCGATGAAGACGATGAAGAAGAGGATCCCCAGGGCGATACGTAGCCCTGGGGACACCGGTTTCAGAGGTTCGAACACGCTTGTAGACGCTCCGTGGGCGGTCAGTCGATGAAGCGGGTATCGACCAGCTTCTTCAGGTCGGGGATCTGCTTGATCACGCCGGTCTCGACCTGGATCTGGGCCGCTTCCTCGATGAACTGGTTCATGCCGTCGGCAAAATAGGCCTTGTTGGCGGCTTTGTCCTGCCAGGCGATGAAGGCGGCCGACTTGGCGAAGTCGGGGCCCGACTGCTTCACCACCGAACCCATGATCTCGTAGGACTTGTCGGGTTCCTTGGCGATCATGTCGAGCGCATCGAAGAAGCCGGCGACGATGCCCTTGGCCACGGCCGGGTTGGCCTCGATGTATTTCGGCTGCATCGAGACGGTGTCGACCACGACCGGATAGTCGATCGTGGTGTAGAGGATCTTGCCCGATTCGGGCTTGGCGCGGATCTGGCTCAGATACGGTTCGTAGGTCACCGCGCCGTCGAACTGACCGGCGACGAAGGCGGTCGCGGCCGCCTGCGGCGACAGGGTGTTCAGCGTGAAGTCCTTCGGGCTCAGCCCGTTCTTCTTCAGGATGTAGGCGAACATGAAGTAGGGCGTCGTGCCGGCGCCGTCGACCGCGATCTGCTTGCCCTTCAGGTCGGCCAGCGACTTGGTGTTGGCGCGCACCGCCACGCCGTCGCCGCCCTTCGACTTGTCGAGCAGCAGGATCTGCGTCAGTTCGACGCCCGAGGCGGCATAGGCGATCTGGGTGTCGACGGTGGTCGCGATCACCTGGACCGAGCCGGCCGCCAGCGCCAGGTGGCGTTCCTTCTGGGGAATGAACTTCACCTCGACGTCGACGCCGTGCTTCTTGAACAGCCCGGCCTTCTCGGCCAGCGACAGCGGCGAGAAGCCGGTCCAGCCGCTCATCCCGATGACGGCCTTGGGCATCGACTGCGCCATCGCGGGTCCGGCCGACAAGGCGAGCGCCGCCACGGTGAGACCGAGCATCGAACGGATCTTCATGAAACCTGCCCCCTGTGCATGTATAGACAACGAGTCGCCGCCCCGAGCAATGTCCGCGCAAGCAGACATTGCCCTCCCTGACACCCGCTGCCACGGCAGCGCGTGTCAGGGAGGGCATGAGTCGATTTTGTCGACTCCTGCCCGGGGGCGCGTGGCGGCGATGCTATCGCTGCAACCGGACGGTAATCAACGCCGGTGATGTCGGAAAAATGGGCATGTCGCTGCCTGGAAAGGCAGCATTTTCATGATTGCGACGACAGATCCGCCAGCAGCCGGTTCAGCGCGGCGGCATCGATCGGCTTGGCGAGGAAATAGGTCATGCCCGCGTCGCGATAGGTGAGGCGCTGACCGGGCAACACATTGGCGGTCAGGGCCGCGATCGGTACGTTGCGCGCCTCGGATGGCAACGCCCGGATCTGACGCGTCGCCGATACCCCGTCGAGACGGGGCATCTGCACGTCCATCAGCACGAGGTCGTAGGGCAGTTTCTTGACCATTTCGACGGCTTCCACGCCGTCGGCGACGATGTCGCAGTAATGGCCGCCCATGCGCAGCATTTCCCGCATCAGCGCCTGGTTCATCATATTGTCCTCGGCGACCAGAACCCGCATCGGCCGGGTTGCCGGCGCCTCCACGCGCGCCTCGGCCACCTGGGGCATCGCCGCCGCGCAGGGCATGGTGAACCAGAAGGTCGATCCCCGGCCGACGGTGCTGGAAACGCCGATTTCCCCGCCCATCGCTTCGACCAGGCGCTTGCAGATCGACAGGCCCAGCCCCATGCCGTCGTGCTTGCGCGCCAGCGACGAATCGACCTGCGAGAACGGCTGGAACAACTGGCCGAGCTTGTCGGCGGGAATGCCGATCCCGTTATCGGCGACATCGACCCGCAGCCTGCCGTAATCCTCGGATGCGATCCAGCCGAGGCGGACGTCGATCGTGCCGTCACGGGTGAATTTGATCGCGTTGCCCACGAGATTGACCAGGATCTGGCGCAGCCGCCCGTCATCGGCGCGCAGCCAGGCGGGCATCTTCTCGTCGATCGTCCAGCTCAGCCGGTTGCCCTGGGCGGCGACACGCGGCGCCAGCAATTCGCTCAGCGAGTGGACGAGATCGCCAAGGCAGAAATCGACCGGCTCGATCGCGATCAGGCCGACCTCGAAGCGGGAATAGCCGAGGATGTCGTTGACGATCGTCAGCAGGTCACGGGCGGCCTGGTCGGCAAAGAGGAGCCGCTGCCGCTGGACCGGTTCCAGCGGGCCCTGCAGGGCCAGGCCGAGCATGCCCAGCACGCCGTTCAGCGGCGTTCTGAGCTCATGGCTGACGACGGCCAGGAACTCGGACTTCGCCGTACTCGACGCCTGCGCGTCGACCGCGAGCTGTTCCTTCTCGCGCGCGGTATCAATCAGGAATTTGAACTGTACCCAGTTGCCCGCCAGGAACCACATCTGGCCGACGAACATCAGCACCAACATGAACGCCACCGCGCCGGAAGCCGGGGCGGGCGACAGCAGCGATACCGTCAGGCCCGCCGCCATCATCGGCAGGGCGTAGGCCAGGCAGGCGGCGGGTACAGCCGACAGCGCGGTCACGGCACCGAGGCACAGAAAGGCGATCCCGGCCAGCAGGAACGCGGCCTCGGCGAAGGGAGCCAGGGGCAGGTAGAAGAGCAGCAGTCCGGTCCAGGTGAGGCCGAGCAGCGCGGAATAGATGATGATCGCCTTGATCCGGCGCCGCGATACCGTTTTCGGGGCCGGCGCGCCGTGCAGCCTGATGGCGGATCGGATCAGCGGGATCTGCGTCACGATCAGGATGATGGGCAGCGGCAGCAATTCGAGCAGGTCGAAGAACCCGTACAGGGTCAGGGTTCCCGCTATTGCGCCGACGGCGTTGCCGATGACCAGCATCGGGGCGTGGCGGATGATGGCGACCGACTGGGCCACCCGCATCGAATTGTCTTCAGCCACGCCAAACCAGGAGGCGTGGCCTAATGAGAACCTGGCCATCGGTGAACCGGAATCGCGTGACTGATCCGCCTTAAATGGCCGAAAGACGACGCGATAGGCCCCATAATATATGTAAATAATTATCGCCGGGCGCCCACTCGCTCGCCCTGCGGTATTCCGGGCGGCTCAACGCGGCAGCAGGCCGGGATCGAGGGTGAACAGTTCCTGGGCCCGGCCGACGCCGCGCAAGGCATAGCGGCCGACCGAAACCAGGTGCTCGCGCTCCGGATCGGGCGTGGCGGCGGCGAAGTCGGACGAGAAGACGACGCCGCGATCGACCGAGCGGCACATCGAGGCGATGCGGCTGACCTCGTTGACCGCGGGGCCGACGACGGTGAAGTCGAGCCGGTCGTTGGAACCGACATTGCCGTAGAGCACGTCGCCGATATGCAGGCCGAGATAGACCTGGGTAACCGGGCGGCCCTCGGCCCGGCGCCGGTCGTTCAACTCGCGCAGGCGCTGCCGCATGTCGGCCTCGGCGGTCAGCGCGGCGCGGCAGGCATCGGCGGGATCGTCGGCCTTGAAGATCGCCAGCACCCCGTCGCCGATCAGCTTCAGCACGTCGCCCCCGGCCTCGTGGATGGCCGAGATCACCGCATCGCCGTAATCGTTCAGCAGCGGGATGATCTGGTCGGGCGCCGCGGTATCGGTGATGGTGGTGTAGCCGCGCAGGTCGGAGAACCACAGCACGGCGTTGATCTTGTCCGACGTGCCGCGGGCGATCCGGCCGCTCAGGACCCGCTGGCCGGCATCGCGGCCGAGATAGACCTGGACCAGCGTATCGGCGATGCGGGCGAGCGAGACGCATTTGATGGCCAGCGCCAGGTGCGGCAGCAGCCGGCGCAGCGCGCCCAGATTGCGGTCGGTGAAGCCGTCTTCATGGGCCGTGGCCCAATGGGAGTAGACGCCGTCCATTTCGCCCATCGTGCCGGCGCCGGCGAAGCGGGTGATGAAGGCGATGTAGTCGGTCAGGCCGTCGGCCTTCATCCTGGTCAGGTGGACGTAGTCGCCGCGGTCTTCCTCGGTCAGGCGGCGGCGCAGCTCGCCCCGGCCGGAACTGATCAGATGGTAGAACACGCTGCGCTGCCATTCGGCGGCCGCCTCGCCCTCGGTGGTGCGGCCGTACTCGACCATCGCGCTTTCCTCGACGCCGTCGTTGCGCCAGCGGAAGGCCCGGCCCTCGTAGATCGGGTGCAGCGTGTCGATGATGGTCAGCGCACGGCCGAGCGGCAGGCCCGCCGCATTGCAGCGGGCGCAGAAGCCGTGCACCAGCTCGGTCTCGGCGACGCCGGACAGGCCGCATTCGACCAGCCACGCCGCAATGGCTTCGATATCGCTGTCGGTCATCTGGCCCCGGTTTTGCGCGACCGAGGATATGGGCGGACACCCCCGACTTGTCAAATCCCCAGATAAGCCGCGCGCACCCGTTCGTTGGCAAGCAGGGCCTGGCCGGTATCGGCCAGCACCACCCGGCCGGTTTCCAGCACATAGCCGCGATCGGCGATCGACAGGGCCTGGGCGGCGTTCTGCTCGACCAGGAAGATCGTCATCCCCTGGGCCTTGAGATCGGCGATGACCCGGAAAATCTCGGCCACCACCAGCGGCGCCAGGCCCATCGAGGGTTCGTCGAGCAGCAGGAGGCGCGGGCGCGCCATCAGGGCGCGCGCCATGGCCAGCATCTGCTGCTGGCCGCCGGAAAACGTGCCGGCCGGCTGGTGGCGGCGGGTCTTGAGGATCGGGAACAGGGCGAAGGCGCGCTCGATGCCGTCCGCGATCTCGGCCTTCGAGCGGGTGAACCCGCCGAGCCGCAGGTTGTCCTCGACGCTCAGCGGGCCCCAGACCTGGCGGCCTTCCGGCACCTGGGCGATGCCCGCGCGCACGCGGCGGGCCGCCGGCATCCGGGTGATGTCGTTCCCGCCGAACCGCACGCTGCCGCGCGAGGCCGGTTGCACGCCAGAGATGGTGCGCAAGAGCGTGGTCTTGCCGGCACCGTTGGCGCCGACGAGCGCCAGGAGTTCGCCCTCGGCCACCGACAGGGTGATGCCGCTGAGCGCCTGGATGCGGCCGTAATGGCTGTCGAGGTTCTCGATGGCCAGCAACGGTCTTGTCATGCCGGCGCCCCGCCCAGATAGGCCGCGATGACCTGCGGGTCGCGCGCGACCTCGGCCGGGGTGCCCTGGGCCAGCAGGCGGCCGTGGTCGAGCACGATGATGTGGTCCGATATGCCCATGACGAGTTTCATGTCGTGCTCGACCAGCACCACGGTGATGCCGTCGCCGGCGATCGACTGGATCAGCCGGTCGATCTCGTGCGTTTCGGTCGGGTTCAGCCCGGCGGCCGGCTCGTCGAGCATCAAGATGCTCGGTTCGGCGGCGAGCGCGCGGGCGATCTCCAGCCGCTTCAGCGCGCCGTAGGGCATCGCGTCGGCATCGGCGTCGAGATAGGCGCTGAGGCCCACGCGGGCCATCAGGCCGGCGGCATGCGCGCGCGCCTCGCGGTTGTCGGCCCAGGCGGCGGGCAGGGCGAACAGCGAGCCGAGGAAACCGGCCCGCCGGCGCAGGTGGCGCCCGACCATCACATTCTCGATCGCCGACATGTTGAAGAAGATCTGCAGGTTCTGGAAGGTGCGGCCGAGCCCCTTGGCCGCCCGCTGGTAGGGCGGCAGGGCGGTGACGTCCTGGCCTGCCAGCCGCACCGTGCCCGAGGTCGGCACGTAGAGGCCCGCGACCAGGTTGAACAACGTCGTCTTGCCCGCGCCGTTCGGCCCGATGATCGAATGGATATGGCCGGGCGTGATGGCGAAGGTGACGTCGTCGACCGCGGTGACGCCGCCGAACGACTTGGTCAGCCCCGAGACCTCCAGGCTGGTCATCGCCGCCCCCGCCGGATCAGGGCGCCCAGGCTGGGCACGAGGCCCTTGGGAAGAAAGATCATCGTGCCGACCAGGATCGCCCCCAGCACGATATGCTTGAACTCGTCGAAGCCGGCGAGCGCCTGGGGCAGGATGGTCAGCAGCGCGGCGCCGACAATCGCGCCGAAGGTCGAGGCCATGCCGCCCAGCACGACCATGGTGACCAGTTCGACCGAGCGCAGGAATCCCGCCTCGTTCGGCGTGATGAAGCGGTCGGCATGGGCGAACAGGGAACCGGCGACGGCCGCGATGACGGCCGACAGCACGAAGACCATGGTCTTGGTCCGCGCGACGTCGATGCCGAGCGTCTCGGCCGCGACTTCCGAACCGTGCAGCGCCCGGATCGCCCGGCCGGCCGGCGAATGGATCAGGTTCAGGGCCAGGAACGTGACGACGACGAGCGCGCCGCCGGTGATCCAGTACCAGGTCTCGGGCGAGCGCAGGCGCATGTCGCCGAGCCGCAGGGTGGGCACGGTGATGCCGTCGGGCCCGCCGGTCAGCCAGATCTCGCGGTTGAGCACCAGCGAAATGATGATGCCGAAGGCCAGCGTCGCCATGGCGAGGTAATGGCCCTTCAGCCGCAGGATGGGCCGGGCGACGAGATAGGCGAGGATGCCGGTGACGACGGCGCCCACGCCCATTGCGACGAAGCCGTTCCATTCGTAGCGCGTGGTCAGCACGGCCGAGGCATAGCCGCCCAGGGCGAAGAAGGCGGAATGCCCCAGGCTGATCTGGCCGGCATAGCCGATCAGCAGGTTCAGCCCGACGCAGACCAGCGCGTTCAGCCCGGTCTTGATGGCGATGTCGTAATAGAACTTGTTGGGCAGGATCAGCGGCAGCGCCGCGACGACGACGATCAGCAGGATCAGGCCGCCCCAGCGGCCAAGGGTCGGATGGGTCATCAGACGCGTTCCGTCCCCTTGGTGCCGAACAGGCCGGACGGCATGAAGAACAGCACCAGCAGGATCATCACGAAGGCGACGACATCCTTGTAGGCCGACGAGACGTAGCCGGCGGCCAGCGCCTCGGCCAGGCCGACGATCAGCCCGCCCAGCACCGCGCCGAACGGGCTGCCCAGCCCGCCGAGGATCGCGGCGCAGAACCCCTTCACGCCAAGCATGACGCCGACATCGTACTGGGTGAGGGTGAGCGGCGCGGTCAGGATGCCGCCGATGGCGCCGAAGGCGGCGGACAGGGCGAAGCTTGCCACCAGCACGGTCTTGACCTCGATGCCGACCAGCTGGGCGGCGAGGCGATTATGGGCGGTGGCGAGGATCGCCTTGCCGAAGGGGTGGCGGTCGAAGAACAGCTTCAGTCCGACGACGAGTACGACCAGCGCACCGATGATCCACAGCGATTGCGGATGCAGCGTCGCGCCGCCGACCAGGATCGGCTGGTCGCCCGAGAAACTCGGCAGGCGATGGAAGTTCTTGCCCAGCACGACCTCGACCACCCCGCGCACCAGGATCGAGGCGCCGATGGTGATGATGATCAGGGTGACGACGCCGGCATTGCGCGCCGGCTCGATCGCCAGCTTGTCGAGGGCGACGCCGACCAGCGCCGCGATGGCGACCGCGACCAGCGCCGCCGGCAGCATCGGCACCCCCAGGTCGATCAGGGCGACGGTCGCCATGCCGCCGATCATCACGAATTCGCCCTGCGCGAAATTGATGACGTGGCTGGCATTGTAGATCAGCGCGAAGCCGATCCCGACCAGCGCATAGATCGCGCCCACCGTCAGGCCGGAAAAGACGAACTGGAGGAAATCACTCATTCTGTCGTCACACCGGCCTGAGCAGTGGGCATCGATCGGGGGTTAGGACTGCGGGGTCAGTACAGCAGGACCCATTTGCCGTCCTTGATCTCGGTCATCTTGAACGACCGGAGATCGAGGCCCATGTGGTCGGTCGCCGACATCGTGAACAGGCCGTCGACGCCGATCAGGTCCTTGGTCTTCTCGATCTCGTCGCGCACCTTGGCCTTGTCGGCCCCGCCGGCCCGCTTGATCGCTTCGGTCGCGATCAGCAGCGCGTCATAGGCATGGCCGCCGAAGGTCGAGATCGGCTCGTTATAGGCTTCGGTATAGGTCTTGCGGTAGTCGGTCACGATCGGGCGCTGTGGGTCGTCGGGCGTCAGCTGGTCGCCGGCCCGCACGGCCGCGCCCGGCCCGCGCATGCCTTCGGTGGCGCCTTCCGACTGCTTGATGAACTGGTCCGAACCGACGCCGTGGTTGAAGTAGAACGGGATGTTCTGCATGCCCAGCTGCTTGTAGTTGCGGGCGGTGATCACGGTCGGCGCGCCGAAACCGCAGCCGACGATCGCCTGCACGCCGGGCGTCGAGCGGATGCGGGTCAACTGCGGCGTCATTTCGGTATCGTTGGCGCCGTAGGTCTCGTTGGCGATGACCTCCAGGCCGTATTTCGGGGCGAGCTTCACCGCCTCGCCCCGGCAGGATTGGTCGAAGCCACCAGGGCCGCCGATGACGGCGACCTTCTTGAAGTCGCGCTTCTGGGCATCCTCGAAGATCTTCTCGATCGCCATCCGGTCGGAATGCGGGGTTTTGAAGATCCACTTCTTGACCGGCTCGACCACCACGTTGGCGCCGGCCAGCGAGATGAAGGGCAGCTCGGCTTCCTGCACCACGGGGGCCGCCGCCATCGTCTCGCCGGTCGAGGAGCCGCCGATGATCAGGTCGACCTTGTCCTCCTCGATCAGTCGCTTGGCGAAAGAGACGGCCTGCTTGGCGTCGCCCGCGCTGTCATAGACGATCAGCTGCAGCTGGCGGCCGTTGACGCCGCCGGCCTTGTTGATGCGGTCGACATAGAGCTTGAGGGTCTTGGCCTCGGGATCGCCCAGGAAGCTCGCCGGGCCGGTGATGGCCAGGAACGAGCCGATCTTGATCGGAGCCTGCTGGGCCTGGGCCTGGCCAAGGGCGCCGAGGATGACGGCAGTGGCGACGCCGAGGCACAGGGCCAGGCGGCGAGACGGATTCCGCGAGGTCATTCGAGAAACTCCTCCCTGGAGTGTGGTTATTGCTCGTTGAACGAAACCATACAGAAATTCATCGTTTCGTGTCAATTTTTGTGACACGTGAACTGTCTCGGTCCGATCCGTCAGCCTAAGCCATCGCCGGCCGACGGGCCAGGACCGAGGCGATTTCGCGATGGCACGAGGATCGGCTAGAGTGCGGAAAGCGCCGGAGTCGCAGGTTGTCCAAGGAACGCATGCCCAGCCCTTTGCCTTCATCCGAACAGGTCGCCGAGGAGGCGACGGGCCTGCGCGCCTACAGCCGGTCGCTGCCGATGGCGCTGTTGCGGGCGCGCGAGGCGGTGATGCAGCAGTTCCGCCCGAACCTGCGCCGCCACGGCGTCACCGAACAGCAATGGCGCGTCCTGCGCGCGCTGCAATCGCGCGGCGGCATGGAAGTGACCGAGTTGGCGCGCGCGACCTGCCTGCTGCCGCCATCTCTGTCGCGCATCCTGCGTGACCTGGAAGCGCGCAAGCTGGTCGGCCGTCGTCCGGTGGACAACGACCTGCGCCGCTCGCGCATCTCGATTTCGGCCGGCGGCACCGCCCTGATCGAGGAGGTCGCGCCGGATTCGGAAGCGATCTATGCCGAGATCACCAGGCGCTTCGGCGCCGCGCGGCTTGCCGAGCTGCAGGGGTTGCTCGCCGCGCTCGAGGCGTCGCTGGCCGAGATGGGCGGGGATCCCGAGGGCGACGCCGTCGAAAGCTAGCCCAGCCACGCCCGGACCTCGTGTTTCAGCACCTTGCCCATCACGTTGCGGGGCAGGCGTTCGGCAAACATCACCGCGCGCGGGTGCTTGTAGCGGGCAAGCCGTCCTTCGAACAATTGCAGGATTTCCGCCTCGGCCATGGCGGAAACGACGACGGCCACCGGAACCTCGCCCCAGCGCGGGTCGGGCCGGCCGACCACCGTGGCCTCCACGATGCCGGCACAGTCGGCCAGCACGGCCTCGAGCTCGGCCGGATAGATGTTCTCGCCGCCGGAGATGACGACGTCCTTCTTGCGGTCGTCGATCCAGAAGCAGCCTTCGGCATCGCGATGGCCGATATCGCCGGTGCGGTACCAGCCGCCGTCGAGCGCCGCCGCCGTCGCCGCCGGATCGTTCCAGTAGCCGGCCATGACGTTGGGGCCGCTGAGCAGGATTTCGCCGCTGACGCCGTCGGGCACGTCGTTGCCCCGGTCGTCGACCACCCGGGCGGCGACATGGGGCGCGGGCGCGCCGCAGGAACCGACCTTGGCCATCGCCCGGTCGGCCCGCAGGCAGATCGCCGTCGGTCCGGTCTCGGTCGACCCGTAGACCTGGCCGACCGGCACGCCGCGGGCATGAAACGGCTCGATCAGCGCCGCCGGCACGGTCGACGACCCGGTCATGACCAGGCGCAGGCAGCTCAGGTCGGTCGCGGCGAAGCCGGGATGGCGCAGCAGGGCCTGCATCACCGCCGGCACCAGCAGGGTCAGGCTGGGGCGATGGGCGGCCAAGGCGGCGCAGAACCCTTCGGGCGTAAAGCGCCGCTCCAGGATCACCGTGGCCCCGGCGAACAGGGCCGGGGTGGTCTGGATGTTGAGGCCGCCGACATGGAACATCGGCAGCGCGGTCAGCACGCGGTCGCCGGCGGTCAGGTCGTTGGCATGCAGGCCGTTGACCGCGTTCCAGGTCAAGGCCCGCTGGGTCAGCAGGGCGCCTTTCGGCCGGCCGGTGGTGCCGGAGGTATAGACCAGCAGCACGCCGTCGTCGTCGCGGCCCTCGGCCGGTGCGGCGCCGTCGCCGTCGAGGCTCGCCAGCCGCGGCAGATCGGGCAGGGCGGGGCTGAATTCCGGCTCGATCCAGCCGAGCTTCGGGGTGCAGTCGGCGACGATCGCCCGCAGCTCGGCCGGCGTCAGCCGCCAGTTCAGCGTCACCAGGATGGCGCCCAGCCTGGCACAGGCGAACAGCAGGACCAGCGTGTCCGGGCTGTTGAGGCCGAGCTGCGCCACCCGGTCGCCGCGCGCCACCCCCGCCGCGGCGGCCGCCGCCGCCGCCCCCGCGATACGG
>JAEYTW010000822.1 GCA_023433835.1 Pseudomonadota bacterium | reverse complement strand
CCCGGCTGGGCGGCGCGCTGCTCTCGCCGGTCATCCTCTATTCGTCGTCGATGGGCCAGGTCGTCATCATCAAGGCCTTCGTCGTCGTCGTCATCGGCGGGATGGGCTCGGTCACCGGCGCGGTCGCCTGCGGCCTGCTGGTCGGGCTGCTCGAGGCGGTGCTCGGGCTGTTCGCCGGCGAAGGCATCGCCACCGCCATCATCTATTCGCTGCTGCTCGCCATGCTGCTGTTCCGCCCGCAGGGCCTCACCGGAAAGCGCGCGCGATGACGTCGTCTCCGTTCATCCTGGGCCTCGGCGCCGTCCTCGCCGTCGTCATCGGTTTCCTCGCCGACCAGCCCTATTTCGCCAGCGTGCTGGCCTACGGCCTGGTGCTCGGCATCTTCTCGCTCGGTCTCGGCCTGACGCTCGGCCGCATGGGCTACGTCACCTTCGGCCATGCCGCCTTCTTCGGCCTCGGCGCCTATGCGGTGGCGCTGCTCTGCGTCGAATTCGGCTGGAGCTACTGGGTGGTGCTGCCCCTGTCGCTCGTACCCGGCGTCGCGCTCGGCGTGCTGGTCGGTTTCGTCTCGGCCCGGCTGGGCGGCGCCTATTTCGCCATCGCCACCCTGACCACCGCCGAGATCCTGCGGCTGATCGCGGCCAACTGGATCGACCTGACGCGCGGGCCGATGGGGATTCTGGTGCCGGTCAGCCCGCTGCCCTGGCAGGAAGCGCTCGACTGGAACCAGGCCCAGGCCTATCTGTCGCTGCTCATCGTCATCGCCGCGGTCGTGCTGGCGCTGGTCCACAACCTGAACCGCAGCCCGCTCGGCCGCGCCTGGGTAGCAGTGCGCGAGGCACCGGACCTGGCCGAGTCGCTCGGCATTCCCACGGTGCGGGCGCGGGTCTGGAACGTCGCGCTGTCGGGCGCCATCGCCAGCCTCGCCGGCGCGCTGGTGCTGCCCAAGATCTTCGTCGTCACCCCCGACCTGTTCGGCGTCGCCAATTCGGCGACCGGCCTGCTCGCCGCCATCCTCGGCGGCAAGGCGACCCTGCTCGGGCCGCTGCTCGGCGGCCTGGTCTTCGCCGTGCTGCCCGAGGCGTTGCGCTTCGTCGATGCCGCGCGGCTTGCGATCTTCGCGGTCATCCTGCTGATCGTCGTGCGCCTGCTGCCGGGCGGCATCGTCTCGCTGGTGCCGGCGCGCCTGCGCCCGCGGGTCAGGGCGCCGCGGGCCGACGGTCCGGCGCCGGCGCTGTTTGCCCCGGCCGATGGCCAGGGCACGCTGCTCGACGTGCGGGCCTTAAGGAAGACATTCTCAGGTGTCACTGCCACCCAGGACGTCTCGTTCAGCGTCCGCCGCGGCGAACTGGTCGGGCTGATCGGGCCGAACGGCGCCGGCAAGACCACCTGCTTCAGCCAGCTGTCGGGCTTCCTGGCGCCCGATGCCGGCGAGATCGTCTTCGACGGCGCCTCGGTGATCGGCCAGGCGCCGCACCGGATCGCGGCGCGCGGCATGGTGCGCACCTTCCAGCATGCAGCCCTTGCCCGCAATCTCTCGGTCTACGAGAACGTGCTGACCGCGACGCATCTGGCCCTGCCGGAAACCGTGCTGGCCTCGGCCCTGCGCCTGCCGTCCTTCCGCCGGCGCGAGGCCGCGCGGGCCCAGCTGGCGCTGGCCTGCCTCGCCGCGCTCGACCTGACCGCGCGGGCCGACGAGATGGCGCAGGACCTGCCCTACGGCGAACAGAAGCTCATGGCCATCGCCATGGCGCTGGCCGCGCGTCCGCGCCTCCTGCTGCTCGACGAACCCGCGGCCGGGCTGAACCAGGTCGAGGCGGCGCGGCTGGCCGAGGTGCTGCAGGGCCTGCAGCGCGCCGGGCTGACCATGGTCGTGGTCGACCATAACCTCAGGATGATGATGGCGATCTGCGACCGCATCGTCGTGCTGCATCACGGCGCGCTGATCGCGCAGGGCACCCCGGCCGAGGTGCGCGCCCATCCCGAGGTGGTGCAGGCCTATCTGGGGGAGGCCGGGGCATGAGCCTTCAGGTCAAGGGTCTCACCGTCACCTACGGCGCCAGCGCCGGTCTGTCGGATGCGTCGTTCACCGTCGCGCCGGGCGAGGTGATCGCGCTGGTCGGCGCCAACGGCGCGGGCAAGTCGTCGCTGCTGAAAGGCCTGATGGGCCTGGCCAGCCACCGCGCCGTCTCGCTGACGCTCGACGGCGAGGAACTGGGCCCCCTGCCGACCCGCGCGCGCATCGCCAGGGGCTTCGCGCTGTCGCCCGAGGGCCGGCATGTGTTCCCCGAGCTGACCGTGCGCCAGAACCTCGATCTCGGCCATATCGGTGGCGGCGCGGTGCCGGTGGATCGCATCGAGGCGATGTACCGCCTGTTCCCGCGCCTGCACGAACGCCGCGCGCAAGCCGCCGGCACGATGTCGGGCGGCGAGCAGCAGATGCTGGCCATCGCCCGCGCGATGATGGCCAATCCGCGCGTGCTGATGCTGGACGAACCCACGCTGGGCCTTGCCCCGATCATCGTGCGCCAGATCGCCGCGTTCATCGCCGAAATCCGCGCGACGGGCATCGCCGTGATCCTGGCCGAACAGAATGCCGAGATGGCGCTCGGCACGGCCGATCGCGGCTATGTCGTCGAGAACGGCCGCATCGTGCTGGAGGGCCGCGCGGCCGATCTTGCCCGCGATCCCGCGATCAAGAAAGCTTTCCTGGGTATTTGAGGAGCCATCGATGAGCGAGCCCGTATTGCGCCGCCCCCGCCGGATCGTGACCGGCCATGATGCCGAGGGGCGCTCGATCTTCGTCCAGGACGGGCCGGCGCCCAACCTGATCCAGCCGTCCGCGTCGCCCAATGTCGGCATGTTCAACCTGTGGACCATGGCCCAGGTGCCGGCCTCCTATGCCGGCAACGACGACGCCGCCCCGGCCGGGGCGCGCATCACCCTGGCGCCGACGCTCGGCGGCATCAACTTCCGCGTCATGGAATTCCCGCCGGATACGGAACGCAACTGGGCCGGCAAGCAGTCGGTGTTCGAGCAGTACGGCAACCCGGAGGCACTGACCGCCCAGGCCCAGCGCCATCCCGGTTTCCACAAGACCGATTCGATCGATTTCGGCATCGTGCTGGAAGGCGAGATCTGGGCGCTGATGGATGTCGGCGAGACGCTGATGCAGCCGGGCGACGTGCTGATCCAGCGCGGCACCAACCATGCCTGGGCCAACCGCACGGACAAGCCCGCCCGCATGGCCTTCATCCTGATCTCGGCCCGGCCGTGAAGTTCGCCTCGCTGCGCCACGGCCGCGACGGCCGGCTGGCGCTGGTCGACCGCGGGCTGGCCCGGATGCTGCCGGTCGACGACATCGTCCCGACGCTGCAGGCCGCGCTCGACGATTGGGACACGGCCGTCGCCGCGCTGGCGCCGGCGGCCGCCGCGCTGGAACGGGGTGAGGCCGGTGCCGCGCTGCCCTATGACCCGGCGCTTCTCGCCGCGCCGTTGCCGCGCGCCTATCAGTGGTGCGACGGCTCGGCCTATCTCAATCATGTCGAGCTGGTGCGCAAGGCGCGCGGCGCGGTGATGCCGCCCGAATTCCGGCACGACCCGCTGATGTACCAGGGCGGGTCGGACGATTTCCTGGCACCCACCGCCGACATAGGCGTGCGCGACGAAGCCTTCGGCATCGATTTCGAGGGCGAGGTCGCCGCGATCACCGGCGATGTGCCGATGGGCTGCACGGCGGCGGAAGCCGAAGGGCATATCCGCCTGCTGATGCTGGTCAACGACGTCTCGCTGCGCCACCTGATCCCGGCCGAACTGGCCAAGGGCTTCGGCTTCCTGCAGTCGAAGCCGTCGACCGCCTTCGCACCGGTCGCGGTGACGCCGGACGAGCTGGGGCCGGCCTGGAAGGATGCCCGAATCCATCGCCCGCTGCAGGCCTGGCTGAACGGCCGGCTGTTCGGCGCGCCGGAAGCCGGCGAGGATATGCAGTTCGGCTTTGACCAGCTGATCGCCCATGCCGCCCGCACGCGCGCCTTGCGCGCCGGCAGCATCGTCGGCTCCGGGACCGTGTCGAACCGGGATGCCGCCCGCGGCTTCACCTGCATCGCCGAGATCCGGATGATCGAGACGATCGAGCGGGGGGCACCCGAAACGCCGTTCATGAAATTCGGCGATCGCGTGCGCCTCGAAATGCATGACACCGACGGCCGCTCGATCTTCGGGGCCATCGACCAGACCGTGGTGCGCTCGGCATGACCCATGTTCATCGTCGGGGCCTGATGTACCGCATGCCCTACGGTTTCGGCCCCACCGCGGGCCCACGCCAGGGGCCCGGCGGCGAACGCTTCGACTGGACGATGAGCCCGCGGCGCCAGGCTGTTGCCGTCTCCTTCCTGACCGAGGCGGCCGCCCTCGACGCGTTGCTGCCGCCCGGCTTCGTGCTTGCCGGCGAGCCGGTGGTGACGGTCGAGATCCAGCGTTTCACCGAACTCGAATGGCTGGCCGGCCGCGGCTACAATACGCTGGGCGTGCGTTTCCCCGCGACGTTCCAGGGCAGCCATGATCGCGCCACCGGTGCGTTCCTGTCGGTGCTGTGGGAGAACCTGGCCGACCCGATCCTGTCGGGCCGGGACGAACTCGGCTTCGCCAAGCTCTATGCCGACATCCCCGAACCGCGCGTCTTCCGCGGATCGGAGCACTACGAGGCCGGCTGGCTCGGCCACCGCTTCATGGAGATCGACGCCTTCGATCTGCGGGAGGTGCCGGCCGCGCCCCAGCCGGTTGCCGGTCTCTCCGGTGCGTCCGACGGCACGCTGCATTACAAGTACGTGCCGCGCACCGGGAATTGGGGCGAGGCGGAGGTGGCGCAGGCCTGCCTGACGCCGTCCGCCGGCAGTGCGGCGCGTATCGAACGCGTCCGCCACGGCCGTGGCCGGGTCGTGTTCCATCCGACGACCTGGGAACAGATGCCGACCCAGTTCCACATCGTCAACGCGCTGGCGGCGCTGCCGCAGCTCTCCGATCCGCAGGCCGTGCTGATGGACAGCCGCGGCGCCAAGGATCTCACCGATCAGCGCGTCTTGCGCTGATCGCCCGCGCCTTCAGACCACGCCAATCCTGCAGAGATTTTGACGTGCCGAGACGGGCAATTATTCGCCTGTGATCAATTACCGATGGGTTCCAAATCATACAGCTCGTTACGAGCGCGCCTGACAACAGGTTGCTATATTTCGCCTGCGACACGAGCAAATTCCGCATCAAATCCCGACCATCGCGCATTCGCCTGAATGCGTGCCCGATTTGTCATGCGGTCCTTCGATAACAACATGCCGCGGGCCATCATCAATGAAGTTCTTCGACAACCTGAAAATCGCGCAGAAGCTGGCGCTGGCATTCCTTCTGCTGGTGGTGGTGAGCGTCGCGGTGAGCGCCGTTACCTGGCGCAACATGTCGGTGCTGGAGCGCACCACCGCCTGGACCATCCACACCTACAAGGTCATCGGCGTCTCCCAGGATATCCTGGCCGGCATGGTCAACCAGGAAACCGGGCTGCGCGGCTATCTGGTCGCCGGCGACGACAAGTTTCTGCAACCCTACCGTGAGGGTCATCGCCAGTTCAGCGAATCGCTCGCCGAAGCCAAGAAGCTGACCGCCGACAATCCGACCCAGCAGCGTCGCCTTGCCGACGTGGAACGCTTCGCCGCGAGCTGGCGCAACGACGTCGCGGAGAAGGAGATCGCCGCGGCGAAATCCAATCTCGACGCGGCGCGCAACCTCGAGGCCGCGGGTGGCGGCAAGGCCGCCATGGACGGCCTGCGGGGCGCGATCGCCGAGTTCGCGCATGCCGAGGAAGCGCTGCTGACGGTCCGCAGCGCCGAGGCGGCGGCGGCATCGTCGCTGCAGAACACCACGATCGTTGCCGGCGTGACGCTGACCGTCGTGCTGTCGGTGCTGCTGGGCATCGCGCTGTCGCGCCTGACGGCGACGCCGATCGCGCGCATCACCGCGCTGATGGCCCGCCTCGCCGACGGGGACAAGTCGATCACGGTCACCGACCGCGATCGCCGCGACGAGGTCGGCGGCCTCGCCCGCGCGCTCGACGTGTTCCGCACCAATGCGATCGAGGCCGATCGAGTCGCCGCCGAGGCGGAAGCCCAGCGGGTGGAAATGGCGCGCCAGGAAAAGGCCGCCGCGGAAGCCGCCCGCCAGCGCGAGGAGGAGGAGCGCCTG
>JAEYTW010000517.1 GCA_023433835.1 Pseudomonadota bacterium | reverse complement strand
CCGAAATCCACGTCCGGCACAGAAACAATGTTATCGCGAGCCTTGTAGTGGGGATCGGCGAAGATGTCCGAGACGTCATAGACAGGCCCTGCCACCACATGCGCCTTGTCGAAGATTTCCATCACTTCGACTTGCGTCCGCGTCTTGAACCAGCCCGCAACAATTTCATCTAGTCCGTCGGCGTTGGCACAGCGGGTGACATTGTCCTTATAGCGGGGATCTGTGGCGAGTTCCGGCATCGACATAGCTTCGGCCAGACGTTCGAATGTGCGCTGCGAGCTGGCCGATATCCCGATCCAGCGGCCATCTTTTGTTTCATAGGTATTGCGGGGTGAATCTTCCGCGAGCCGGTTGCCTTGTCGCTGCTTGACAATACCGAGCTGGTCGAAGCCGATGACCTGCGCTTCGATGAGCCGGAATAATGGCTCATACAGGCTGACGTCGATTTCCTTCCCGACGCCTGCCCCTCCCTGATCGCGATTGTAAACGGCAAACATGGCGGCCATTGCAGCAAAGGTTGCAGCAGTCGAATCGGCAAGTGGGAAACCGGGCAATGTCGGCGGACGATCCGGAAAGCCGGTAAAAGATGGTGCGCCGCTGAAGCATTCGGCGATTGTCCCATATCCACCCCGGTGGCTGTAAGGCCCGGTCTGTCCAAAGCCGGAGACCCGAACCATGATCAGTTTAGGATTGATC
The DNA here is from genome assembly GCA_023433835.1 of Pseudomonadota bacterium. Taxonomy (GTDB): domain Bacteria; phylum Pseudomonadota; class Alphaproteobacteria; order Ferrovibrionales; family Ferrovibrionaceae; genus JAFKFH01. Next base: position 3,003 of record JAEYTW010000517.1, on the reverse strand, counting down.
TTCGCCAGCTCCGAATAGCCGAGTCCCCACCGTTCAAACGTGCCGGGGCGGTAGTTCTCGATGACAATATCGGCGTCGGCGACGAGCTTGCGAAAAATCGCCTGACCGTCGGAATGGGACAGGCTGAGTGTGATCAGGCGCTTGTTGCGGCCGATGACTTTCCACCAGAGCGACTTTTCATCTTTCATCGGCGCCCAGTGACGCATCGCGTCACCAACACCGGGCTGTTCGATCTTGATGACATCGGCGCCGAAGTCGGCCAGATGCGTGGCGGCCAACGGCCCCGCGATCATGGTTCCGGCATCGATAACCTTGAGCTTTTTTAGAGGCCCCTGCGTGTCGGTGCGGATCATCCCGGAATTTCCTTTGTTGCTTGAATGGAGCCGCCCACTCTCATTGAGCTGACAGCGCAGACGCATCCCGCTCAGAGCAAATAGGCATCGCGATAGCGTTTGATGAATGCGCGGAAGCGGTCTGTTTGCGGATTGGCGAACAGCTCCTTCGGTGGGCCTTGCTCCACGATGTGACCGCCATCCATAAAAACAATGTGATGAGCCACATCCCGGGCAAACTGCATTTCGTGCGTGACGATGAGCATCGTCAGGCCGTCGCGGATGAGCTGGCGCATGACTTCCAGCACCTCTCCAACGAGTTCGGGATCGAGCGCAGAGGTCACCTCATCGAACAACATCACCTTTGGCTGCATGGCCAGCGCGCGGGCAATGGCCACGCGCTGCTGCTGTCCTCCGGATAGTCGGATTGGGTACTCGTTGGCCTTGTCCGCCAGCCCGACACGGTCGAGCAGGTCGCGACCGCGTCGCTCTGCATCGGCCAAGGGTACCCCCTTAACCCGAACGGGAGCCGCCGTGATGTTGTCGATCACGCTCATATGCGGAAACAGATTGAAGCTTTGGAACACCATACCAATGTTCGAACGAGAGTCGGCGATCTCTGCTTCCGATCGGCGGATGCGCTTGCCGTTGGGCTTCGTGACATAACCAATGGGATCGCTGTCGACGAGAATTTCGCCGTCCTGGAATTCCTCGAGAAGATTGATGCAACGCAGCAGCGTTGTCTTGCCCGAACCGCTCGGACCGATGATGACCACTGCTTGGCCCTGGGCAACATCGAGAGACACGCCCTTGAGGATCTGTGCCGCCCCAAATGACTTTACGAGATTGCGGATTTCAACCATCGGCCGGTTCGGCTCAGTGGGCATACTTGAGACGCTCCTCGAGATGGCGGGCGACAAGCGAGAGGCTGTAACAGATGCAGAAATAGAATAGCGCGACACCGCCGAACATTTGGAATGGTGCAAACGTTCGTTCGGTCACCTCCCGGCCGGCCGCCGTTAATTCCCACAGGCCGATGATCGAGATGAGTGAGGTACTCTTGATCAGCATCATGCACGTATTGACGAATGGCGGCGCGGCCATGCGAAACGCCTGCGGGAAAATGACAATCCTGAGCATCGTCCATCGCCGCATGCCGAGGCTGCGAGCGCCGTCCCACTGCGCTTTGGGTAGAGAGAGAATAGCGGCTCGAAACACTTCGCTCATGAATGCCGCAAAGTAGAGCGATATGACGAGGATTCCGCCTTCCAGCGCACCCAGCTCCAAGCCGGAATAAGGCAACACGTAGTACATCGTGAAGAGCAGAACGAGCAGCGGAACGCCGCGCACGATGTAGAGATACACTTCGATCACCCATCTGAGGATGAGGCCCCCAAACAACTGACCGAGGGCAATCAGGATGCCGAGCAGAGCGCTGAGAACGATGCTGGCCGAGGAGATGCCGATGGTATTCAAAGCACCGAGCCCGAGATACCAGAGATTGTTGATAAGGACCGTCGGCATCGTCAGCATCTTTCAATGAGCGATCACAAGGCGACGTTCGAGCACGCGGAATGCCAGGGCAACAACGCCCGTCAGCACAAGATAAAGTGCCGCCAGGGTGAAAAACACCTCGTAGGAAGCAGCCGTCCGTTCCGTGAGCATCTTTCCAACTTGCATCATCTCGGCGACGGCAACGGTCGATGCCAAGGACGTGTCCTTGATGACCAGAATCGACTGGTTTCCGATCGGTGGAATGACACGCACGAGGGCCTGTGGGAGGACGATCATCGACATGATCGTGCGCCAGCGCATGCCTAGAGCCTTGGCGCCTTCAATCTGCTTGATGCTGATGGACTGTATTCCGGCCCGGTAGATCTCGGCCATATACCCGCCGTTCTGCGCGGCCAGCGCCAGCAGGGCGGACATGAAACCCGAAATGTGAAAGCCGACCGCTGCGAACCCAAAGTAGATGAAATAGATCTGAACCAGAACGGGCGTATTGCGCACCAGCTCAATGTACGCATTCGCCAGCCATCGCAGAGGCGCCACGCGCGACATACGCGCGAGCGCGATTACCAGTCCCCAGGCGAGCGAAATCGCAATGGCCAGCGCGGCAAGCTGTACCGTTACGATCATACCGTCCAGGAACAGCGGCAGATTTCGCTGAATAAACGAGAAATCGAGTGACATGGCCCCTCAGGAAGAGGCGGCGCGTAATCGATACGCGCCGCTTCGAACGCCAATTTAGCCCTTGCGCTCGGTGTAAAAGCGCTGAGGAGGTGGCTCCTGACAAAACCACTTCTTGTAGATCTCGGTATATTCGTCATAGCGCGATCCGTAACGAAGCTCCTGGATCACAGTGTCGAGGTAGAGCCACCAAGTGAAGTCACCGGGCTTCATAAAGATGGCGTTGTTCTGCATGTTACCCAGGACATCCGGCAGTACTTTCAGTTCCTCGTTCTGAGAGGCGTACCAATTGGCAACCGGGATATCCATTTGCATGGCTTGAGCACGGCCAGTCTTTACAGCGAGAAACATGGCGCTCGGCGTATCGAAAATGAGGTTCTGCATCTTCTGCATGTAGCGCTTATGGCGATCCTGCATCTGCGGATTGTTCAGGCTCGCAAGGGTATGCTTTTCGCTATTGATATCTGCCAGTGAACTGACA
>JAEYTW010000811.1 GCA_023433835.1 Pseudomonadota bacterium | reverse complement strand
GGCTGCGGCCATCGCGTAGATCAGCACGCGGGTGCCGATGGTCAGCAATTGCGGGCTGCCCAGCGCCGAGGCGATCCAGGGCAGGGCCAGCAGCAGCACCAGGCCGATGCCGATGACGATGACTTGGCGGCGGGTCTCAACCATGGGCGGGGAACAATCCACGGGGGCGCCACAGCAGTACCGCGGCCATCAGCAGGTAGATCGCCATCGACGACAGCCCGCCGCCGAAACCGTCGGCGTCGGAAGCCGACATGAAGGTCTTCAAAATTCCGGGCAGGAAGGCCCGGGTCAGCGTGTCGACCAGCCCGACCAGCAGGGCGCCGGCCACGGCGCCCCTGATCGAGCCGACGCCGCCGATGACGATGACGACGAAGGTGGTGATCAGGATCTGGTCGCCCATCGCCACCTGGACCGAGAACACCGGCCCGGCCAGCGCGCCGGCCAGCCCGGCGAGCAGGGCGCCCAGCCCGAACACGGCGGTATAGAGCAGGCGGATGTCGACGCCGAGCGCGCGCACCATGTCGCGGCTGGTGGCGCCGGCGCGGACCAGCATGCCGATGCGGGTGCGCTGGATGATCAGCCAGAGCATCAGCGCCACCAGGATGCCGACGACGATGATCCCCAGGCGATAGACCGGATAGGGCACGCCCGGGATGATCTCGACCGAGCCCGACAGGAAGGGCGGGATGTCGGCCCGCAGCGGCTGGCGCCCGAACAGGATCACCATGCTCTCGTTGAAGAACAGGATCAGCCCGAAGGTCGCCAGCACCTGATCGAGATGGTCGCGGGCATAGAGCCTGCGCAGCACCAGATACTCGACCGCCGCCCCGACCACCGCCGCGGCGGCCAGCCCGCCCAGCAGCCCCAGCAGGAACGACCCGGTATGGTTGGCGGTGTAGGCGGCGGCGAAGGCACCCACCATGTAGAGCGAGCCCTGCGCCAGGTTGATCAGCCCCATGATGCCGAACACCAGCGTCAGACCCGCCGCCAGCAGGAACAGCATCACCCCGAACTGCAAACCGTTCAGCACCTGTTCAAGGAATAGAAGCATCTCGCCCCCGACGGAACGCGCAAGGCTGCCGCCTCCCCGTCCGCGGGGGACGAGGAGGTCAGCAGGATTTTACTGACTTCAGGCCGTCACCAGGACAGCTTGCAATCCTTGGCGTAGACGTCGCCGTGGTTGCTGAGGATCTTGCCGCCGGTCTTGATCGAAAGCTTGTCGCCCTCGCCCTTGACCACCGACAGGGCATACCAGTCCTGGATCGGGTGCTGGTTGTTGGCGAACTTGAACGAGCCGCGGATGGCCGGGAAATCGGCCTTGCGCAGCGCGTTACGGAACGCCGCCGCATCCTCGACCCGGCCGTTGGTGGCCTTCAGCGCCGAGGCGATCAGAAGCGCGGTGTCGTAGCCCTGGCCGGCGTAGAACGTCGGCACGCGGTTGTACTTCTTCTCGAAGGCCGCGACGAACTGCTTGTTCGAGGCGTTGTCGAAATCGGTATTCCAGTGCGACGACAGGCGGATGCCCTGGGCTGCCGGCCCGACCGCCTCGAGGATGCGGTTGTCGAGCGACGGGGCGGCGACGACCATCGGGATCGAATCCTTCAGGCCAGCCTGGACGTACTGCTTGATGAAGGTGATGCCGAGGCCGCCCGGATGGAACTGGAAGACGGCGTCGGGCTTGGCGGCGCGGATCTGCGCCATCTCGGCGGAGAAATCGGTCTGGTCGAGCTTGGTGTAGATCTCGGCGACGACCTCGCCCTTGTACATGCGCTTGAACCCGGCCAGCGCATCCTTGCCGGCCTGATAGTTCGGCGCCAGGATCGCCATCTTCTTGTAGCCGAGCGTGGTGGCCTGCTGGCCGGCCGCCTCGTGCAGGCTGTCGTTCTGCCAGGAGGCGACGAAGTAGTTCTCGTTGCAATCCTTGCCGGCGAAGTTGGACGGACCGGCATTCGGGCTGATGTAGAAGGCGCCGGCATCGAGCACGTCGGGCACGGTGGCGACGGCGACATTCGAGAAGATGATGCCGGTCAGAATCTTGGCATTGCCGGTCTTGATGAACTTCTCGGCGACCTGCTTGGCCTGGCCGGGCTTCAGCCCGTCATCCTCGACCATCAGCTCGACCGGGACGCCGCCGAGCTTGCCGCCCTCCTGCTCGATGGCCAGCGCGAAGGCATCGCGCACGTCCTCGCCGAGATAGCCGCCCGGGCCCGACAGCGTGGTGATCAGGCCGATCTTGACCGGCGACTGCGCCGCCGCCGGCAGCGCCATGGCAAGGGCGATCGCCGCCCCCGCCAGCAAACCCGTCATCCGCAGCATCTTATGAAGCCTCCTGTGAAGATATTTTAAGCTTAAAGTATTTGTCGCCGACCAGCTTGTCAACGGCCCGCAGACGACGGCGCTATTTCGCCTTGCCGGGATGGACGGCGCCACAGGATTTGCAGGTCCGCGCCGCTTCCGAGCCGTAGAAGGCCTGGAACAAGGGCGGCAGGTCCTTGACGATATCCTGCAATTGCACCTCCACCCGATGGACGAGGCCGCCGCAATTCGGGCAGTACCATTCGAAGCCGTCGACCAGCCCGGCCGGCCGGACGCGTTCGATGACCAGGCACAGGCTGTCGGGATCGGGCCGCTGCGGCGAATGGCGGACATGGGCCGGCAGGAGGAAAATATCCCCCTCCTTCAGGTCGACCCGCTGCGCCTTCCCCTCGTGCCAGACGTTGAGATAGGCGTTGCCCTTGAACTGGTAGAAGAATTCTTCCATCGGATCGTCATGGTAGTCGGTGCGGTGGTTGGGGCCGCCGACCACGGTGACCATGAAATCGGTGTCGCGCCAGATCTGCTGGTTGCCGACCGGCGGCTTCAACAGGTGGCGATGCTCGTCGAGCCAGCGATTGAAGTTGAACGGCGGGGTATAGGGCGCGGAGAACATGGCGGTCTACCTCGATTGGCTGACGGTCGCGTGAAAATTCAGTATGGGCCCCAGGCCAGGTCGGCCGGCCGGACCATCGCGGGCTTGCCGCCGCGCTGATCGGCCAGCAGCCGGTCGAGGATGCGCATCGCATGCGTCGCCCCGGCATCGGCCGCGACGCTGACCTCCATCCGCGCCCGCTCGCCCACCAGGTCGATGGTGCGCTGCTGGTCCTCGAAGACGCGGTGATCCTCCTCGAAGGCGATGCGCACGTTGTCGAACACCAGGTCGGTGACCGCCTGGTCGCCGACATCGTGGTTATGGGCCTGGCCCCAGAAATAATGGGTGGTCCGCTCGGTCTCGGGCGTCACGGCGTTGAGATTGCGCCAGCCCATCTCCTGCACCCGGTTGCCTTCCGGCGCGCCGGTGCCCGCCGGGCAGCCGCCGGTATAGAGGCGGCAGAAGCCGGGCGGCGCATAATGCACGATCATCCAGCGGTCGATGTTGCCGGTGAAGCGGCCGGCCTTCACATAGGCCGGCGGGGCTGGGATATCGAGCATCCAGCGCGTCACCTTGACCTCGTTCTCGCCGCGGTCGAAGCGCACGTCGGCATTGTCGACCACGGCCCGGTTGCCGATGGTCGAGCGATGGACGAAAGCCAGATGCGTCAGGTCCAGCAGGTTCTGGATCATCAGGCGGTAATTGGCCTTCACGTGCAGCCGGGTCGACTTGGCCCCCCAGCCCGGATCGTCGAGCCAGTGATAATCGGTGATGTCGGCCGGATCGGCCAGCGCGGGATCGCCCAGCCAGATCCAGATCCAGCCATGGCGCTCGACCACCGGATAGGAAATGACCCGGGCCATGCGGGGGATGGTCGACTGGCCGGGGATTTCGATGCAGGTGCCGGCGGCGTCGTACAGGAAACCGTGATAGCCGCAGCGCAACGCGTCGCCCTCGACCTCGCCGCGATGCAGCGGATAGTTCTTGTGGCAGCAGCGGTCTTCCAGCGCATGGGGCACGCCCTGGCTGTCGCGGAACAGCACGACCGGCAGGTTGCAGAAGATCCGGCCGAGCGGCGCGGCCGCCGACACTTCGGACGAGAGGGCCGCGACATACCAGTAGTTCAGCAGAAATTCGCTCATCAACGCCGACCTCCCCCGGTTTCTAGCGTCGAGCAGGCCACGGCATTACCATAAGGGCAAATGCCGATTTACGCGTAAGCCATAAGATTCAGGTTATATCACTGGCAACCTGGCGCAGGCAGTCGACAAACAGCTGCACCGCCGGCCCGGCCTCGGCATCGCTGCGGGTGGTGATCCCGACCGGCGAGACCGAGAGGCCCAGGTCGAACGGCAGCGCCACCAGGATGCGCGCTTCCAGATCGCCCGAGATGACGGTCGCCGGCACGAAGCCGATCATGTCGGTTTCGAGCAGCAGCGCGCGGTTGGTCAGCAGCGAGACCGATTCCACGGTGCGCCGCGGCACCGCGACGCCCGCGGCCTGGAAACCGGCCTCGACCTCGGCGCGCAGGTTCGTGGTCGGCGGCGGCAGGATCCAGGGATAGGCCAGCGCATCCTTGAGCGTCGCCGGCCGCCGCCGGCGGGCCAGCGGGTGGCCGGCGCGGATCACCGGCAGCACCGCCTCGCGGTAAAGCTCGGCGGCGACGAGGCCGCCGACGGGGAAACTTGCCGGAATGCGGCCGACGACGAGGTCGAGCTCGCCGGCCTCCAATGCGGGGAAAAGCTGGTCGTTGGTGCCCTCGCGCACCGAGACGATGACGCCGGGCCGCAACGCCTGCAGC
>JAEYTW010000791.1 GCA_023433835.1 Pseudomonadota bacterium | reverse complement strand
GCGAACTTGGCCGCATGGCCGGCATGCGCGACGAAGGCGGCAACGCCCTGTCGCTCTACGACAAGCCGGGCTCGGAGCGCGTGATGATCGCGGCGGCCAAGGACCGCAACGACCTGACCGCGGGCACCTGGGCCCTGGCCTCGACCACCAAGAACGAGCTGGTCGTCGGCGACTTCACGCTGAAGATCGGCGGCAACTTCAACCTCGAGGTCGCCGGCGACACGATGGTCACGCTGCTCGGCAACCACACGATGAAGATCGGATCGTGACATGGCCGAGGTAAACGACGCCTACACAGGCAACAACGACGTCGGCCAGGCGGCCCAGACCGGGTTCATGGATTTCTGGGCCATCGCGACGGCCCAGGCGAAGTACTGGAATGCGCCCTACACCATGGCCAATCTGCATACCGACGAGACGATGCTGATCCAGGCGGGGGCGGTGGCGAATGCCTATATCGAGAATTCGAGCCTGAACCTCGCGCTGATCGGCCTTAAGTTCGAGTTGAAGACGCCCGTCGTCTACACGATGGACGTCATCCCCGGCTCCAAGATCGACGTCGATCTCCTGAAGATGGAGGCCTCGACGAACCGGGCTTTGCTGGCGCGCGGTTTCATCCACGCCAACGAGACGCTGGAGGCCAAGGAAGAACTCGCGCATATCCAGGCCAAGATCGAGAAGATGGAAACCAACCTCTCGGAGTTCAAGACGGGAACGATCAGCGCCAGGGTCGCTGAACAGATCCGTCTCTGAAAGGAGATCCGCCATGAGCGAAACCACTGTCGAGATCAACCGCGAAGAAAATTTCCGGGCCTTCTGGGCGAACGCCTACGCGGAGTACGGCCCGGCCAACACGGTCCAGGACATCCTGATGTCGGCGGAGGGCAAGATCGTGATGACCGCAGCCTTCTCCAGCTCGGGCGGCGGCATCCAGACCGATGTCTGCGCGCTGGCGATCGGCGTGGCCTGCGATGCCGGCGTGAAGCTCGAGGTCTGCAACGGCATCAAGGGTTCCTTCAAGGCGGCCGATGCCGAGGCCGTCTGCAATCACGCCCAGGCGCTGCTCACCGCCGCCGAGGTCAAGGCGGTCGATGCGACGAGCAAGCTGACCGAGCTCGAGAACACCGTCTCCTACCTGAAAAGCGGCGGTGCCTGGCTGAACTTCATGGCCATGTACGCCAACATGTGAGCGGAGGGGCGGATCATGTCCGACACCGTCTACGAACTGTCCAACCCGCTGACCGGGATGAGCGGCTATAACTGCTCGTCGTTCCTGGTGAAGGCCGATGCGACCGCGTCGAGCTATCTCGCCAATACGACCGGCAAGCTCTATCTGACCGCCGAGTTGAACGCGACGATGGCCGGCGCCACGTTGAACCTCAACTCGCCGCTGGTGCTGGCGATCGGGGTCAGCGCGGCCTTGCGGTCGGAGTGGAAGAACAACGACTTCCATTTTGCCGGCAACCTCGCGGACTCGGAGGCAGCCGCGGCGAAGGCGGCGATGGCCAAGACCAAATCGGCGGCCACGAGCTTCGACAGCGCCGCCGCGAAACTGAAGACCAAGACGACCCAGCTTGCCAACGAGGCAGAGATGCTTGGCGCCTATACGTTCATTCTCGAGGGCTGATAGCCTGCATGCGTCTCGTCAAGCCGCTCCGCCTCGGTCTGGTCAAGCGCTCGTTGCTGTGGGGCGGCCGCACGCTGTTGTCTTTCGGCGTCGTTACCGCCTTCCCGCTCGCCGCACCACGCCAGATTATGAAGGAAGGCGAGATGTGGGAGGCCATCACCCCATTGCTGGGTGACCGGGTCCTCGATTCCGGCGAGCCGAAGCGGCATGGCGAGCTTGTCGTCTTCGGTCACTATTTCGCACCAGACGACAAGCCGGTGCTGCAGCACGGCGTGCGCGTGGCCGTCGGGCCGATCGACAAGTCGATCCGGGTGACCGGCCGCCGGGAATGGGCGACAGATTCGCACGGCCGGGTGGTCGCCACCCAGCCGGAACCGCTGACCGGCCTGCCGATCGACTGGAAATATGCGTTCGGCGGGCCCTCCTTCGCAGAGAATCCCGACGGCCTCGGCTATTGGCCGGAAGATACGCGTACGGCTGATGCGCGCTATCCGCTGCCGCTGCTCGAATATCCGTCCGACGTGCTGAAGACGCCGGACGACATCGTCGCCCCGGCCGGGCTGGGGCCGCGCGATATCATGCTGCCGTCCCGCCAGCGTTTCGCCGGGACCTACGACCGGTTCTGGGCCGATAACCACGCCCCCGGCCTCGCCGCCGACGCCACGCTCGACCTGTTCCAGGTCGCCGCCGCCGACCAGCAGTTCCCCGGCTTCATCGATGGGCGCGAAAGCTTCACCGTCGAGAACATGCATCCCAAGGCGCCGATCCAGAGCGGACGACTGCCCGCCGTCCGTGTCCGCGCCTTCTTCCGCCGCACCGAAGCACCCGGCGCCATCGAGGAACTGCCGCTCGCCACCGACAGCTGCATCCTGTTTCCCGGCATCGGCCTCGGTCTGCTGATCCATCGCGGCAGCCTGTGGGTCTCGGCCTTCGATCACCCCGAGATCGACCTGTTCATGGCAGGCTTCGAATGGCAGGAGCACGCCCCCCGCCCGCTCAGCTACTATGCCGACGATCTCGTACGCCGCCTCGACCCGGTCGAGGGCGTCCCGCTCGGCCTCAACTATCTGTCGCTGAGCCCCGAAGGCTGGGTCGAGCCCCCGCTGGAGAAAGCGACGTGGTTCAAGGTCCTCACGCCGCGATCGCCCACCATTCCGCCGTCGCTGCAGGCCAGGATCGACGAGGGCCAGGCCCAGCTCGCCAAGATGATTCCGGCCGACCGGCTCGCAGCGCTGGCAAAGAAGCACGTCCCCAAGGACGAAGGACCGACGGCCGCCGCCTTGCGCGCCGAACTGGCCGCCTACGAGGCGGCCGCGCCGGCGGCCGCGAAGAACCCGCAGGCGATCGTGCCGCAGATGAACCGGATCAAGGAGCTGACCAAACAGCTGGCCAACGAGCAGGTCGACGCCGCGGAAAACCATGCCCGGACCATCATGGCCAGGCGCGGCATGGACTACGACGCCATCAAGGCGGCAGCGGGGGGCCAGCCGCCGGAGGCGCCGCCGCCGCGGGTGGGCCCGGCCCCTGG
>JAEYTW010000789.1 GCA_023433835.1 Pseudomonadota bacterium | reverse complement strand
CCGGCATGCCGGAAGGCGGCGCGACCGCCAAGGCCGCCCCGGCTGCCACTGCCGCTGCCGCGCCGCGGGCCGCCTCGAGCGCGGCGGCGCCGACCACCTCGAAATCCCTCTATGCCGGCCCGATCACGCTGCGCAACGCCGCGATCCTGCCGCCCAAGGTGCTGGCGATCGGCTCGTCGACCGGGGGACCGCAGGCCCTGTTCCAGGTCTTCGGCCAGCTGAAGAACAAGATCCGGATCCCGATCCTGATCACCCAGCACATGCCGCCGACCTTCACGACCATCCTGGCCGAGCATCTGACCCGCATCGCCGGCACCTCGGCCACCGAGGCTGTCGACGGCGAGCCGGTCGAAGGCGGCCGCATCTACATCGCGCCGGGCAACTGGCACATGACGGTGCAGGTCGAGGGCTCCAACAAGAAGGTGATCCGCCTGAACCAGGATCCGCCGGAGAATTTCTGCCGGCCGGCGGTCGATCCGATGCTGCGCAGCCTGGCCAAGGCTTACGGCGGCGCCGTGCTCTCCGTCATCCTGACGGGCATGGGGTCGGACGGCATGAAAGGCGGTCAGGTGCTGATCGATGCCGGTGGCACGATGATCGCGCAGGACGAGGCGACCAGCGTGGTCTGGGGCATGCCCGGCGCCGTCGCGTCGCACGGGCTGTGCAGTGCCGTGCTGCCGCTCGACCGGATTGCGTCCCATATCGAGAAACTCACGCAAGGGGCGGTCCCATGACCCCGCTGGATTTCGATTTCATGGCGGGGATGCTGAAGCAGCGGTCGGGGCTGATCATCACCCGCGACAAGCAGTACCTGCTGGAAAGCCGCCTGATCCCCCTGGCGCGCAAGCGCGGCCTGGGCGGGCTCGACGATCTCGTCAAGAAGATCCGCTCCGGCGGCGACGAGGCGCTGTTGCGCGACGTCACCGAGGCGATGACGACCAACGAGTCGTTCTTCTTCCGGGACAACAAGCCGTTCGACATCTTCAAGGCCGAGACGCTGCCGGCCTTCCTGAAGGCACGGGCCGATCGCCGCCAGATCAAGATCTGGTCGGCGGCCTGCTCGACCGGCCAGGAAGCCTATTCGCTGGCGATGATCCTGCGGGAGGAGCAGGCCAAGACGGCCGGCTGGCGCATCGAGATCACCGGCACGGACCTGTCGAGCGAAGTGTTGGAGAAGGCCAAGGTCGGCCTCTATTCGCAGTTCGAGGTCCAGCGCGGCCTGCCGATCCAGATGCTGATCAAGTACTTCCAGCAGGTCAACGAGATGTGGCAGATCGATGCCGCGTTGCGGGCCATGGTCAAGTACCGGCAGTTCAACCTGCTCGAGGACCTCGGCGCGCTCGGCACGTTCGACATCATCTTCTGCCGCAACGTGCTGATCTATTTCGACAACGAGACCAAGGCCAAGGTGCTCGAGCGGATGGCCAAGATCATGCCCAAGGACGGTGTCCTGTTCCTGGGCGGCGCCGAGACCGTGCTGGGCGTGACCGAACGCTTCAAGCCAGTCCAGGGCCAGCGCGGCGTCTACGCCCTGGCTTAAGGCTTAACCGCCGAACCAACCACCGTCATCCCGGCGAAAGCGGGGATCGAGGGCAAGGAATGGCGCAAGCGGCACGGCGCTTTCCCTGGGCTCCGGGTCAAAGCCCGCGGCGACGGTTGCTTTACGACTCAGCGGCTCGCCGCCATCGCGGCACGCTTGGCCGCCGGCGCGGCATCTTTGATGGCCCCTTCCTCCGGATCGCGCAGCACATAGCCGCGGCCCCACACCGTCTCGATGTAATTGTCGCCGGAGGTCGCCTGGGCGAGTTTCTTGCGCAGCTTGCAGATGAAGACGTCGATGATCTTCAACTCGGGCTCGTCCATGCCGCCGTAGAGATGGTTGAGGAACATCTCCTTGGTCAGGGTCGTGCCCTTGCGCAGCGAGAGCAGTTCCAGCATCGCATATTCCTTGCCGGTCAGATGCAGGCGCTGGGTGTCGACCTCGACCGACTTGGTGTCAAGATTGACCACGAGCTTGCCGGTCTTGATCTGCGACTGGGCATGGCCTTTCGAGCGGCGGACGATCGCGTGGATGCGCGCGACCAGTTCCTCCCGGTCGAAGGGCTTTGTCAGGTAATCGTCGGCGCCGAAGCCGAAACCCTTTACCTTCTTGTCCGGCTCGTTCATGCCGGAGAGGATCAGGATCGGGGTGTTGACCTTGGCGTTCCGGAGCTTGCGCAGCACGTCGTAGCCGTGCATGTCCGGCAGGTTCAGGTCGAGGATGATGATGTCGTAGTCGTAGAGCTTGCCGAGGTCGAGGCCTTCCTCGCCGAGGTCGGTCGAATAGACGTTGAAGCCTTCGGCCCCGAGCATCAGCGTGATGCTCTTGGCCATCTGGGCGTCGTCTTCGATCAGCAGAACGCGCATCAGCGTTATCTCCCCTGGCCGTTACCAGCCCTAGTCCCCAAAGCCCGGAAGTCCCAAAACCCGGACAACCCCCGCGGGCCACGCGCCGCCGCACACCGGCGCGTCCCGATCTTTACCATAGTTAACGTTAACCAATCTTAACTACAATGGCGAGCGAGATTTGATGCCGAGTCGCCGGCTTTACCGCTCTTTAAGCCCGGCCGGGGCAGACTGCCGCCCAGCCAGTTTCAGTGGGTGACGATGAAAAGCCTCAAGACCTTGATCCGCCTCCAGCGTTTCGAACTCGACGCCAAGCGCCGCAAGCTGGCCGACCTGGAGGAATTGATGGCCCAGATGAAGCAGCGTCTGCGCCGGCTGGAAGAGGACATGGTCGACGAGGGCGCCCGCGCCGCCGACCAGGGGACCGTGGCGCTTGCCTACGGCCCCTATATTGCCGCCGCGTTGGAGCGCAAGCGCAACCTGCTGGGGTCGCTCGACGAACTCGAGGGCCGCATCGCCGAGGCCCGGGACGAGGTGGCCGAGGCCTTCCAGGACGTCAAGAAATACGAACTGGCCGAAGCCGCCCGCGTCGCGCGCGAAAAGGCAGAACTGGCCAAGAAGGAACGCGAGATGTTGGACGAAGTCGGCTCGATCGGCTTCAACCGCCGCGCCTCCGAGCAGGCCTCGGCCTGACCGGGCCGGGGATTCGCCGGCAATGAGCGATTTCGGCCACCATTTCCTGATCGGGCTGCAGCGCGCCGCGATCCTGACGGAACATGACAAGCGGCTGTTGAGCCGCCTGCGCCCTGCCGGCATCATTGTGTTCCGCGACAATTTCCAGCACGACGTGCCCTATGCCGAATGGCTCGCGGCCTTCGGCCGGCTGATCGATGGGGCGCGCGACTGCATCGGGCGCGATCGCATCCTCGTCTGCATCGACCACGAGGGCGGCGGCGTCCTGCGACCGCCGGCGCCGATCACCGCCTTCGCCGCCGCACGGGCATGGCGCGACCAGGCGGCCGCGGTGGGCCGGGCGATGGGGCGCGAGCTCGCCTCCCTCGGTGTAAATGTCAACTTTGCACCGGTGGTCGACGTCAATTCCAATCCCGATAATCCTGTCATCGGGCATCGCGCGTTCGGGATGACGACGCAGGAGGTGGTCGAGCCCGCCTCGGTGTTCCTGGCCGCATTGCAGGCCGAAGGCGTGCTGGGCTGCCCCAAGCATTTTCCAGGCTACGGCGCCGTCTCGGTCGACTCTCATTATGACATGCCGGTGCTGGATCTGACGCTCGACGAGCTGAAAGCCCGTGACCTCATTCCGTTCAGGACGCTGGCGCGCAACGCGGCGACCAGGATGATGATGACCGCGCATATCATGTTTCCGAAAATCGATCCGGACTGGCCCGCGACGTTGTCGTCACGGCTGATCGACGGCGTCCTGCGCCGCGAATACGGCTATGACGGCGTGGTCGTCTCCGACGACCTCGGCATGGGCGCCATCTCCCGGGCGTTCGACGCGCCCGAGGCGCCGGTCCAGGCCCTGCGCGCCGGCACCGATCTCCTCGAGATCTGCGCCTACTGGGCCGATACCGGCCGGGCGCTGGCCTTCGCCGACCATGTCGCCGGCGCCTGGGCCGACGGCCGGCTGCCGAGCAAGACGCTGGAGCGGTCGGCGGAACGCATCGCCGCGCTGCTGGAGCAGGCCGACCAGCACCGGACCTGCCCGCTGGATGAGCGCGAACTGGCCGCCCATGCCCGCGTTGCTCCGTTGCGCTCGATCGTCCAGCCGCTCTCCGGCGGTGGTGCCACGCTCGCCTGACTGGTGGTTCAGCGGTTCTCTGCTACCGCTGCATTGTGCTGGCCGGACTTAGCCGCTAGCATGGCGTTGCCGGTGCTTTCCGGCGCGGGCAGGGGGGCTCGAAGTCGCTGGAAATGACGGCGGAGTTGCCGGTAATCGCGATCGGTTTCGCGGGCGCGATGTTGGCCATGGCCGTGTCGCTCGCGGTCCTGGGCCTGTTGTTCCGCAGCGTTGCCGGGCCGCTGTGGTGGGCGGGCGGCGCCGGATTGCTGGTGCTGGTCGCCGTCGGCTGGCGCTGGGGCGAACCCGGCGGCTGGATGGCATTCCTGCGCAATCCGCTGTTTACCGCGAGCCTGCTGCTGCAAAGCCTGGGTTTCCTGCGTTTTGCCGGCGGGCGCGGCCGCCGCGAGATCGTGCTGATCGCGATCCTGGTCGTGGTGATGGCCGCCAACCAGCTGTTGCTGCCGGTGACCTCCGAGGTCCGCTCCGTCGTGACCAATGCCTCGCTGGGCGGCGCGATGGGACTGACGGCGACCCTGGCCTGGAGCGTCGGGATCGAGCGCGGCCTGGTGGCGGCGCGGCTGGCCGGCATGCTGGCTGGGGTCGCGGCCTGCGCCTTCGCGGTCCGGGTGGTGATCGCGCTGGCGGGCGCGCCGCTGAGCCAGGCGATCTACGATCCCTCGATCACCTGGGCCTTCATCGTCGGCATGCAAAGCGTGTTCGTGCTGTGGCTGGTCTGCCTCGTGGTCCTGTCGGCGGGTGCCGCGGCCGAGGCGGCGAGCCGGGCGCTGGCCCGCGAACGGGCCGAGGGCAGCCATGACCGTCTGACCGGCGCCCTGAACTGGCGCGGGTTCTACGAGGCGGCCGACGCCGCCTTTGCCGAGGCCGCGACCCGTGATCAGCCGCTGGCGCTGGTCCTGCTCGACATCGATCATTTCCACGCCGTAGTGATCGCCGACGGCCGCGATACCGCCGATCGCCTGCTGGTCGCGCTGATGGCGCTGATCGGCGCGGAATCGCGCGAGAACGACCTGATCGCGCGGCTGGGCGTCGACGAACTGGCCCTGCTGCTGGGGGCGACCAATGAAGTCGTCGCGGTGGCGATGGCCGAGCGCCTGGTCCAGGGTCTGGGCGAGCTGGACTGGGCGGGGCTGGGCCTGGCCCACCCGGCTACCGTTTCGATCGGCATCGCCGAACGGCGGATGGAGGATCCGACCTTCCATGCGGTCGAGCGTCGCGCGCGCCACGCGCTGGTCAAGGCCAAGCAGGGCGGCCGTGACCGGATCGAGGCCGCCTGACCGTCGATCTTGTCGTGTGCGCCGCCGCGCCCATATATCGCTGGTGGACCCGCCTCGCCCCTCGGCTACCCAACCCCGTTCGCTGGCCCTCAGCCTGGCCCGCCTGCGCCGCCGCGCGCCCGGCGCCGACCTCACGCTCGCCGAAATCGCGGCGGCGCTGGGCGAACGTTCGGGTTTGCTGCTCACCCTTTTCCTGTCGGTCGTCGCGCTGCTGCCGTCGCCCGGCCTGCCGATCGGCGCGCTTTTCGGCTGCGCGGTCGTCGTGTTGGCGGTCGGCGTGATCCCAGGGCGCGCGGCGGTCTCGCTGCCGCGGCGGATCGGCGGTTGGCGGCTGCCGCGGCGCGTCCTCGACGGCGTGCTGCGCCGGGCGGTGCCGACCCTGCGGCGGATCGAGCGGCGCCTGCGCCCACGCGCCGACTGGGCGGTTTCCGGCGTCGGGGCGCTGGCCGCGGCGATCATGATGATGGTGCAGGGCGTGCTGCTGGCGCTGCCGATTCCGTTCGGCAATGCCGCCCCGGCGCTGGCCATCGCGGCGCTGGCGCTGGGCCTGCTTACCCGCGACGGGCTGGGTGTGCTGGCGGGCCATGCCATCGGGCTGATGGCGGCGGGGCTGCTGGTCGGCTTGAGCATCGGCGGCTATGCACTGATCAGCGGGGCCTGATGCTGGCCATCGTCGTCAACCCCCGTTCCGGCACCGCCCGCCAGTTCAGCCGCGATGCGCTGGTGCGGCTGATCCACGACCAATGCCGAGCCGCGGGCATCGTCGATTACGAAGTGCTGCTGGCATCGCCCCGCCGCATCGACGGCGTGCTGCGCGATGCGGCCGCCCGCGCCGACGAACTGTGGGTCGGCGGCGGCGACGGCACGCTGCGCACCGCGGCGCGCTATCTGGCTGGCACCGGCAAGGTGTTCGGCGTGCTGCCCTTCGGTACGATGAACCTGCTGGCCCGCGATCTCGGCGTGCCGCTGGCGCCGGACCAGGCGATCCAGGCCCTGGCGGATGCGCCGGTCGATACGATCGATATCGGCCGCATCAACGGCATGCCTTTCCTGAACAAGTCGGCGCTGGGCCTTTACCCGGAAATGATCATCGACCGCGAGCGGCGCCGGCGCCTGTTCGGCTACGGCAAATGGCCGGCGATGATGCGGGCGGCCTGGCGGGCCCTGCGCCGCCATCGCACGATGCGGGTGACGCTCGATGTCGACGGCGTTCGGCGCGAGATCGAAAGCCCGGCCCTGGTCGTTGCCACCAACGGCTACGAATTCCGCGCCGGCCGGCTGTTCCGCCGGCCCGACCTGGCGTCGGGCGAGCTGACCCTTTATGTCTCGCATGCCCGCGACTGGCTCGGTTCGGTCGGGCAGATCGCCAAGCTGTTCCTCGGCACCCTGCATCGCGACCCGGAGCTCGAGATCCTGCGCTCGCGCGCCATCACCATCGAGTTCGAGCGTACCCGGCCGATCGCCAACGACGGCGAGGTCGATTTCCTCGGCGGCCCGATCCAGTACACGATCGACCCCCGGGCGCTGACCGTGCGCTATCCCGGTCGAGACACCCCGGGCTAGATGACGACCTGGCCGTCGTCATGCGCAGTCCGCCGCATGTCGTCGAGCGGGCTGGCAAGCTTGACGCCGGCCTGGAACACCAGGCTGCCCTGGTAGCCGGTGGCGGTCAGGGCATCCATGAAGATCGCCTGGATGTCGCGCCGCCATTCCGAGGGCAGGGCCTGGCCCGAACGCAGGATCACGTCGATCGAGTTGCCGCGGATGAAGCCGTCGAACTGCAGCAATCCGGTCTTGTCGAGCGGCGCGTCGACGACGAAGCGGGTGCCCGGCGGCATGCCCTCGCCGTCGTCGGCCTTCGGTTTGCGACCGCGCACGTAGATCGCGATCTGGCGCAGGGTGGGCCCGTCCATCAGCGGCAGCAGCAGCGTCTGCCATCCCTCCGGCCCCGCCGGCGCCTCGGCCAGTTCGCCCAGATCCTGTCCGCCGGCCCGGGCCCGGCGCGCGGCATCCTTGCGCCCGCTGCGCTCCAGCGCGGCGATGCCGTCGCGGCCCAGCAGCCCGCGAACCTCGCCGGCATTCAGCGCGGCCACCGCGCCGAGCAAGGCGGCGGCCAGCCCGCTGCCCGGCTGGGGCAGGCGCGCGGCAATCTGGGCCGCCACCTCCGGCGCGCTTTCCTGCAGGGCGGCAAGCCCGGCGATCTGCGAATTCCACCCTTCGGTCGCACGCGCCGCCGGATCGCCCCGGCCCAGCACGGCCTGCGCCCCGCCGCCGGGCGGCGTCAGCCGCACGAGGTCGAGCGACAGCCTGGTGCCGAGCGGCAGCGGTTCGCCGAGCGACAGGGCCAGCGTGCCCGCCGCCGTCTGCACCAGGGCCCGGCCCTGGCCATCGGTACCGGCGACGTAGCCGGACAGGATCGACGGACCCTGGGCATTGCCGTCCGGTGCCAGCATCTTCAAGGCCAGCGCCGATCCCGGGGGCAGGGCCATGCCCGGGCGGCCGCCCGGCACCACGATGCCTGCGACCTCCTTGCCGACCAGCCGGGTCAGGGCCTCGCCGCCGACGGTTTCGAGCCCGGCGCGGAGCGGCGGGTAGACCGGCGTGCCGTCGCGGGCGACGATCTGGGCCTGGCCGCCATCGGCCAGCCTGAGGGTCAGGGTCGCGCCGGGTTTCAGGCCTTCCGCCCCGGCCAGCCTGTAGGGCGCGCCGTCGATCAGCACGATGCTGCCGCCCGGGCCCTGGCCGAGCACGGTGGCATTGCGCACGCTGCCCTGGGCCAGCTGGTCGGCCAGCGCGGCCAGGGCC
>JAEYTW010000752.1 GCA_023433835.1 Pseudomonadota bacterium | reverse complement strand
TCCGGGGAGGCCCGCGGCGGTCACCGCCCGGGGGGGGGCGCCGGGCGCATCGGCGATCTCATGGGCGGCGGCGATCATCGCGATCGCCTCGCCGACCGTGCCGACCTGCTCGAACAGCTCCAGCAGGCGGTTCGATAGCCCCGTGACGGTCTGGGCGATCGACCAGGACAGGCTGAACACCATGGTGAACATGCCGACGTCGAGGCGGCCGGCCAGGGCGTCGCTCAGGGCCGAGGCGATAAGGCCGCCGGCGAACAGGGTCATCGCCAGCCACTGCGCCGCCCGCGTCAGGGTGATGAAGCGGCGCAGCGCGGTGGAATTCACCGCTTCCTCGTCGACCGACGCGCCGATGCGGCGGCGTTCCGCTTCGCCCTGGACGAAGGCGCGCACCACCTCGACCTGGGTGATGGTATCGATCAGCTTGCCCGACGAACTGGCGACGGATTCGGCGAACTTGCGCGACAGCCTGATGCAGCGCCGGGCCATCACGCCCGACAGCGCGAGATAGACGAGGCTCCAGCCGAGCAGCAGCAGCGCGTAGACCGGCGCCCAGGTGGCGAGCAGGAAGCCGCCGACGGTGAGCATGATGACGACGCGGGTGATTTCCAGCGTCGAGATATTGATCAGCGAGACGGTGCCGTGGCCGGCCTGCTTGATCTTCTGGCCGAGCTTGCCGGCGAAATGGTCCTGGAAGAAACGCGGCGCATGGCCCAGCAGATGAGCGAACAGCCGCTTCTGCACCGCCGCGCGCAAGGCCGGCGACGTCGCGCCCTCGGCCAGGTCGAACAGACGGAACAACAGGTTCGACGAGAACCACAGGCCGATCATCCCGGCAAACCACCGCCAGGCGGCCGCCGCGTCGTGTCCCGAGACCGCGTTGATCAACCGGGCCAGCGCATAGGGCGTCATCGCCTCGACGCCCTGCGCCACGATGACCAGCAATGCCATCAGGCCGAGCCGCAGGCGATAGCCGTCGGACACGACCGCCGCCAGGAAGGCCCAGGGCGTGGCTGGCATCGCGGGCATCGGGCCGGGTACTCCTTACACCGTGCTGTCGCCCCATCGCAGCACGGTCGGGCACTGGGCGCCAGTGGTCTTTCAGGTACCGCGCGGCATCAGCGACAGCAGATGTTGCGCCGGCTGGCCGCGCCGGGCCGAGAAGCGCAAGGCCGGCGCAACCGCCGCATCGTAGCGTTCCTGCAGCATCAGCCAGTACCAGGGGCCGGTCTTCAGGCTGCGGCCCAACCGGCAGGCGAGCGGCCAGGAAATACGTCTTTTGTTGGCGATCACCGCCCGCAGCAACCGGTCTGGGATGCGGGCGATGCGGGCGAACGCGGCGATCGCGATACGATCGTTGCCAATCTGGCGACGGAGAATGACGCCGGGTGAAATCGGCAGCATGACTTGCCTCCTATCCCGTGACAGGAGACCAGCATGGCAATCAGTTCCTAACGGAGTGTTAGCCGCCGCGCGGCGGCTGAATTTTGTCACAGCCCTTAAGGAAGGATTACTCGACCTTCAGCGGCAGGTTGGCGGTGGCCGCCCCGCCCCGGCCGTCATAGCCGAAGACGAACAGGCGATAGGCGCCCGGTTGCGCCGGCAGGGTGACGGTGACGCGCGCGCCGTTGCCGCCGATGGCGTTGGCGACCAGGGGCGGCTCGACCTCGGGGTCGCCGCCGGTCTTGCGGTCGCGGCTTTCCTCGCGCAGTTCCCAGCGCCATCTGACCGGGGCGGGCTCGCCTGCCACGGCGGTGGCCTCGAAACGGTGGCCGGGCGGGAATTGGGGCCCGCCGATCTCCAGCCGCTGGATCACCGGCGCGGGGTCGGGGACCGGCGCATTGGTCCACACGCCGCGCATCGCATCGACCGCGGCGAGCCGTTCGCCCGAGCCGAGGAACATGCCATACCAGGTCGAGGTGGTTTCCTGCTTGGCCCCCCACAGGAAGGCGACGCCGCCCAGGACCGAGCCGGGCCGCTCGGCCACCGCCTGGTTCCAGCTCTGCCGGTAGAACTGGGCCTTGGCCGCCGAGGTCGGCTCGTAGGGCGCGCCCCACGGGCTCATGCCCGTCTCCCAATGGCCGAGCGGCCCGAACTCGGTCAGCACGATCGGGCGCGTCCAGCCCGCCGTGATCGCCCGCGCGGGCGCCGAGCCGGCGCCGCCATAGGCGTTGATGCCGAGGATGTCGACCTCGGGCGCGGCGGCGTTGAGGGTGGCGATCTTGTCGGCCGTCACCTCGGCGATGACGACCATGGTCGGATGATCGGGATCGGCCGCCTTGATCGCGCGGGCCAACCGGCCGACGGCGCGGAAGGCCGGCGCGGCATCGGCCGCGGCCAGATCGAGCTCGTTGCCGAGCGCCCAGGCCAGCAGAGCGGGGTGATGCTTGAGCCGCGCGACATCGGCCAGCAGGCTCGATTCCTGGGCGGCCACCGCGGCGGCATCGCGATAGTCGAACCCCTTGCGCGGCTTGGCGAGGTCGAGGCCGAAGATGACCTTGAGCCCCTTTGCTTGCGCCTCGTCGAGCATCTTTTCATGCTCGGCGCCGTAGGTGCGCAGCGTGTTGCCGCCGGCGGCGACGAAGGCGTCGACATGCTCGAAGGCCGAGGCGCCGTGGATGCGGAACGGCTGGCCGTCGACGGTCAGCTTCCAGTCGCCGGGCGCGCCGGTGACCTTGACCTGGGCGGCGGTGGCCGGCCCGGCCGCGAGCAACGCGGCCAGGGCGGCGACGGCGATCCCGCGCCTCACGCCGCGCGCGCCGCGCTGTCGAGGGCGTGGAAGACGTCGCCCTCGGGCTTCAGCCCCTGGATATGGCGGCGATGCCACAGGGCGTAGAACAAGAGCGTCCAGGCGGCGAGCCCGGCGCGCTTGCCGCCGGTCGCAAACAGCGTCTTCACCGCCTCGGCCCGCGCGATCTCGGCCACGCCGGGGCTGGCCGCGACCAGCGGCCCGAGCTCGGCCCCGCGGCGGGCGATCCACTGGCCGACCGGCACGTCGAAACCCTGCTTCTCGGCGAAGGCCTTCGAATCCGGCAGGGCCTTCTGCAGCCAGGTGCGCAGGATCCATTTGCCCATGCGCCCCTGGATCTTCAGCCGGTCGGGCATCAGGAAGCCGGCCTCGGCGACGACGGGGTCCAGGAACGGGGTGCGGCCCTCGACGCCATTGGCCATCAGGCAGCGGTCGAGCTTGTTCAAGAGGTCGTTGGGCAGCCATTCGGCGCAATCGGCCGCCTGCAGCCGCTGCAGCTTGGAGCGGCCGTTGACCTCGGCCGCCTTCTCGGCCGCGGCAATCCCGTCGCGCCAGCCGTCGACGGGCAGCGTCAGCAGGCCGTCGAAATCGTCGAAGATGCCGGAATTGCGCGGGCGCCGGCCGAACATCCACCAGGGGCGCCGGGCCCGGCGATAGCGGCTGTAGCCGGCCAGGATCTCGTCGCCGCCTTCGCCGCACAAGACGACCTTCAGGCCGCGCTGGCGGGCGCGCTGGGCCAGCTTGTAGGTCGGCAGCACGGCATAATCGGCGGTGGGGTCGTCCAGCGCCGCGGCGACCTGGGGCGCGGTTGCCCAGAAATCGGCCTCGGTGAAGGTGATTTCCTCATGCTCGGCCCCGACCATGCGGGCCAGCCGCGAGGCTTCCGAGCGCTCGTCGGCGATGCGGGCATCGGGGAAGCCGGCGGTGAGGCAGACCACCGGGCGGTCGTTCAGCCGCGCCATCATCGCCAGCACGGTTGCCGAATCGATGCCGCCCGACAGGAACAGGCCGTAGGGCACGTCCGAGCGCTGGTGGACCATGACGCTGTCGGTCAGCGCCTTTTCCAGCCGGTCCAGCGCGCCGGTCATGCCTTCATGCCGCGGCTCGTCCGGCGGCAGGGCCGGGCGGATGCGGCTTTCCACGATGCGGCCATCCTCGATGACGATGGTCTCGCCCGGCAGCAGGCGGCGGATGCCCGGGAACACCGTGCCCTGGCCGGTCGAGAACTTGAGCTGCAGGAAGCTTGCCAGCGCCTTGCGGTCCAGTTCGGCCCGGGCCAGGCCCGCGGCGATCAGCGACTGCGGCTCGGAGGCGAAGGCGATGCCATCGGCGGTTTCGACGATATAGAGCGGCTTGATCCCGAAGGGATCGCGGGTCAGGAGCACGCGGTTCTTCGCCGGATCGTGCAGGGCCAGGGCATACATGCCGCGCAGGCGGTCGGCGAAGGCCGCGCCCATGCGTTCATACAGATACAGCGGCGGCTCGCAATCCGACCGGGTGCGGAAATTGACGTCGGCGAGTTCCGCCCGCAACTCGGGGTTGTTGTAGATCTCGCCGTTGCCGATCAGGCAGAGGCCCGACGGTGTATATAGCGGTTGGTCGCCGGTGACCAGATCGACGATCGCCAGGCGGGTATGGACGAAACCCACCGGGCCGGAAACATAGCGGCCGCTGCCATCCGGGCCGCGATGCAGCAGGGCCTCGCGCAGGTTTTCCAGCAGGATCGGGTCGACGGGCTTGCCGCCGCTGTTGATGATGCCGCCGATGCCGCACATGGGAACCGCTCGCCTTGCAACTGGGATAGCCCGGGAATCGCACGCCCCGGGCGCCAAGGTCAAGCGGCGCGCGCTTTTGCCTTGATCCGCTCGAAGAAGTCGAGGTAGGCCGCGACGACCGCGCTCTCGGTAAAATTCTCGTTCAGCGTGCGGGTGCCGCCGGCCACCACCTGATCGCGCAGGGCGGGATCGACGATCACCGAATTCAGCGCATCGGCCAGCGCGCCATGGTCTTCCATCGCCACCAGCCGGCCGTTCTCGCCGTCGACCAGCAATTCGGCCGGCCCGGCCGAGGCGCAGGCCACCACCGGCAGGCCTTGCGCCCAGCCCTCCAGGATGACATTGCCCAGCGGTTCGACCCGCGACGGGCAGCACAGGATATCGGCGGCGGCGCACAAGGCCGGCACGTCGGAACGCCAGCCGAGCCAGCGGATGCGGTCGGCCACGCCCTGCGCCTGGGCCAGCGCCCTCAGCTCGGCCTCCTTCGGGCCGTCCCCGGCCAGCCAGACGATGGCGCCGGGCACGGCCGGCAGGGCGCGGATCAGCACGTCGAAGGCTTTATCGTCGTGCAGGCGCCCCAGGGCGACGATGACCGTGGCGGCGGCCGGGGTATCGAGGCTGGCCCGGTCGATCGCCGGCTGGGCCTTCGTCTCGACGAAATTCGGCAGGTAATGGCTGCGGTCGGCCGGCCAGCCTTCGCGGCGCAGCCAGTCGACGATGCCGCGGGTGTTGCCGATCATGTGGTCGCAATTGCGGTAGTATTTCAGCGGGTAGTAGCCGCCCAGCCGCGCCGCGTGGACCGGGGCGCCCTTGGGCATTACCCAACTGGCCCGGCTCATCCAGGTCAGCGCGATGTCGGGGCGCCAGGTCTTGAGCTCGGCGCGCAGGGCGGCGCGGGCTTTCAAGGCGAGGATCGAGCCGAACGGCACCTCGACCGGCTCGATGCCGCCGTCGCGCAGCAGCCGGGCGCGCTCGGCGTCGGGGCGCATCACCACGCGCTGATCGAGCCCCGCGCGATGCAGTGCCAGCACCAGCCGCACGAAAAACAATTCGGCGCCGCCATGGGCCGCGCCGGCGATGACCTGCAGGACCTTTGTCACGTCAGGGGGAATCGCATGCCCGCCCGGCCCCGTCAAGCCGGGCGGTAGCACCGGCCTGCTATTCGACCATCCCGACGGCGTCGAGCGCCTGCCGGACCTCGGTCATCGCGGCGACGAAGGCAGGATGGCCGATCACGGTGAAATCGCGCGGGCGGGGCAGATCGACCTTGACGATGCGGGCGATGCGACCGGGGCGCGGGCTCATGACGACGACGCGGTCGGACAGGAAGATCGCCTCGGAAATGCTGTGGGTGATGAACAGGACCGACTTGCGGCTTTCCATCCACACCCGCTGCAGCTCGAGGTTCATCGCCTCGCGCGTCATCGCATCCAGCGCGCCGAACGGTTCGTCCATCAACAGGATCGCCGGATCGTGGATCAGCGCGCGGCACAGCGCCGCGCGCTGCTGCATGCCGCCCGACAGCTCATGGGGCAGCGACTTGCGGAAGCCGGCAAGCCCGGTCAGTTCCAGCAGGGCGTCGAGGCGCCGGGCATGGCCCGCGGGCGAGATGCCGCGCATCTCCAGCTGCAGCGTGATGTTCTCGGCGACCGAACGCCAGGGCAGCAGGATCGGGCGCTGGAACACGATGCCGACATTGGCGGCGGGGCGGTCGACCCTGACCCCGCCGACGGCGACACTGCCCGCGGTCGGCCTGACCAGGCCGGCGACGATGCGCATCAAGGTGCTCTTGCCGCAGCCCGAGGGGCCGACGACCGAGACGAATTCGGTTTCCGCCACGTCGAGGTCGATATGCGACAGCGCCTCGACCGTGCCGGCACGCGTGGTGAAGCGCTGGGCCACCCCGGCGATGGCGATCGCCGGGGCACCCGTCCGCGCTGGCTCAGCCCGGGATGAATTCATTGGTGTAGAGCCGGTCGAGCGGGATGGCCGCCGGAATCTGCTTGGTGGCGACCAGTTGGTCGACCATGGTCTGCCAATCCTTTTCCGACATCTTGCCGAACGGCATGCCGGCGGTGTTGGGCGTCGAGAACGACTCGATCGAGATCTGCAGCTGGCGCAGATGGACGTCGCGGTTGCGGGCAAGCTCCGGGCGCAGCTTGACGGCGGCATCGACCGCCGCGGCCGGATCGGCCTTGGCTGCCTCGAACGCCTTCTGCGTCGCCTTGACGAAACCGGCGGCAAGCTTCGGGTTGGCCGCCAGCCATTCGGTGTTGGCGGCAACGCCGCCTTCCAGCGCCGAGACGCCGAAATCGCCATAGGTGAAGTACTTCACCCGGACCTTGTCGGCCTCCAGCGGCGGCAGGTGGAAATAGGTGACACCGGTGATGGCGTCGACGCGCTTCTGCAGGAACATGGCGGTCTTGGCGCCGGTCGCCGGGGCCAGGATGCTGATCTTGGCGGCGTCGACATTGTTGGCCGACAAGAGGACCGGGAACATCTGCGCGGTCGATTCCGCCGGGGCCATGGCGATGACCTTGCCCTCGAGCTCCTTGGGCGAATTCACCGGGGCGTCGGCATGGCTCAGGATCATCATCGGCGAGCGCTGATGCACGCCCAGCACACCCTTGATCGGCATGCCCGTGCCGATGCCCTTGGTCATCGTGCCGAAATCGAGGAAGGCGACGGGATCGGTGTTCTGCGCCAGCAGCTTGGCGGTATTGCCCGAGCCCGAACCCTCGCCGATCGTCAGCTCGATGCCCTCGGCCTTGTAGAGCCCGTTGGCGATGCCGAGGTAGAAGGCGGCATGCGTGCCGTAGAAGCTCCAGTCGAGCCGCAGGTTCATCTTGTTCTGGGCCGCGGCCGGCGTGGCGACCGCCAGGCTCAAGGCCAGAATCGTTGCAAGTGTCTTCATCCCGGTACCCCCTGTGAATTGGTTCACGTCATTTGCAGGTCGTTGTCGCGGACGCTGACATGCC
Organism: Pseudomonadota bacterium; assembly: GCA_023433835.1. GTDB lineage: Bacteria > Pseudomonadota > Alphaproteobacteria > Ferrovibrionales > Ferrovibrionaceae > JAFKFH01. The sequence continues at coordinate 6,748 of JAEYTW010000752.1, read as the reverse complement.
AGGGCAGGGCCCAGACTTCGAGCAGCTCGACCGCGTAGTAAAGCACCAGCCCGATCACCATCAGGCAGGTCAGCACCGCGAACAGCAGCGGCGTATCCAGATTGGCGTTCGACCACAGCAGCAGGTAGCCGAGCCCCGCATCGGCCCCGACCCATTCGCCGACCACCGCGCCGACGGTCGCGAAGGCCACCGCGACCTTCAGGCCCGAGAAGATCTGCGGCATGGCGAACGGCAGGCGGATGCGGGTGAACGTCTTCCACGACGACGCCTGCATCGAGCGGGCCAGGTCGTTCATGTCGGAATCGACCGACTTCATGCCGGCGATGGTCGAGATCACGATCGGGAAGAAGGCGACCGAGAAGGCGATGAGGATCTTGGGGAAGAAGCCCAGTCCGAACCAGATCACGATCAGCGGGGCGATGGCGACCTTGGGGAAGGATTGCGAGATGACCAGGAGCGGCATGGTCACCTTCTCCAGCACCCGCGACCAGACCAGCGCCATGCCGAGCGGCACGCCGACGGCGATCGACAGGGCGAAGCCGCCTATCGTGGTGATCAGCGTGACCCAGGAGTGCTTCAGCATGAAGGCCCAGTCGGTCCACAGCCGCTCGGCCACCAGCACCGGCGAGGGCAGCAGGTATTTCGGCACGCCGAACGCCTCGACGCCGAGCTGCCAGAGGACCAGCAGCAAGGCGATGGCCGCGACCGGGTAGTACCAGGTGCGGCCCATCGTCAGACCTCGATTTCGAAGAGCTTGCGCGGATAGTCGGTCAGCACCTCGCAGCCGGTATCGGTCACCGCGACGCTTTCGGAGATGCAGAAGCCGTGCTGCGGCATGAACACCGAGGGCACGACATGGAAGGTCATGCCGGGCTCCAGCACCGTCGGATCGTCTGGCCGCAAGGACAGGAAACGCCCCTCGGCCCAGTTCGGCGGGAAGCCGATGCCGATGGCATAGCCGGTGCGGTGGTCGAAGTAATTGCCCAGCCCGGCATCCTCGAACACCTTGCGGCAGGCGGCGTCGACCTGGCCGGAGGTGACGCCGGGCCGGATCGCCTCGATCGCGCGGTTCAGCGAGTCGATGACCACGGTCGCATGCTTCTTCTGTTCGGCCGTTGCCGGGCCGACGGTGGCATTGCGCGCGATCATCGCGTGATAGCGGTTGATGTTGCCGGCGGCCTCGAGGAACACGACGTCGCCGCGCTTGATCTCGCGCCGTTGCCAGGTGGTGAAGCAGACGCCGGTGGCCTGGCCGGTGACCACCAGCGGCACGCGGGTATATTCGCTGCCTGCCGCGGTGGCGCCGTGCAGCATGGCGGCGGCAAGGTCGTTCTCGCTGCGGCCCGGCGCGATCTGACCCATCGCGGCATCGAGGCCGGCGACGGCGGCGCGGGCGGCATGGCGCATATAGTCGAGCTGGGTGGCCGACTTGATGGTCCGCTCGGCCTCGATGACCCCGCCCCAGTCGGCGAGGTCATGCGGCACCGCCTGCTGCAGCGCCTTGTAGGCTTGCACGGTGAGGTACCAGGAGGTGGTCTCCAGCCCGATCGCGCCGCCTTGCGGCAGGATGCGGTTGAGATAGCCGGCGAGGATGCCGACGGCATCGTCGGTATCCTCGATGGCGACGAAGCCGGCGACGTTCTCGTTGCCCTGCGCCACCGCATGGTTGACGCGGCGCGAGACCAGCACGGGGCCTTGGGTCGGCGTCACCACCGCGCATTGGAAGGTGAAATAGCCGATCGAACGATAGCCGGTCAGCCAGTAGATGCTTTCGGGGTCGAACAGGGCCACGGCGGCGAGGCCACGCTGGCGCAGATCCGCCTGGATGATGCCGAGATTGGCGAGATAGGTGCTGCGCGGAAACGCCGTCTCCATCGCGGCGTAGCGGGCATCGGTGCTCATGTCGGGATCCGTCCTGTAACCTCGTTGTCACGACGGTAGCACCCGGGAATATGCGTTCCTAATACCCGAAAGTCGCTCTACCATAACCCCGGGGTTATGGTCGGCGATGCGACTTGAGCCAGCGTTGGTCGCCAAAAGAATCATCGTCATTCCCGCGAAAGCGGGAATCCAGGGCAGGGGCGTCGCAATCGGCACGGCGCCTGCCCTGGATTCCGGATCTTCGCTTCGCTACGTCCGGAATGACGATGCAGCACGGACAGGACGGCAGCGTTGAATATCCGCGAGATCGAGATTTTCCGGGTGGTGATGCAGGAGGGGCAGATCTCCCGCGCCGCGCAGCGTCTCAACGTTGCGCAACCCGCCGTCAGCAAGTACATCGCCCAGTTGGAACGCCGGCTGGGGCTGCAACTATTCCTACGGCGCGGCGGCCGGATCATACCGACATCGGAAGCGTCGGCGCTCTATGGCCAGGTCGACCGGGTGTTCCACTCGCTGGACCAGGTCGAGCGCTTCATGGCCGACCTGGCCGGCCAGCGCCGCGGCCATCTGGCCGTCGCCTGCCTGCCGCTGTTGTCGCTGATGGTGACGCCCGACGCGGTGGCGGCCTTCGCCCGCGACCGGCCCGAGGTCTCGATCACGCTGCAGACGCGATCGTCGGCCCGCATCATCGAATGGGTCGCCGCCCGTCAGCTCGACCTCGGCGTCGGGCTCTATTTCAACCGCGCTGCCGGGGTGGTGGCCGAGCCGCTGGTCGAGCTCGAGCTGTTCTGCGTGCTGCCGCCGGACGATCCGCTGGCGGCCAAGGCGGTGGTCGAGGTCGGCGACCTGGAGGGGCGCGACCTCATCACCTTCGACAACCACGACCGCACCCAGATCGCGCTGGAAGCGCTGCTCGACCGCACCCGGATCTCGCCGCGCCGGCGGATCCAGGTATTCTGGAGTTCGGTGGCGCTGGAACTGGCCGCCCGCGGCGTCGGCATCGCGCTGGTCGACCAGCTCACCGCCTCGCGGCTGGCCCCCGGCGTGGTGGCGCTGCGGCCGTTCCGGCCCCGGCTGTCGCTCGACCTGCACCTGTTCTGGCCGGAACATTGGCCGGTTTCGGGCCTGGCGCGGTCGTTTGCCGACGAATTGCGTCGGCATCTGGATCGCGCGATGGCGGTGACGGCCCTGGGCGGCTAGGTTGCCCCCGGCATAACGCCGGAGTACAACCCGAGTTGTTCATGTTTGCAAAGGTATGCCCGTGACGTCGCCCAAGCTTTCCGCCCTGGTCGTTGCGCATAACGAGGAGCGCCAGCTTCCGGATTGCCTGGCCGCGCTGCGTTTCGCCGACGAGATCGTCGTGGTGCTGGACCGCTGCACCGACGGTTCGAGGGCGATTGCCGAGCGCCTGGCCGACAAGGTGATCGAGGGCGGCTGGCCGATCGAGGGCGACCGGCGCAATACCGGGATCGATGCCTGTTCGGGCGACTGGATCGTCGAGGTCGATGCCGACGAGCGGCTGCCGCCGGAACTGGCCGCCGAGATCCGCGCCACCATCGCCCGGGCGACGCCCGGGTGGTTCCTGATCCCGTTCGACAACTATATCGGCGGCAAGCTGGTGCGTTACGGCTGGGGCGCCTATTGGGGCGTCGGCGCCGCGCCGCGGCTGTTCTCGCGCGGGGCCAAGCGCTGGGGCAGAGAGCATGTGCATCCGAGCCTGACCCTGAACGGCCCGAAGCGCAGCCTGACGGTGCCGATGCGCCATTACGTCGACGACGACATCTCCGACATGCTGCGCCGGCTCGACCGCTACACCACCGCGCGGGCGATCGACCTGCGCGCCTCGGGCGATATCGGCAGCTACGGCCACAACATCCGCCGCATCTTCTCGCGCTTCTTCAAATGCTACGTCACCCATAAGGGCTATCGCGAGGGGCAGTACGGCTTCCTGATCGCGCTGATGGCCGGGCTCTATCCGATCCTGTCCTACCTGAAGGCGCGGCTGGAGCCCTGATGGCGGGCGTCTTCCGCCTCAACCGTTTCCTGCCGCGCACGCTGTTCGCGCGCGCCCTGATGCTCCTGGTCATCCCGATCGCGGTCGTGCAGGCGGTGACGATCTACCTGCTGTTCGACCGCCACGGCGAGACGGTGACGCGGCGGCTGGCCCTGTCGCTCGGCGGCGAGATCGCGCTGCTGATCCGCACGCAAGGCTATTTCAGCCCGCAGGCGCAGGCCGAGATGACCGACATGACGTTGCGCAACCTCGAGCTCGACGTCACCTGGGAGCCGGAGGCGAACCTGGGCCCCCGGCTGGAGGCGCGCCGGTTCTTTCCCGGCCTGCAAGGCACGCTGGAGCGCGTGCTGGCCGAACGGCTGCTGGAGCCGTTCATCGTCAAGGAAACCGCCGACGGCAACATCGAGGTCGACGTCCAGCTCAACGACGGCGTGCTGAAGGTGGTGACGCCGGACAAGCGCGTCACCTCGACCACCACGGCGGTGGTGGCGAGCTGGACGATCGGTCTGTCGGCCATCCTGCTCACCATCGCCATCATCTTCCTGAAGAATCAGGTGCGCCCGATCCGGCGCCTGGCCGAGGCGGCGGACGCCTTCGGCAAGGGGCGGGAGGGGCCCGAGATCCGCCCGGCCGGGGCGCTCGAGGTGCGCGAGGCGACGCAGGCCTTCCTGGAGATGCGCGACCGCATCGAGCGCCAGATCACCCAGCGCACCGAGATGCTGGCCGGCGTCAGCCACGACCTGCGCTCGCCCCTGACGCGGATGAAGCTCGAGCTCGCCTTCCTCGGCGAGGGGCCGGCGGCCGAGGCCCTGCGCCGTGACGTGGCCGAAGTCAACGAGCGGGTCGAGGCCTATCTCGCCTTCGCCCGCGCCCAGGACGGCGAGCCGGCGGCCGAAACCGACATCGCCGAGCTGCTGGAAGACCTGGTGGCCGAGCATATCCGGCGCGGCCGCCGCATCGGCCTCGCCGCCGATCCCGATCTCGTCGCCACCGTGCGGCCCAAGGCGCTCGCCCGCGCCATCGGCAACCTGCTCGACAATGCGCTGCGCCACGCCGAGAAGGTCGAGGTGGTGGCGACACGCCGGCCTCGGCTGATCGAGATCGCCGTCGACGATGACGGCCCGGGCATTCCGCCCAGCGACCGGGCGCTGATCTTCCACCCTGCCGGGCCGCGTACGACCGACGAGGCCGGGCGGCTGGGCCTGGGGCTGTCGCTCGCCCGTGACGTCGCCCATGCCCATGGCGGCGAACTGTTGTTGCAATCCGCGGCCCTCGGCGGCCTGCGCGTGGTAGTGAGGCTGCCGGTATGAAACTCGACATTGCCGATCGCGACTGGCCGGTGCTGGCGCTCAGCATCGCCGCGCCGATCATGGCTGTGATGGTCGTGCTGGTGCCGTTCGGCCTGCCGATCGTCGCGGCCGCCGCCGCGCTCTGCGGCCTCTATGCCGCCTGGCGCCTGAAGCAGCCGCTGATCGCGCCCTGGCATCTCGCCGCCTTGCTGGCCCTGCTGGTGATGTGGTCGTTCCTGACGGTGTTCTGGAGCGCCTGGCCGGCCAACGTCTATTCGACCCTGATCCGTACCGTGCCGATCACCTTCGGGGCCGGCGTGCTGCTGACCGCCACGCTGCGCATGGAGCCGAACGAAGCCTGGCGCGTCGGCCGCGCGCTGATCGGCGCGGCCATGCTGCTGGCGGCCCTCGCCCTGATCGAGACCTTGAGCGGCGGGTTCCTGTTCCGCAGCCGCGACATGCTGCTGGGCCGGGTGCCCTATTGGACCTATCCGATCGTCAGCCAGGCGCTGGTCGTGTTGGCGCTGCTGGCCTGGCCGGCCGCGATCGTGGCCTGGCGGCGCGGGGCGGCCTGGCCGGCCGGCGCGCTGCTGGCCGTGGCGCTGGCCGTGCCGTTCACCGCCGATCACGTCTCGGCCCGCGGCGCCATGCTGCTGGGCCTCGTGGTGCTGGCCGTGGTCTGGTGGGGCGGGCGCATCGCCATCGCCGCCATCGGCACGGCGATCGGCGCCATCTTCGCCCTGGCGCCGCTGTTGCCGCTGGGGCCGCTCAATCCCGCCGTCTATGCCGCCTGGCTGCCCGGCCTGCGCAATTCGGCGATGCATCGCCTCTATATCTGGCAGTTCACCGCCGACCGCGTCCGGGAACATCCGTTCCTCGGCTGGGGGCTCGACGCGTCGCGCAACCTGCCGGGCGGCGACAAGTCGACCCCGGTCGGCGGCACGCTGATCTCGCTGCATCCTCATAACGTGCCGCTGCAATTATGGGTCGAGCTGGGGCCGGTCGGCGTCGCCACCGTGCTGGGGCTGCTCGCCATCGCCATCCTGGGCGTCTCGCGGCTGTCGGACGATCGTTTCACCCGCGCCGCGGCGATGAGCCTGATCGTTGCCGCCACCTTCGTCTCGGCGGTGTCGTTCGGCGCCTGGCAGAGCTGGTGGCTGGCCAGCCTGGCGCTGATCGCCTGCTGGACGATCGCGGCGGTGAAGGTGCCGCTGCGGGCGGCCGAATCGGCCCCGAAAAAGCGCCGGGCGGCGAAGGATTGAGTTTCGCCGCCAGCCCGGCCATGCTGCGGCGATGAGCGACGATTTCGACGATCCCATATTCGACATGAGCAATGCCGGCGCCCAGGACCGTGGCGGCCGGAAGGGCGGAACTCCGCGAGAATCCTCGGGTCCTTCGGAAAAGCAGCTGGCCTTCGCCCGCACCCTGGGGGCTGAGCGCAACGAGCCGCTGCCGGAGGGAATCGAGGATGACTGGCGGGTCTGCCGCGACTTCATCGACCGCATGCTGAAATCGCCGCGGCCGGCCGGGGCGCCCGGCGGCGGCGGCCAGGGCAGTGGCGGCG
>JAEYTW010000727.1 GCA_023433835.1 Pseudomonadota bacterium | reverse complement strand
GGGCAGGACCATGTTCGCCAGCCAGTGGTTCGACTTGATGTTGGACGACATGATCTTGTCGAAGGCATCGTCGGGAATGCCGGCACCCGGCCCGAAATAGGGATTGATCGCGGCATTGCAGACCAGGATGTCGACACCGCCCCATTCCCTGACCGTCGCGTCGACCATCGCCTGCAGCGCGGCCTTGTCGGAGATCGAGGCGGGCAGCGCGATGGCCTCGCCGCCGGCCGCCTTGATCTCGGCCACCACCTTCTCGCAGGCCTCGGCCTTCCGGCTCGACACCACGACCTTGGCGCCATGGGCGGCCATCTGCAGCGCGATCGCCCGGCCGATGCCGCGGCTCGAGCCGGTGATGATCGCGACCTTGCCCGCGAGGTCGAACAGATTGGCCATTGGCGTCGCCTTCCCTGGATGTTACCGGGCGGTAGAATTGCGCCGATGAACCGCCCGCGCAAGCGTGATTGACGCGCGCCGGCCTCGATGACACTTTTAGTGTCATGAATGCACCCATCGTGTCGAAATCCTATGACAACCGCCTGCGGACCGAACAGGCCGAAGCCACGGCCGAGCGCATCCTCGATGCCGTGGCCGCGCTGTTCGCGACCGATCCGGAAGCGGCCTTCTCGTTCGACGAGGTGGCGGCGCGCGCCGGCGTCAGCCGCCGCACCGTGTTCCGGCATTTCAACGACAAGGAGGCGCTGCTCGACGCCTTCTGGCGCCGCACCAACGACAGTTTCGGCGTCGCCGTGTGGCCGGCCGACGAAGCCGATCTGGGCCGGCTGGCCCCGCGGGTCTTCGCCGCGCTCGACGGCCAGGAAGCATTGGTGCGCGCGTCGGGCAATTCCGCCATGGGCCGCGAGGTGCGGCTGCGCGGCAATGACGAGCGCCAGGCCGCCTTTCTCGGGGCGCTGGCCGACGCCACCCGGGGCCTCGACGACCTGGCCCGGCGCCAGATCGCGGCGGTGGTGCATCTGCTGTCGAGCGTCGCCGCCTGGCAGACCATGAAGGATCACTGGGGCCTGACCGGCGGGGAAGCCGGCGCCGCCTCGGCCTGGGCCATCACGGCCCTGGTGCGGGCCGCGCGCAACGAGGGGGAGAGCGATGCTGACGCAGGGTGAATGGGAAGCGTGCGACGCGCTCGATCTGGCCGGGCTGGTGCGCCGGGGCGAGGTCGGCGCGCGCGAGATTGCCGAGACCGCGATCGCCCGCATCGAAGCGCTGAACCCGATCGTCAACGCGGTGACCCACCGCGTCTACGACCAGGCGCTGGCGGCCCTCGACGACGTGCCGACCGACGCGCCGTTCCGCGGCGTCCCCTATCTGCTGAAAGACCTGCACGCCCCGGCCAGGGGCATGCCGCTGACCTCGGGCAGCCGGCTGTTCGAAGGCGATGTCGGCAGCGTCGATTCGACGCTGGTGGCGCGGCTGCGCCGGGCAGGCTTCGTGCTGCTCGGCCGCAGCAATTCGCCGGAATTCGGCCTGAACCTGTCGACCGAGCCGCGCGCCTTCGGCGCCACCCGCAACCCCTGGGATCTCGCCCGCATCGCCGGCGGGTCGAGCGGCGGGGCCGCCGCGGCGGTGGCGAGCGGCATGCTGCCGGCGACCCATGCGACCGACAGCGGCGGCTCGATCCGCATCCCCGCCGCCTGCTGCGGCCTGGTCGGGCTGAAACCGACCCGCGGCCTCAATCCCGCCGGCCCGCATCGTGCGGAGGCCAATAACGGCATCAGCCATGAAAACCTGGTCAGCCGCACGGTGCGCGACACCGCCGCGATCCTCGACATCACCTCGGGCCCGGATGCCGGCGCGCCCTACATGGCGCCCAGGCCGGCCGAGGGTTTCCTGAAGGCGCTGGCGGCGCCGCAGCGCCCGCTGCGCATCGCGGTGCTGACCACCGGCTGGGACGGCGAGGCGATCGATCCGGCCTGTGTCGAAGGGGTCGAAATCACCGCGCGGCTCTTGGCCGAGATGGGCCATGCCGTCGATGCCGCGCGGCCCGGCTTCGACGTGGCCGCCTTGCGCAATGCGATGTTCGCCGTGCTGTTCGCCAACATGGCGGTCTCGACCTCGGCCTATGAACGGCTGCGCGGCCGCGCCGTCGCCGGGCACGAGATGGAGCCGCTGTCGCATGCCGCGCTGGCCCGCGGCCGGACGATGGATCTCGATGCCTATATCGCGGCGCAGGGCGTGATCAACCGCGAGGTCCGCCGGCTCGCGGCTTTCTTCGACGACTGGGATGTCCTGGTCACCTCGACCATCGCCATCCCGCCGCCGCCGCTCGGGACGCTGTCGACCGATACGTCGGATGTCGACGGCTATCTCGACCGCCTGTTTGCCATCGCCCCGTTCAACGTGCCCTTCAACGGCACCGGCCAGCCGGCGATCAGCCTGCCGGTGCACCACACGGCGTCGGGCCTGCCGATCGGCACCCAGCTCGTCGGCCGCTTCGGCGAGGACGCGACGCTGCTGCGGCTTGCCGCGCGGCTTGAGGAGGCGACGGAGTGGGCGAGACGGCGGCCGAGACCATGATGGTTGGCGGAGCAGGATTTGCCGGCGGTGATCAAGCGCCAATCGTCGCCCCGGCCCAGGGCACCCGCTTTCGCGAGTGCCGCGATTACTGCGTGAAGCAGCCATCGCGGCTCATTTGAGAGTCGCGCCCCGGGGCGCCAGGCCCCGGGGGCTCCGGGTGGGTGGCCTCAGGCCGCCTTCTTCAGGTAGCGGGCGATCAGGCTCTCGGCGATCTGCACCGCGTTGAGCGCCGCGCCCTTGCGCAGGTTGTCGGAGACGCACCAGAGCGACAGGCCGTTCTCGACGGTGATGTCCTCGCGGATGCGCGACACGAAGGTCGCGTAGTCGCCGACGCATTCGACCGGCGTGATGTAGCCGCCGGGCTCGCGGCTGTCGACGACCATGACGCCCGGCGCCTCGCGCAGGATCTCGCGCGCCTCGTCGGCCGACAGCGCATCCTCGAACTCGATGTTGATCGCCTCGGAATGGCCGACGAACACCGGCACGCGCACGCAGGTCGCGGTCAGCTTGATCTTCGGGTCGAGAATTTTCTTGGTCTCGGCCGTCATCTTCCATTCCTCCTTCGTGAAGCCGTCTTCCATGAAGACGTCGATGTGAGGAATGACGTTGAAGGCGATCTGCTTGGTGAACTTCTTCGGCTCGATCGGGTCGTTGACGTAGATCGCCTTGGTCTGGCTGAACAGCTCGTCCATCGCCTCGTTGCCGGCGCCCGAGGTCGACTGATAGGTCGCGACCACGACGCGCTTGATGCGGGCGCGGTCATGCAGGGGCTTCAGGGCCACGACCAGCTGGGCGGTCGAGCAGTTCGGGTTGGCGATGATGCCACGCCGGGTATAGCCCGCGATCGCGTCGGCATTCACCTCGGGCACCACCAGCGGCACGTCCTCGTGCATGCGCCAGTGCGACGAATTGTCGATGACCACGGCGCCCTGGGCCGCCGCCTTCGGCGCCCATTCCTTGGAAACCGCGCCGCCGGCCGAGAACAGGGCGATGTCGGTGCCGGTGAAGTCGAAATCCTCGAGCGCCTTGACTTTCAGCGTACGGTCGCCGAACGAGACTTCCTTGCCGATCGACCGGCGCGAGGCCAGCGCCACGACTTCGCTGACCGGGAACGTGCGCTCGTTGAGGATATTCAGCATCTCGTGGCCCACCACACCGGTGGCGCCGACAACGGCAACCTTGTAAGCCATAACCTTGTGCCTTCTTGGAGGTTCGCCCCGCCATCCGTCGGGCGGGGAACGGGCCGGACCATATCAGACCCGCCGCGCCGAGCAAAACAAACGATTCGCCGGGGGTTTTGCCCTTTCGCCGCGACCGGGACAGACTGGTTTGGCACTGATCTCGTCCCATCCGCGGGCGGCCGTCCGCCCTTACCCGTCAGGGCCTGGGCCTGGCGGAGGGATGCGACATCGACAACCATTTCGGCGATTGCGCCCATGGCCGCTGCCGCCGATCTGCGAGCCCCACGGCCTGCCGGTCCATCTCGAAGGCGGCGTCGGCAGGCTTATGTTCTTGATTTGTTCGTGATATCATCGCGGCGATCACAACCTCTGTCACGGAGAGACGGGCCATGAGTGTCTACGCCACGGTCGGCGCCAACGACCATGCCGCATCGACCGCGTTCTACGACGCCGCGCTGGCGACCATCGGCTGGAAATCGCATTTCGATTTTCCGGGCTGGCGGGCGTATTCGGCCGGCGGCAGCGGCGAGGGCTTCACCCTCTGGGTCGCCCAACCCTTCAACGGCGAGGCCGCGACGCCGGGCAACGGCGCGATGACAGGCTTCATGGCCAAGACGCATGAAGAAGTCGACGCCTTTTACGCCGCGGCAATGGCAAACGGCGGCAGCGACGAGGGCGGGCCCGGCCCTCGTCCGCATTACGGCCCGAAATGGTATGCGGCCTATATGCGCGATCCCGCCGGCAACAAGATCGCGATCGTCTGCAACCAATAAAGAAAACGCCCCCGGATTGCTCCGGGGGCGGCTTCAAAGTCCGCAGGGTGCGGAACGACGGCCTCAGCCGTTGTTCTGCTCCTGCTTGCGGCGCAGCGCGGCGCCGAGAATGTCGCCGAGCGAGGCGCCCGAGTCGGACGAACCGTAGGTGTCCACGGCTTCCTTCTCTTCGGCCACTTCGCGCGCCTTGATCGACAGCGTGATCTTGCGCGCCTTGGTGTCGATCGCGGTGACGCGGGCGTCCACCTTGTCGCCGACGGCGAAGCGCTCGGGGCGCTGCTCGGCGCGATCGCGGCTCAGCTCGGACTTGCGGATGTAGCCCATCAGCCCGCCCTCGATCGAGACCGAGATGCCCTTCACGTCCGACGCGGTGACCGTGCAGGTCACGATGTCGCCCTTGTTGATGTTCCCGGCCGCCGCGAAGGGGTCGCCTTCGAGCTGCTTGATGCCGAGGGAGATGCGCTCCTTCTCGATATCGACGTCCAGCACCTGCGCCTTGACCATGTCGGCCTTCTTGTAGCGCTGGATGGCCTGCTCGCCCGGGGTGTTCCAGTCGATGTCCGACATATGGACCATGCCGTCCACGCCGCCGTCGAGACCGATGAACAGACCGAACTCGGTGATGTTCTTGATCTCGCCCTCGATGACCGTGCCGACGGGATGCTTCTCGGCGAAGACTTCCCACGGATTGGCCAGGCACTGCTTGAGGCCGAGCGAGATGCGGCGCTTGTTCGGGTCGACTTCGAGGATCATCACCTCGACTTCCTGGCTGGTCGACACGATCTTGCCCGGATGGACGTTCTTCTTCGTCCAGCTCATCTCCGAGACGTGCACGAGGCCTTCAACGCCCGGCTCCAGCTCGACGAACGCGCCGTAGTCGGTGATGTTGGTGACGCGGCCCTTGAACTTCACGCCGACCGGATACTTGGCGCCGACGCCGTCCCACGGATCGGCCTCGAGCTGCTTCATGCCGAGCGAGATGCGCTGGGTTTCCGGGTTGACGCGGATGACCTGCACGCGAACGGTCTGGCCGATCGACAGGACTTCCGACGGGTGGTTGACGCGGCGCCAGGCGATGTCGGTGACATGCAGCAGGCCGTCGACGCCGCCCAGGTCCACGAACGCACCGTAGTCGGTGATGTTCTTGACGACGCCGTCGAGGATCTGGCCTTCCTTGAGGTTGGCGACCAGTTCCGAACGGGCCTCGGCGCGGCTCTCCTCGAGCACGGCGCGGCGCGACACGACGATGTTGCCGCGGCGGCGATCCATCTTGAGGATCTGGAACTGCAGCGGGCTGTTCATCAGCGGGCCGACGTCCCGGACCGGACGGATGTCGACCTGGCTGCCCGGCAGGAACGCCACGGCGCCCGACAGATCGACGGTGAAGCCGCCCTTGACGCGGCCGAAGATCACGCCTTCGACGCGCTGGTTGGCGGCGAAAGCGGCCTCGAGCTTGACCCAGGCTTCTTCACGGCGGGCCTTGTCGCGGCTGACCACCGCTTCGCCCATCGCGTTCTCGATGCGCTCGAGATAGACCTCGACGGTGTCGCCGATCTTGATCTCGTTGGCGCGGCCGGGGCCGACGAATTCCTTGAGGGGGATGCGGCCTTCGCACTTCAGGCCGACATCGACCATGACGAAGTCCTTCTCGACCGCGAGCACGATGCCCTTGACGACCGAGCCTTCGAGCGACGAACCACCGAACGACTCTTCGAGCAGCGCGGCAAATTCATCGGTTGCCGGCATCTGGCCGGCGGCGGCAGCAAAGCTGTTCATCCGTTCTCCTGAGAGACCCCATGTTTAAGGCCGGTCACTGTCGCGGGGGTCTGAAACCCGAAAGACAATGATGGGTCGGTCGGCCGTGACCCCGCACCGGCGCACGCGGGGGCTGGTTCATTGCTAGGGACCGGCGCCGGCCGGCCCCTGGTTATGCCTGAACGCGCTGGGCGATGATCGCCCGCGCCTTCTCAAACGCGGCTTCTATAGCCAAATTCGACGTGTCAAGCAAGACGGCGTCGTCGGCCGGCTTCAGCGGCGCCACGGCGCGGGCCGAATCGCGGGCGTCGCGCTCCTCCAGATCGGCCAGGACCTGGGCTTCGGTGACGTCCTGCCCCTTGCCCGTCAGCTCGAGCCAGCGGCGATGGGCCCGCACCGCGGCCGAGGCGGTGACGTAGAGCTTCACCGTCGCATCCGGGCAGACCACCGTGCCGATGTCGCGCCCGTCCAGCACCGCGCCCGGCTCGCCGCCCGGCGGGTTGGCGGCATAATCGCGCTGCCAGTCCAGCAGCGTCGCCCGCACGTCCGGGATCGCGGCGACCTTCGAGGCCGCCTGGCCGGTCGCCTCGTCGCGCAGCGCGGCGGCGGTCAGGTCGCCCGAGGTGATGTGGCGCGCGGCACGGACTGCGGCAACCGGGTCGGCCGGATCGCCGCCTTCCAGCAGCGCACGCAGCCCGCAGGCGCGATAGAGGCTGCCGGTATCGAGATAGGCGTAGCCGAAATGGGCCGACAGCTTGCGCGCCAGGGTGCCCTTGCCGGCGGCGACCGGCCCGTCGACGGCAATGATGATGGACATGGGAACGGCCCTCCGGATGATGGCGAAGAAGGTGTCATATACTTATTATTCCAGCGGAATTCCGCAGCGCGACATCCAGTCGCGGATCGATCGGCGATAGCCCTCCGGCATCGGCAGCGCGTCCAGCTCGGCGGCCGCGAACAATCCCAGCGCGCTGTGCTCGTCGCTGATCCGGGGCTGCCCCGGCTCGACCGTCACCCCGTAGGTGACGATCAGCACCGGGCCCTTGTGCGGTATCCGGTAGATCCAGACGTCAAGCAGCACGGGATCGGCGGCAACCAGCCCGAGTTCCTCGGCGATTTCCCTGACGACGCAGGCTTCCGGCGCCTCCTCGGGCTCCAGCCGGCCGCCCGGCAATTCCCATTCGTCGCGCTCGTTCATCAAGAGCGCGGCACGCCCGCCCTGCAGCACGACGCCCTTGATCGAGATCTTCGTCGGCGCGGTCATACGGTCCAGGCCACCGGCTCGGCCGGCAGGCCGTCCGCCATCAGGGTCAGCAGGCCGTGCAGGCCCTTGGGCACCACCAGTTCGGCGGTGGCGCCGAGCTCGGCCAGCGTCCACCAGCGGTAATCCAGGATGTCCTGGCGCTCGTAATCGAGCCAGCCGGACTGATCGATCGCCGCCACGGCCGCGCGGACCAGGAAATACCGTTCGTGCACCAGCCCGGGCACCAGCTTGCCGGACCGGCCGCCCAGCACGACTTCGCGCCGCCGTTCGGCCAGCACCGGCCCGATCGGGGCCCGGATGCCGGTTTCCTCGCCCAGCTCGCGTGCCGCGGTGGCCAGGAAATCCTCGCCCGGTTCGACCCCGCCGCCCGGGGTCATCCAGAACAGCCGGCGGTCCGGCCGTGCCGGATCGCGCCCTACCGGTCCCTCGACCTGGAACAGCAGGACACGGTCGGCCGGGTCGAGGATGACCAGGCGGGCCGAGGCGCGCACCGGCAGGGCGGCCGTCATGCGGCCCCCAGCGCGATGTCGCCCGGCGCCAGTTCGGGCTGGCCGACCAGTTCGGTCACGGCGGCCCCGTCGACGGTGTCGTGGCGGATGTCGGCGCCGAAACGGCGCAGCAGGGTATCGATCGAGCGGGCGCTGGGCGTCGGCTCGATCACCCGGGTGGTGCCCGGCGTGTTGAGCCCCGCCAGCAGGATCGCCGTCTTGACCGCGGCGCTGGGCAGGGTCAGCCGATGGTCCTGCGGTACCGGGTGGCGGGCGCCGGCCAGGCCGAGCGGCAGGCCGCGGCCCTCGCGCAGCAGGAAGCGCGCGCCCTGGCGCTGCAGCGGTTCGATCAGCGGCGAGGGATCGCCATCGCCGGTCAGGAAACAGGTCATCGGATGGCCGGCGGCGAGGCCGAGAATCAGCGGCAGCACGGCCGCGGCGCCCTGCAGGTCGATCACCCCGGCCGGCTCGGCCAGGCCGCCGATGCCGACGCCGTGCACCCGCCAGTCGGGGCCGTCCGGCGCGATGCCGACCCCGAAGGCGCGCAGCGCCCGCGCCGTCGCCTGCAGCGCCGGGCCGTCGCTTGCCCCCGAAATCCGCGATTCGCCGACCGCCAGCGCCGCCACGGCCAGGGCCAGGGCCGCCTCGTCGCTGTTGGCAGGAACTGTTCCCATCGGCGGAACCCTCGCGGCTTCGGGAAGTGTTTGCGCCGGGCGGCGATTTTTTACGGTTGACAGCGCGCGCCTCTTTAACACAATCGCGCCGCCTCGGCCAAGACAGCCAGTCCTGGCCGGAATCAAGCCTTTTTTAGCCACTTCGAGGATCAGACGACCGATGGCGAAGCCGGAATGGGGCACCAAGCGCCGCTGCCTGAGCTGCGGGGCGGCATTCTACGACATGATGAAAGACCCGATCGTCTGCCCGAAATGCGGCACGGTTCATCAGCCCGAGCAGATTTTGAAGCCGCGCGGCGGCAAGCGTGCCGAGGACAAGCAGAAGCCGTCGCCGGTCGGTGACGATCTCGACGTCGCGGCGAGCGACGACGAGGCGGTCGACGACGAGATGATCGAGGATGCGTCGGAACTCGGCGAGGACGAGGACGACATGGCCGAAGTCATCGAAGGCGCCGAGGGCGGCGACGACGTCGAGGAGCGCTGACACGAGGGTTTCCGGGGGCGGCGCGCCGCCCCCTTGAAGCTCTGTCACGCAGGTTTAATTTAGTGCTTGCGTCCCTTCTGCGGAGCGCCTATACACCGCCCCGCCCGGCCTCACCCAACGAGGCCAGACTTGAAGGGCAAGAGTTTACGAGTTCGGGGCCATAGCTCAGTTGGGAGAGCGCTTGAATGGCATTCAAGAGGTCGTCGGTTCGACTCCGATTGGCTCCACCACTCGACGAAAGGCCGGCCTGTCAAAGGGCCGGCCTTTTTCGTTGTAAGGGACCGGCCGCTTTTGACTTATCCTGCCGGCCGTGGATTCCGACAGCGACATTTCCTACCGCGACCTGTTCCAACTGCTGGCCACCCATAGCGGGGCGGCCGCCTGCCTCTACGATTCGGACGAGCGAATCGTCTGGTGGAACGAGCGCTACCCGGAATTCTTCCCCGAGGTCGCGCCGATCCTGAAACAGGGCCTGAGCTCGCGCGATGCCGTCCTGCCGCTGCTGCGGCTGCTCTATCCCCAGCACGATACGCCCGAGAAGCTCGCGCCCTATCTTGAGATGGCCGAGCACCGCCAGCGCAACGAGCGCGGCCCCCTGGTCTATCAGCGGGCCGACAACGGCCGCTCGATCGAGCTCAGGATGTTTCCGCTGGCGCGCGGCGGGCGGCTCAAGATCTGGCGCGACGTCACCCACGAGCAGCGCAAGGTCGCCTTCGACGAAGGGCTGTTCGAGGTCTTGTCCTTCGTCAATGTCGGCATCCTGCTCTACGGGCCCGACGGCGGCTTGCGCTATGCCAATGTGCGCTTCCTGTCGGAGCTGATGACCGACCTGATCCCGGTGCGGCCGCCGATCGACAGCCGCCACGACCGTGCCGATTTCTGGCGGGGCTTTTCCGGCGTCTTCACCGACAGCCCAGAATTCCGCGGCCTGGTCGCCCAGCCGCCGGCGGTGGGGCCCGAGCCGCAGAAGGTCGTGCTGGAACTGCGCAACGGCCGCTGGGTGCATATCGACGAGCAGCCCTGGGGCACGGGCGAGGGCCTGGTGTCGCTGTGGGTCGACGTCACCGCCCACAAGCGCCAGGAAGCCGCGCTGCGCGCCGCCCGCGACGAGGCCGAGGCGGCGGTGGAGGCCAAGTCGCGCTTCCTGGCGGTGATGAGCCACGAGATCCGCACGCCGCTGAACGGCGTGCTCGGCATGGCGCGCCTGCTCGAACGCACCGACCTCGACGCGGCCCAGCGCGACCTGGTCCGCACCGTGGTCGATTCGGGGTCGGCGCTGCTCGGCATCCTCAACTCGATCCTGGATTATTCCAAGCTCGAGGCCGGCCGGGTCGAGCCCGAGGCGATCGTCTTCTCCGGCCGGACCGTCGCCGCCGATTGCGTGGCGCTGCTGCGCAGCCGGGCGGCCGAGAAGGGCCTGGGCTTCGATCTGATCGTCGACGAAGACGTGCCGCCCTGGATGCGCGGCGATGCCGGGCGGCTGCGCCAGGTGCTGCTGAACCTGATCGGCAATGCCATCAAGTTCACCGACAGCGGCGCCGTCATGGTCAGCCTGTCGCGCGACGGCGACGGGCTGCGCTTTGCCGTGCGCGATACCGGCGTCGGCATCTCGGAAGCGGCGCTGGGCCGCCTGTTCGACGATTTCACCCAGGCCGACGGCACCATCACCCGCCGCTACGGCGGCACCGGGCTGGGCCTCGCCATCTCGCGCCGGCTGGTGGCGCTGATGGGCGGCCAGATCGGCGTCGACTCCCGGGAGGGCGAGGGTTCGACCTTCTGGTTCACCGTGCGCCTGCCCGAGGCGCCCGCGCCGGTTGAGGCCGGCGCGGAAGCGGCGCCGGCCTTGCCGCCCTTGCGCATCCTGCTGGTCGAGGACAACCCGACCAACCAGCAGGTGGCCAGCCGACTGCTGGCCCAGTATGGCCATCGCGTGACCATCGCCGGCGACGGGGCCGAGGCGCTGGCCCTGCTCGACCGCGAACCGGTCGACCTCGTGCTGATGGACATGCAGATGCCGGTGCTCGACGGGCTCAGCGCCACGCGGCGGCTGCGCGCCCGGGGCGACGCCGTCGGCCGCCTGCCGGTCATCGCCATGTCGGCCAATACCTTTCCCGAGGATGTCGCGCGCTGCCGCGAGGCGGGCATGGACGCGCATGTCCCCAAGCCCTTCGACCCCGACCAGCTGGTCGCCACCATCGCCGCCGCGCCCTTCATCCCGTGCTCGCGGAGCATTTGCGAGCGTTCGTGCTCCGGCAACAAATACC
>JAEYTW010000600.1 GCA_023433835.1 Pseudomonadota bacterium | reverse complement strand
GGGCTAACAGCCCCGGCCGGGGCCCAGCCGACGGCCGGCTACCAGAAGCCGCCGTTTCCGGGCAAGACGGCCGCCAGCGTCGATACGGCGACGCCGTTCTACCCGCCGGAGGCCAAGGCGCCCGCTGGCGCGCCCAACATCATCGTCATCATCCTCGACGATGTCGGCTTTTCCGACCTCGGCTGCTACGGCTCGGAAATTCCGACGCCCAATATCGACCGGCTCGCCAAGGGCGGGCTGAAATACACGAACTTCCGCACCACCGCGATGTGCTCGCCGACGCGCGCCGCGCTGATGACCGGCCTCAATCATCATTCGGCCGGCATGGGCTGGCTGGCGGATGCCGATATCGGCTTTCCCGGCTATCGCGGCGACCTGACGCACGAAGCGCCGACGATGGCCGAGATCCTGCGCGACGGCGGCTATTCGACCTATCACGTCGGCAAATGGCATGTGAACGCCGAACGCACCAACGGTCCGCTGGGCCCGACCGACAACTGGCCGCTCGGCCGCGGGTTCGAGCGCGCCCACTGGTTCATGGGCCATTCGGCCGACTTCTTCGCGCCGGCCGATCTCTACGAGGACAACTCGGCGCTGACCGGCGACTTGCCCGAAGGCTACTACACGACCGATGCGTTCACCGGGAAGGCGATCGCCTATATCAACCAGCAGACCAGCCTCAATCCCGACAAGCCGTTCCTGCTGCAACTCGCCTACAACGCCGCCCATAGCGGCCTGCAGGCCCGGGCGGAAGACCGCGATCGCTTCAAGGGCGCCTACGACATCGGCTGGGACGAGATCCGCGCGCGCAGGCTCGCCAGCCAGAAGGACCAGGGCATCCTGCCGGCGGAAACCGTGCTGCCGCCGCGCAACCCCGGCATCAGGGCCTGGGCCGAGCTTTCCGACAAGGAGCGGCGCGTCTATGCCCGCTACATGGAGGTCTATGCCGGCATCATCCATCGCCTCGACGTCAATATCGGCCGGCTGGTCGATTTCCTGGAGGCGCGCAAGCTCAGCGACAATACGCTGATCGTCCTGTTTTCCGACAACGGCGCCAGCCCGGAGGGCACGTTCGACGGCACGCCGAACCTGCTCGCCACCGCCGGCGGCATCGCGCTCGATCTCGACGAGGCCCTCTCCCTCTACGACCAGATGGGGGATGGCGATACCTATCCCCACTACCCGATGGGCTGGGGCATGGCGTCGAACACGCCGTTCAAGATGTACAAGCAGTACACCTTCCTCGGCGGCATCTGCGACCCGCTGATCCTGCACTGGCCGGCCGGCATCAAGGCCTATGGCCAGACCCGGCGGCAGTTCACCCATGTCATCGACATCCTGCCGACCGTGCTGGATGTGGCCGGTATTGCCGCGCCCGCGCGCTACCAGGGGCGCGCCGCCAAGCCGATCGAGGGTGCAAGCTTCCGCGCCACCTTCGCCGACCAGGCCGCGCCGCCGGCCCGCACCGAACAGTATTTCGAGATGGGCGGCCAGCGCGCCTACCATGCCGATGGCTGGGAGGCGGTGGCGCTGCATGATCGCGGCAAGCCCTATGACGGCGATGTCTGGGCCCTCTACGATCTCGCCCGCGACCCGACCCAGATCCGTGACCTGTCGGCCGAGCAGCCCGGGAAACTCGCCGATCTGAAGGCGCGTTTCCTGGCGGCGGCCGAGCGCTACGACGTCTTCCCGCTCGACGACCGCAACGTGGTCCTCAAGATCATCGCCGAACGCCAGCGCCATCCGGTGCGGGCCCATTGGGAATTTTTCCCGCCGTTCGAACCGATCAATGCCGGCACCGGGCCGCAGCCCGGCGGCCGTTCGCACCGCATCGCGGTGACGATCGACCGCGCCGGCACCGACGAGCAGGGGGTGCTGATCGCGCTGGGCAACATGTACGCCGGCTGGGTGCTCCATATCAGGGACAACCGCCTGCATTACGAGCACAACCACATCCCGCGCTTCGACGGCTTTTCGGTGTCCGAGCCGCTGCCGCCGGGCCGCATCACCGTGGAATTCGCGATGGACATGACCGAGCGGCCGTTCGTCGGCACCGGCAGCCTGTCGATCGAGGGCAAGGTCATGGCCAGCCATCCGTTCAAGCGCGTGCTGTTCGCCGCCCCCTTCGAGGGCATCACCATCGGCCGTGACGGCCGGGGCCGGGTGTCGCGCAGCTATCGCGGCTCGAACGCCTTCCAAGGGCGCATCGAGCAGGTGGTGATCGACATCGACACCGCGCCGGCGACGATGCAGGAACTGCGCCGCTTCCTGCAGTCGATGCAGATCACGATATGACGACAGACCCGCCCGGCATGGTCTGGCTGCCGGGCGGCCGCTTCGTCATGGGATCGGACGAGCACTATCCGGAAGAGCGGCCGGCCCATGCCCGGGACGTCGCCGGCTTCTGGATCGACCGCGCGCCGGTGACGGTCGCCGACTTCTCGGCGTTCGTCGCCGCCACCGGCCATGTCACGCTGGCCGAGAGGCTCGGCGGTTCGGCGGTGTTCCGGCAGCCGGAAACCGCCGACCTGCGCCGCCCGGACTGGTGGCACTGGCAGGCGGGCGCCGACTGGCGCGGGCCCGATGACCTGCCGGTCGTCCATGTCGGCCATGCGGACGCTGCCGCCTACGCCGCCTGGGCCGGCAAGCGCCTGCCGGACGAGGCGCAATGGGAATACGCCGCCCGGGGATCTGCCTGGCCCGTCCTGGCGGCCAATGTCTGGCAAGGCTATTTCCCGACGCACAACGCCAAGCCGCATGCCCCCGGGCCCAGCCGGGCGGGCGCGCATCCGGCCAACGATCACGGCCTCTACGACATGATCGGCAATGTCTGGGAATGGACGCGGGATCGCTTCGCCGCCCACGGGACCGCATCGTGCTGCGCCGGCGCCGAGGGCGGTGATGCCTGGGTGATCAAGGGCGGCTCCTATCTCTGCGCCGCCAATTACTGCGCCCGCTATCGCCCGGCGGCCCGGCTCGGTCAGCCCGCCGACAGCCCCACCGGCCATATCGGCTTTCGCTGCGTCGTCGAGGCCGGCTAGACTGGGGCGCCATGGCCCTCGACAATGCCGATATCCGACTGCTGCGCCTGTTCATGACCATAGTCGAGGCGGGCGGCTTTGCCGCGGCGCAGGGCGAGCTCAATCTCTCGCTCTCCACCATATCGACCCATGTCTCGACGTTGGAAACCCGGCTCGGCGTCGTGTTGTGCAAACGCGGCCGCTCCGGCTTCGAGGTCACGCCGGAGGGCCAGGCGGTCTATGACGAGGGGCGGCGGCTGTTCGGGGCGGTCGAGCGCTTCGACGCCCGCATCCGCGGCCTGAAGCAGCGCATGACCGGCACGCTGGCGCTGGGGCTGGTGGACAACACCATCACCGACCCGAAGCTGCCGCTGGAGAAGGTCTTCGCCCGTTTCGCCGTGGCCGCACCCGAGGTGGCGCTGTCGATCGTCACCCGCTCGCCCGCCGAACTGCTGCGCGATGTGATCGCCGGGCAGCTGCACGTGGCGATCTCAGGCTTCCCCCGGCTGGCGCTGGGCCTGGCCTACCTGCCGCTCTATGTCGAAAGCCAGAAATTCTATTGCGGCCGCGACCATCCGCTGTTCGCCCGTGACGATGCCGGGATCGATATCGACGAGGTGCGGCGCTACCGGGTGGTCGCCCGCGGCTATTGGGGCCAGCGGGACCTCAAGATCTTCGCACTGGGCGCGGGGGCCGCGCCCCACACCCCCACAGGGGGCCCCGGCCCC
>JAEYTW010000504.1 GCA_023433835.1 Pseudomonadota bacterium | reverse complement strand
GCGCTGGTGCGCCTGACCTTGCGCCACGAGCGCGTCGCCTGGCGCTATGCCGGCCTGCCCTACCGCCTCGCCTTGCTCGAGGCCGGGGCGGCCTTGCAGACACTGTCATTGGTTGCCGCCCATGTCGGCCTGGCCGCCTGCATCCTCGGCACCGGCCCGGCCGTCTCCGAAGTGGGCGAGTCCGCGCTGCCGCTGGCCGAAATTGCCGTCGGCCTCGCTGGACAGGCGTAAAATCTTCGCCTTCCGGACAATCAGGGGTTGGCAGGGTTAGTCCGAAGGGATAATGATTTGAATCGCGCGGTCAGCAAGACCGCGCCGCAGACAATCCGGTTCGACTAACGACTTGGGCCGGGCCCGCCGCACCTCCCCCATATTGGCCACAAAGGCGGGCCCGCCTCTTCCCCCACCCCATACATCGCAGGGCTGCCACGGACGGCGTTTCCGCATGCCCGGAAATTTATATCAACAAAGTTGTTATAATAGGTTTTGCGTGATAAAAATCCTGCGACCAGTCACGTGACTGGTCACGGAAAAAAATGGGAGGAAACGGCATGCGCATGCGTGTCTCCGGGATCGCGGCCGCGACGGTCGCGACGCTGATGGCCTGTGTCGGTCCCGCTGTCGCACAGGACAGCTTCAAGATCGGCGGCGTGCTGCCGCTGAGCGGCGCTTTCGGCATCGTCGGCGAGAACATGCGGCGCGGCGCCGTCATCGCGCTGGAAGAGCGCGACAACAAGGTGCTGGGCAAGCCGATCCAGGTGACCTGGGAGGATTCCGAAACCTCGACCCAGGTGGCGGTGCAGAAGACCACGCGCCTCCTGTCGCAGGGCGTGCACACGATCTTCGGCGAAGTCTCGTCGGGCTCCACGCTCGCCATGATGAAGCTGACCGAGCAGCGCAAGGTCCCGCATATCATCACCCTGTCGGCCGACGACCGGATCACCGGCGCCGACAAGACGCGTTATGCCTTCCGCACTTCGAATTCGGTGGCGATGGAAAACGCCATGATCGGCGAATTCGCCAAGCGCCAGAAGATCGGCAAGGTCTACGGCATCGTCGCCGATTACCAGGTCGGCCGCGACATGTGGGCGGCGCTCAAGACCGATCTGGCCGCCAAGAACATCGCCATCGCCGGCGAGGATTACACGCCGATCGGCACCAAGGATTATTCGATCCTGCTGGACAAGGCGTCGAAGTCGGGGGCGGACGGCCTGATGCTGCTGGTGGTCGGCGGCGACGTCGTCACCTCGCTGAAGCAGGGTGCCGATGTCGGCATCAAGGACAAGATGAAGGTGTTCGGCACGATGCTGATGGACGAGACGCTGGGCCAGGCGGTCGGGCCGGGCTCGATCGGCATCAACTCGACGCTGCGCTATCACTTCACCGAGCGCAGCCCGCGCAACCAGAAGTTCGTCGCCGCCTATCGCGCCAAGTACAACGAATATCCCAGCCAGTATGCCGGCGAAGCCTATGACGGCATGTCCTGGTGGCTCGACACGGTCGAAGCGACCGGCGACTGGGACAAGGAGAAATGGGTCGACGCCTTCGCCAAGTCGACGCGCTTCGATTCGGTCGAGGGCGTGAAGAAGATGCGCGCCTGCGACAATCAGGCCTCGCAGATCGGGCTGTTCGGGACTGCGGTCCCCGGCACCGGGGAACTGCCGCCGGTGACGATGAAGATCACCGAGACCTTCGGGGCCGAGACCCTGTTCAAGCCCTGCTCGTAACGGTCGGGGCCCGTCCTCGCGATGTCCACCCTGATCATCGGCCTCAGCATCAGCATGCTGCTGTTCCTGCTGGCGGCGGGCCTGACCCTGATCTTCGGCATGCTGGGGGTGATCAATTTCGCCCACGGCGCGCTCTACATGCTCGGCGCCTATCTCGCCTTCCAGGCCAGTGCGACCTTCGGGTCGTTCTGGCCGGCGTTGATCCTCAGTCCGCTCTGTCTTGCCGTCGCGGGCATCGCGATCGAGCGGCTCACCTTGCGGCCGCTCTATCCGCGCGCCCATGAATTCCAGCTGCTGGCCACCTTCGGCCTGATCCTGGTCATCGAGGAAGTCGTGCGTGTCCTCTGGGGCCTCGACTATCGCCACCTGACGCCGCCGCCCAGTCTGACCGGCAGCGTCGCCCTGTTCGGCAGCGACATCGCCAGGTACCGGCTGTTCGTCATCGGCTTCGGCGCGGCCGTCATCGCCGCCTTGTTCTTCGGCATCGAGCGAACCAGGCTCGGCCTGGTCCTGCGCGCCTCCAGCGTCAACCCGACGATGGCCGCGACCCTCGGCATCGACGTCAACCGGGTGCGCAGCCTGGTCTTCGGCCTTGGCGCCGCGCTCGCCGGCATCGGCGGCACCATCGCCGGGCCGCTGCTGCCGATCCAGCTGAACATGGGCTTCACCATCATCCTCGACTGCTTCATCGTCGTGGTCATCGGCGGCCTGGGCAACATCAAGGGCGCGGTGTTCGGCGCCCTGCTGATCGGCATGACCCGCGCCTTCGGCCAGCTCTACGCTCCCGAATGGATCGACATCGCCACCTACGTCGTGCTGCTGGCCGTGCTGCTGGTGCGGCCGCAGGGCCTGTTCGCCGCCAAGGAGCGCCTGGCATGATCGCGCGCGAAACCCTCATCGCCCTGGGGCTGGCCGCCGTGGCGCTCGCCGTGCGGCTGGTCTGGCCCGACGACAGCACGCTCTATTTCGCGATGCTGGTGATGATCTGGTCGATCTTCGCGCTGGGCTACGACATCAGCTTCGGCCTGACCGGGCTGCTTTCCTTCGGCCATGCCGCCTTCTTCGGCATGGGGGCCTATGCCGCGGCTTGGGCGATGCAGATGGGCGGGTTCGGCTTCGGCACCGGCCTTGCCGCGGCCGTCCTGCTGGGGGCGGTGCTGGCCCTGGTCTTCGCCGCGCTCGCCACCCGCGTCTCCGGCCTGTTCTTCGCGCTGATGACCTTGATGCTGGGCGAACTCGTCTCGCTCGTCATGACCACGCGGCTGCGCGCGCTGTCGGGCGGGGTCGACGGCCTGCCCGGCGTGCCGCGGCCCGACTGGTTCGGCATCGACTTCTTCGAGAACCGGCATTTCTATTGGGTCGTCTGGGCCCTGTTCCTGGCCACGCTGCTTGCCTGCGGCCTGCTGCGCCGGTCGCCGCTGGGCCAGGCCCTGCTGGCGGTGCGGCAGAATGCGGTGCGGGCCGGCCAGCTCGGCCTCGACGTCTCCGCCCACCGGCTGGTCGCCGTCACCGTATCCGGCGCCTTCTCGGGCCTCGCCGGCGCGCTGCTCGCGGGGTTGATGATGTATGCCGGGCCGCAGAACCTGGGGTGGCGCATCTCCGGCGACGTCGTGATCATGGCGGTGCTGGGCGGCAGCGGCACGCTGATCGGCCCGGTGCTCGGCGTCGTGCTGGTCGAGGCGCTGCGGGAATGGCTGTCGCTCTACACCAAGCACACCTACGGGCTCATCGGCCTGATCATCATCCTCTGCACCCTCTATCTGCCGCGCGGGATCGCTGGTGTCTGGGCCGGCCTGTGGAGGGCGCGGGCATGACGGCGCTGTCCTGCCGCGACGTGACCGTGCGTTTCGGCGATTTCACCGCGCTGTCGAAGGTCAGCCTGGACGTGGCCCGGGGCGCGACCATCGCGCTGATCGGGCCGAACGGCGCGGGCAAGACCACGCTGATCAATGCGCTGAGCGGGCGGGTCGCGCTGGCCTCGGGCTCGATCGCGCTCGATGGCCGCGACATCACGCGGCTGCCGGCCCATGCCCGGGCGCGGGCGGGGCTCGGGCGCAGCTTCCAGATCATCAACATCTTCCCCGACATGACGGTCGCGCAGAACCTGGCGATCGGCGCGCAAGCCCATCGCTTCCGGCTGCAGCCGTTCTGGCGGCCGGCGCGGGCCTGGCCGGATCTGGCCGAGCGGGCCCGCGAGATGGCGGCGATGGTCGGGCTGACCGATGTCCTCGACCAGCCGGTCGGCCGGCTGAGCCACGGGCGCCAGCGCGCGCTGGAACTGGGCCTGACCCTGATGACCGAGCCGCGTGTCCTGCTGCTCGACGAACCGCTGGCGGGCGTCGGCCGGCAGGAGATCGCGGAAACCGTCGCGCTGATCGACCGCGTGCGCCGCGGCCGCACGGTGCTGCTGATCGAACACAACATGGATGTGGTGATGGCGCTGTCGGACGAGATCGTGGTGATGATGGCGGGCCAGGTGCTGATGCGCGGCGATCCCGCCGCGGTGCGGTCGGATCCGACCGTGCGCCGCGCCTATCTCGGCGACGACGGGGTGGCGTGATGCTGGCGCTGTCGCAGGCCGACGTGTTCTACGGCCGCGCCCAGGCGCTGCATGGGCTCGACCTCGGCGTGGCCCCAGCCGAGATCGTCGCCATGGTCGGCCGCAACGGGGCGGGCAAGTCGACCGCGCTGAAGGCGCTGGCCGGGCTGCTGCCGCTGGGCGCGGGCCGGCGCCTGCTGGACGGCCGGGACATCACCGGCATGGCCCCCCACAGGACGTCGCGGGCCGGCGTGGCGCTGGTGCCGGAAGACCGGCAGATCTTCGGCAACCTGTCGGCCGAGGAAAACCTGGACCTCGCCGCGGTCAGCCACCAGCCCGGCCCCTGGACCAGAGCCCGGGTGTTCGATCTGTTCCCGCGCCTGGCCGAACGCGCACGGGCCCGCGGCCTGACGCTGTCGGGCGGCGAGCAGCAGATGCTGGCGATCGGCCGCGCGCTGATGACCAACCCGCGTTATCTTCTGCTCGACGAACCGACCGAGGGCCTGGCCCCGGTGGTGGTCGCCCAGATGTGCAAGGCCATCGCCGCGATCGCGGACGATGGCGTCGGCATCCTGCTGGTCGAGCAGAACGCCAAGGTGCCGCGCCAGCTGGCGCGGCGTTTCCTCGTCGTCGACGGCGGGCGCATCACCTGGGAAGGAACCGATGCGGCCGATATCGATGAACGCTTCAATCCGATGAACGCGGTGCACTGACATGCGACTGATCGACTACTTCGACCGTTCGGCCGACCGGCATCCCGACCGTGCCTTTCTGATCGACGAGACCGGCACGCGCAGCTATGCCGAGACGCGCGCCCACACCCATCGCATCGCCAACGGCCTGATCGCGGCGGGCTGCACGCCCGGCACCAAGGTCGCGGTATTTTCCCCGAACCTCGCCGCGGCCTTCGAATGCATCCTCGGCCTGTTGCGCGCCGGCGCGGCCTGGACGCCGCTGAACGCCAAGAACGGCATCGAGGAAAATGTCCATATCCTGCGCGCGTTCGACGTCGAGTACCTGTTCTACCACGGCTCGTTCCGGGCGCAGGTCGAGGCCTATGTCGCCGCGGTGCCGGGTATCCGCCTGATCCGCATGGACCGCGAGGGCGAGGGCACGCTGGCCGCGCTCACCGCCGGTGTGGCGGATCGCGCGCCGGACGATCTCGGCCGCGGCCTCGATGCCTTGAGCGCGGTATTCCCGACCGGCGGCACGACCGGCCTGTCGAAGGGGGCAGTCTGGACCAACCTGACCTGGATGACGATGATCGCCAACATCCATTGCGCCCTGCCGGTCAGGAAGCCGCCGGTGCATCTGGTGATCGCGCCGATGACGCACGCCGCGGGCGGCGTCGCGCTGATGCTGATGGCCTCGGGCGCCACGCAGGTGATCCTGCCCGGCTTCGATGCCAAGGCGGTGATGGAGGCGATCGAGCGGCACAAGGTGACGCATCTGTTCCTGCCGCCGACCGCGATCTACATGCTGCTGGCCCATCCCGACCTGAAGAAACACGACTACTCGTCGCTCGACTATTTCATCTATGCCGCGGCCCCGATGTCGGTCGAGAAGCTGAAGGAGGCGGTGCAGGCCTTCGGCCCCGTCATGGCCCAGACCTTCGGCCAGGCCGAGGCGCCGATGCTGTGCACCTGCCTGACGCCCTCGGACCATGACGTGCTGGGCGATCCGGTACTGGAAAAGCGGCTGGCCAGCTGCGGCCGCTCGACCTTGCTGACCGAGGTGGCGATCATGGCCGAGGACGGCCGGCTGCTGGCCCCCGGCGAGGCCGGGGAGATCGTGGTGCGCGGGCCCCTGGTGATGCAGGGCTACTACAAGAACCCGGAGGCGACCGCGGCGGCTTCCGAGCATGGCTGGCACCATACCTCCGACATCGGCTACGCCGACCCGGATGGCTACGTCTACATCGTCGACCGTAAGCGCGACATGATCATCTCGGGCGGCTTCAACGTCTTCCCCTCCGAGATCGAACAGGTGATCTGGTCGCATCCGGCCGTGCAGGATTGCGCCGTGGTCGGCGCGCCCGACGAGAAATGGGGCGAGGCGGTAACGGCCTGCGTCGAGCTGAAGCCGGGCCAGTCCGTCGAACCGGGCGAGCTGATCGCGCTGTGCCGCAACAAGCTCGGGCCGGTCAAGGCGCCGAAGGCGGTCGAGATCTGGGAGGCCCTGCCGCGCTCGGCCGTCGGCAAGGTGCTGAAGCGCAAGATCCGCGAACATTTCTGGGCCGGGCGGTCGCGGCTGGTCTAGCGGAACGTTTAGGGCTAAGGAGAACGGATGACCAAGGCCCGCGCCCGCCAGGTTCTGTCCGACGATGCCGCCCATCTCGACGAGGTGGCGTGGCGCCGCGGGCTGGAGCTGGTCTTCTATACCCATATGGAGATGGCGGCGGTGGCCGACGCGGTGCTGGCCGAATTCGGCCTGAGCCGCGCCCATCACCGCATTCTCTATCTGGCGGCGCGCCATCCCGGCATCACCGTCAACGATATCCTGTCGATCCTGCGCGTCACCAACCAGGGCCTGGCCCGGCCGCTGAAGGAATTGATGGCGCAGGAACTGATCGTCCAGCGTCTCGATCCCGTCGACCGCCGCCGGCGCGGGCATTTCGTCACGCCCAAGGGCACCAGGCTCTATGCCCGCGTCAGCCAGGCCCAGTTCAAGATGATCTCGGCCGCCTATGACCGGGTATCACCTGAGGATCTCCAGGGTTTCTGGCGCACGCTGGAGGCGATGATGCGGCCCGAGGATCACCGCTGGGTCACCGACCTGCTGCCGGACTGACCACCGACAGGTCGCGGCAGGCATCTCGCAGCAGCGCCATGGCCTGGCCATCCTCGTCCAGCACGCCTGGGTCGGGGCTGGTGACGGTCAGCGCCGCCTCGGCCTCCCCTTGCCAGTTCAGCACCGGCGCGCTGATCGCGTTCAGCCCGGGAATGAAGCGGCCGTCGACCGCGGCATGGCCTTTTTCCTTCACCCCCTCGATCAGCCGGGCCAGCGCGGCCTTGCTCGGGTGGAGGTCGGGCCAGGACAGTTTCAGCCGTGCAGCGCGGGCCAGTTCCTGCTCGGCCATCGGCGTCACCATCCGCTTCGGCGCGAAGGCCAGGAAGATCCGGCCCGTCGCCGAATTCAACAGCGGCAGGGTGGTGCCGAGGCCCAGCGAGGTGAAGACGAAGCTCGCCGTGCGCTGCCAGCGCACCACGGTCGGCCCGGCATTGCCCCACACCGCCAGCAGCGCGGCGGCCCCGGTCGCCTCGACCAGATCCTCCAGCCGGTCGGCCGCGCGGTTGACCAGGTCGAAGCGCGCCATGGCCGCCAGTCCCAGCTCGACCGCGCCCTTGCCGAGGTCGTAGCGCCCCGACCGGGCGCGCTGGGTGACGAGGCCGGCATGGGTGAAGCTGGCGAGATAGCGATGCGCCTTCGACGGCGGCATGCCGGCCAGCCGGGCCAGGTCGGACAGGCCGACCGGCCCGGGCTGTTCGGCCAGGACGCGCAACAGCCCCAGCGCCAGGTCCAGCGACTGGATGCCGCCATGCCCCTCGTCATCGTCGCGTGCCGCCATGACCCATTCCTCCCGTCTTATTTTTCGCACTTGATTTTGCATCATATAAAATGTTTTTCATATATAAGAAAACTTTGGGAGGGACGGGCCATGCGTGTGGTCATCCTTGGGGCGGGTCCGGCCGGGCTCTATCTCGGCTATCTGCTGAAGCGGCGGCGGCCGGACATGACGGTCGAGGTGTTCGAACAGAATGCCCGCGACGCCACCTTCGGCTTTGGCGTCGTCTTCTCCGACCGCGCCCTCGAATTCCTCGCCGACGATGATCCCGACACGGTCGCGGCGATTACCCCGCATCTGGAAACCTGGCAGGACATCACCCTGGACCTGGAAGGGCAGGTGGTGCGCATCGACGGCATCGGCTTTGCCGCCGTCGGCCGGCTGAAGCTGCTGGAAATCCTGCAGGCCCGCGCGGCCGCCGTGGGCGTGGCGCTGCACTTCGAGCATGTCGTCGGCGATCCCGCCGATCTCGGCCCGGCCGATCTCGTGGTCGGCGCCGACGGCGTCAATTCGCTGATCCGCCGCCTGGACGAGGCGGGCTTCGGCACGACCAGCCCGTTCCTGACCAACCGCTTCGCCTGGTTCGGCACCACCAGGCGTTTCGACACGCTGACCCAGACCTTCCGGCGGTCGGCCCACGGCAATTTCAATGCCCATCACTACCGCTACGCGCCCGGGATGAGCACCTTCATCGTCGAGGTCGATGCCGCGACCTTCGCCAATCTCGATCAGGAGCGCGGCCAGGCGATCTGCGAGGAAGTCTTCGCCGACGTGCTCGACGGCCACGGGCTGATTTCCAACCGCACGATCTGGCGGCAATTCCCCCGGCTGGCCAACCGCAACTGGGCGGTGGGCAACCGCGTGTTGATCGGCGACGCGTTGCACACCGCGCATTTCTCGATCGGTTCGGGCACGCGGCTGGCGATGGAGGATTCGATCGCTTTGGCCCGGGCGCTCGAGCAGAACGGCGACGATGTCGCCGCCGCCCTGCCGGCCTTCGTCGCCGCCCGCAAGCCGATCCTCGACAAGCTCGTGGGCGCGGCGGAGGCGAGTGCTGCCTGGTACGAGAATTTCGCCAGCCACATGCCGCTGGCCCCGCTCGATTTCGCGATGAGCTACATCACCCGGTCGGGCCGCGTCGATCTCGACCGACTGGCCCGCATCTCGCCCCAGTTCGTCGCCACCTATCGCGCCGCGAGGACGTCATGATCGATCCCGTCACCGACGACAGCCCCGGCGCCCGCGAGATCGGCTTCACCTGCCCCGCGCGCTACAACGCCGCCTCGATCCTGTTCGACAATCTCGACCGCGGCAACGGCGGGCGCATCGCGATCCGCGGGCCCTGGGGGCAGATGACCTATGCCGAGCTCTGCGCCCGCGCGGGCCAGGCCGGCAATGCGCTGCTCTCGCTCGGCCTCGAAACCGGCGAGCGCGTGCTGCTGCTGCTCGACGACGGGCCCGACTATCCGGTGTTCCTCTACGGCGCGTTGCGCGCGGGCCTCGTGCCGGTGCTGCTCAATACGCTGACGCCGGCCGAACTGCTGGCCTACTACGCTTCCGACAGCGCGGCGCGGGTCATCGTGCTCGATGGCGGGCTGGTCGGCAACGTCACGGCCGGCGGCACGCTCGCCACCGCGATCGTGGTGGGCGAGGGGGCCGTTGCCGGGCTCGATTGCCATGAAGCCTCGGCCTGGCTGGATCGCTTCCCGGCCGAACTGCCGGCCGCCGATACCGGCCGTGACGACATGGCGTTCTGGATGTACTCGTCCGGCTCGACCGGCCGGCCCAAGGGCATCGTCCATCTCCATCACGACATGGCCTATACCGCGCAGTCCTTCGGCGCCCGCGTGCTGAAGCTGCGGCCCGACGACATCTGTTTCTCCGTCCCGAAGATCTTCTTCGCCTATGGCCTGGGCAACAGCCTGACCTTCCCGTTCGCCGTCGGCGCCAGCAGCGTGCTGATGCCGGGCCGGCCGGAGCCGGAGCCGGTATTCGCCACCATCGCCGCGCACAAGCCGACCGTGTTCTACGGCCTGCCGACGCTTTACACGGCGCTGGTCCAGTCGCCGGCCGCGGCAACGGCCGCGCTCGGCAGTCTGCGCCTGTGCCTGTCAGCCGCCGAAGTGCTGTCGGCCGAGGTGGCCGGGGCCTGGACCAGGCTTGCCGGCCTGCCGATCGTCGAGGGTCTCGGCTCGACCGAAGTCCTCCACATCTACCTGTCCAACGACGCGGCCGAGCAGCGCCACGGCTCGGCAGGCCGCCGCGTGCCGGGCTACGAGATCGAATTGCGCGATCCCGACGGCCGCCTGGTCGGCTGCGACGAGGAGGGCATCCTGTGGGTGCGCGGCCAGTCGAACGCGCCGTTCTACTGGAACCGGCCGGACAAGACCGCCGAGACCATGCGGGGCGACTGGATCTGGACCGGCGACCGCTTCACCCGGGATGCCGACGGTTTCCATTATTTCCGCGGCCGCGCCGACGACCTGATCAAGGTTTCCGGCCAATGGGTGCATCCGCTGGAGGTCGAATTGTGCCTGGCCGAGCATCCCGGCTTGCGCGAGGTCGCGGTGCTCGGCGTCGAGCTGGCCGACCGCCGCATGGCGCTGCGCGCCTATGTCGTGCCGCGGGAGGCGGGCGCTGACGTCGAGGCGCTGACATCGGCGCTGCGCGACCACGTCAAACGCACGCTGATCCCCTACAAAGCCCCGCGCCTCTTCACCGTGCTGGACGAACTGCCCAAGACCGGCACCGGCAAGATCGACCGCCAGGGCCTGCGCCGGATCGAGGGCGCCTGACGGAGGTGGCGGCCGGCTGAATCTGGGTCTAGGGTTCCGCTCCGTCATTTCAGGAGGGCGCCATGGAGTATCGCAGGCTCGGCCGGTCCGGCATCAAGGTATCGCCGATCTGCCTCGGCACGATGATGTTCGGGGATCGCACGGATGCCGCCGTCGCCGGCGAGATCGTCGCCTCGGCCCGTGCGGCCGGCGTCAATTTCATCGATACCGCCGATGTCTATGCCAAGGGCGAATCGGAGAAGATCACCGGCCGGCTGATCGCCGGGGACCGCTCGCGCTGGATCCTCGCCACCAAGATCAACAACCCGATGGGCGACGACCCCAACGACCGCGGCGCCGGCCGGCGCTGGCTGGTGCGCGGCTGCGAAGCCTCGCTCGCCCGCCTCGGCACCGACTACACCGACGTCTACTACCTGCATCGCGACGACGTCGAGACCCCGCTCGAGGAAACCGTGCAGGCGCTGGGCGACCTGATCCGCGCCGGCAAGGTGCGCTATATCGGCCTCTCCAACTTCCGCGCCTGGCGGATCGCGGCCTTCACCGAGATGTGCAGGGCCCTGGGCGTGCCCCAGCCGGTGGTGCTGCAGCCTTATTACAACGCGATGAACCGCATGCCGGAGGTCGAACTGCTGCCGGCCTGCGAGCATTACGGCCTGGGCGTGGTGCCCTACAGCCCGCTGGCCCGCGGCGTGCTGACCGGCAAGTACGCGGCGGGTGCCGCCCCGTCGGCCGAAAGCCGGGCCGGCCGCAGCGACCAGCGCATGCTGACCACCGAGTTCCGCCCGGAGTCGTTGAAGCTGGCGGCCGAGATCAAGGCCCATGCCGAGGCGCGCGGCCTCACTGCCGGCCAGTTCGCCCTGCAATGGGTGCTGAACAACCGCCTGATCACCTCGGTGCTGGCCGGGCCGCGGACGATGGAGCAGTGGGCGGAATATCTGGGCGCGCTGGACAAGCCGTTCACGGCCGAGGACGAGGCGCTGGTCGCCGGCATGGTGCCGGCGGGCCATCCGTCGACGCCGGGTTATACCGATCCGATGTATCCGGTGCTGGGCCGGCAGCCGCGCCAGGGCTGACATCCCGCCATGCGCGTCCTGCTGACCGGCGCCGGCGGCTTGATCGGCACGGCGGTGCGGGCGCGCCTTTGGCTCGATGGCCATGACGTGGTGGCCGTCGGGCGCCGCGGCGCTTGCGACGTCAACCTCGACCTGCGCGGCACCACGCCCGAAGCCTGGGCGCCGCATCTCGCCGGTATCGAGGCGGTGGTCAATTGCGCCGGGGTGCTGCAGGACGGTTCCGGCGATTCCGTTTCCGGCGTGCGCCAGGGGCTCGATGCGCTGTTCGCCGCCTGCGAACGGCGGGGCATCCGCCGGATCATCCAGATCTCGGCGATCGGCGTCGACGAGACCGCGCCCACCGCCTTCTCGCAGTCCAAGCGCGACGGCGACGCGGCGCTGATGGCGCGCGATCTCGACTGGGTGGTGTTGCGCCCCTCGGTCGTGGTCGGGCGCCAGGCCTATGGCGGCAGCGCGCTGTTCCGGGGTCTTGCCGCCTTGCCCGTCCTGCCGGTGCCGCCGGCGACAGGCGGGATGGACGTCGTGCAGCTCGGCGATGTCGCCGCCACCGTCTCCTTTTTCCTGCGACCCGGTGCGCCGGCGCAACTGATGCTCGATCTCGCCGGGCCTGAGCGGCTCGATTTTGCCGGCCTCGTCGCCGCCTATCGCCGCTGGCTCGGCTGGCCGCCGGCGCGCCTGTTGCCGCTGCCGGCCGGGATTTTTGCCGCCGCCTGCCGCCTCGGCGATCTTGCCGGCCGGCTGGGCTGGCGGCCGCCGGTCCGATCGACGGCCTGGGCGGAGATGGCCAAGGGCGCGATGGGCGATCCGGGCGCGTGGACGGCTGCCACCGGCATCCGGCCGCAAGGCTTGACGGCCGCGCTGAGCGCGAGCCCGGCGGGCGTGCAGGAACGCTGGTTCGCCCGGGCCTATCTGGCCAAGCCGCTGCTGATCGCGGGCCTCAGCCTGTTCTGGATCGTCACCGGGCTGATCGCGCTGGGGCCCGGCCGGGCCCAGGCGCTGGCCGTGCTCGACCAGGCCGATGCGCCGCGCTGGCTGGCCTTTGCCGGCGCACTCGCCGATATCGCCATCGGCGCGGCGATCGCGCGCCGGGCCAGCGTGCGGGCGGGGCTGTGGGCCGCGATCGGGCTGTCGATGCTTTATCTGGTCGGTGCGACGATCCTGACGCCGGCCCTGTGGCTCGACGCGCTCGGGCCGATCGTCAAGATCCTGCCGATCATCCTGGTGCATGTCGCAGCCCTGGCGCTGATCGAGGATCGATGACCGCCTATTTCGTCCTGAAATTCCTGCATGTCGTCGGCGCCACCGTGCTGCTCGGCACCGGGGCGGGCATCGCCTTCTTCATGCTGATGGCCCATCGCACCGGCAACCCTGCGACCATCGCCGCCGTCGCCCGCATCGTGGTGACGGCCGATTTCGTCTTCACCGCGACCGCCGTGGCGGCCCAGCCGATCACCGGCGTGCTGCTGGCCCGCGAAGTCGGCTATCCGCTGACCGAATTCTGGATCCTCGCCTCGGTCGCGCTCTATCTCGTCACCGGCGCGTTCTGGCTGCCGGTGGTGTGGATGCAGTGGCGGATGCGCGACCTGGCGGAAGCGGCCGTCGCCTCGGGGCAGGCCTTGCCTGCCTTGTACCACCGGCTGTTCCGGCTGTGGTTCGCCTTCGGCTTTCCGGCCTTCGCGGCCGTCGTCGGCATCATCTGGCTGATGCTCGTGAAACCTCAGGCCTGACTGCGCTCGATATAGGTGCCGGTGCGGCGCAGATGGGCTGCGAGCAGCTCGGTCGCGGTCGCGGCGTCGCGGGCCAGCGTCGCGTCCATGATTTCCTTGTGATGGTCGTCGATTTCGCGGTCGCGGCTGATATCGGCGCGCATCTTGGCCAATAGCGGCCGGCGATAGCGCTCGGTCTGGGTGTAGAGCAGCGCGGAGAGATCGAGCAGCCAGCGCGAGCGGCAGGCACTGATCAGGCAGTGATGGAAGACGCGGTGGCGCCGCTCGACCTCCTCCATCGCCGCCTCGTCGGTCGTGGTGCCGGCCTGGCGGGCGCGGCTGCGGCTCAGCGCGTGATAGGCCGAGAGGATCGCGCCTTCCCAGTCGTCGTCGCCATGGCTGATGGCGTCGCGCAGCGCCTGGGTCTCGATCAGCACCCGGGTGTTGATCGCATCCCACATCTCGTCGAGCGAGACGTCGGCGACGCGATAGCCGCGCTGGGCGGTGGCGACCACCAGCCGTTCCGACTGCAGTTGCGCCAGCGCCTCGCGCAGCGGCGAGAACGAGAAGCCATAGCGGTCCTTCAGGAATTCGAAGCGCAGCGGCTGGTTGGGCGCCAAGAGGCCGTCGACGATGTCGCGCCGCATCAGGCGATAGGCCTGTTCGGACAAGGTCGCGGCGCCTTCCGCCCCGCCGTCAGATCGTTCCGTCGCCACCGGCGCCATTCCGGCATTTCCCGCTCAAGGTCGCATTCATCGGCGAGCTTACGAAATCCAGCAATAATTCGCAAGGATGGAAGATTTTCGAAAATCATTTGCCTTTGGGAAAAAGCGTGGCTACCGTCTGATCAACGGAATGGATGGTGCCGGCCGGGGAGGGTTTGGCCATGATGGAAGATATTCCTGGGCGCGCGAACGTCGCGGAAACGCCGGAACTGCGCGCCTATTACGAGGCGCTGCAACGGCTCGAGGCCGGCGCCCTGTGGACCGTCGCCAACGAGATCGAACCCTGGTTCCCGCAGCCGCGCTCGGTCCCCGTCCTGTGGCGCTATCGCGACATCCGCCCGCATGTGGTCAAGGCGGTCGAGATGGTGCGGCCCGAGGATGCCGGGCGGCGCGTCGTCATGCTGGTCAATCCGGGCCGCCGCGAACTCTCGGCGGCGGTCGGGCTGCTCTATACCGGCGTGCAGGTGATGAATGCCGGCGAGGCGGCCTCGGCCCATCG
The DNA here is from genome assembly GCA_023433835.1 of Pseudomonadota bacterium. Lineage (GTDB taxonomy): Bacteria > Pseudomonadota > Alphaproteobacteria > Ferrovibrionales > Ferrovibrionaceae > JAFKFH01. The sequence goes on along the minus strand of JAEYTW010000504.1, from coordinate 3,964 downwards.
CCATATGGCCTCGGCCTTGCGCTTCATCATGGAGGGGCGCGGGGCCTACACGATCGTCGACGGCGAGCGGATGACGCTCGGCGCCCGCGACTTCGTGCTGACCCCGAACGGCACATGGCATGAGCATGGCGTCGATGCCGACGGCAGCCTGTCGATCTGGCAGGACGGCCTCGACATCCCGCTGATCAACACGCTGGATGCCAATTTCTACGCGGTGCACCCCAAGCTGGCCCAGGAACAGACCCGGCCGGTCGATTCCTCCTACGCCCTCTACGGCGCCGGCTTCATCCAGCCCGCGGATGCGCGCAAGAACTGGCAGAAGCCTTACTCGCCGATGCTCAAGTTCCCATGGGAGCCGACCTACGACGCGTTGGTCAAGGCATCGGGGATGGTCGAAGGCTCGCCCTTCGACGGCGTCATCATGGAATACGTCAACCCGCTGACGGGCGGGCCGGTGATGCCGACGATCGGCGCCTCGATGCAGCTGCTGCGGCCCGGTCAGCACACGCTTGCCCACCGCCATACCGGCTCGTTCGTCTACCAGGTCGCCAAGGGCCGCGGCTTCTCGATCATCGCCGGCAAACGCTTCGACTGGGAAGAGAAGGACATCTTCGTCGTGCCGTCCTGGGCGGTGCACGAACATGCCAATGCCTCGGACACCGAGGATGCCTGCCTCTTCACCTTCAACGACCTGCCGGTCATGCGCTCGCTCGGCATCTATGCCGAGGAGGCCTATGCCGAAAACGGCGGCCGCCAAGCGGTCATCGCCTGATCATCCTCCGGGGACATCATCCATGAAGCTCGTCAATTACCGCCGCGGCGATGCCGCCCGCTTCGGTGCCGTGGTCGGCGCCGACATCGTCGACCTGGTCGATCTGGCTGCTGCCGCGGGTCAGACCCTGCCGGGCGACATCATCACCTTCATCGAGGAGAGCCCCGCGGCGCTCGACCGCGCCAAGGCGCTGGTCGCGGCCTACACCGGCAAGTGGCCCGCCGGCGTGGCGACCCCGCTGGAGGGCGCGACGCTGCTGGCGCCCGTGCCGCGGCCGCCGAAGGGCGTGATCGGCATCGGCCTGAACTATGTCGAGCATGTCGCCGAATCCAACCGCGCGATGCAGACCCAGAAGGAATTGCCGACCCATCCGGTGACCTTCATCAAGCCGTCGACCTCGATCATCGGGCCGGAAGCCGCCATCGTGCACAACCCGGCCCAGACCCGGCAGCTCGACTGGGAAGCCGAGCTCGCCGTGGTCATCGGCACGCGCTGCCGCAACGTCGCCGAGGCCGATTGGCGCGACCATGTCTTCGGCTATACCTGCGTCAACGACATCTCGGCCCGCGACATGCGCTATGGCGGGCAATGGGGTTTCTCCAAGGGCCAGGACACGTTCTGTCCGATGGGCCCGTGGCTGGTCACATCGGACGAGATCGAGGATCCGCACAACCTCAGGATCGGCATCAAGGTCAACGGCGTGCAGAAGCAGGATTCGAACACGTCCTACATGATCTTCAAGACCGGCGCCCTGATCGAGCACATCACCCGCGGCGTGACCCTGGAGCCTGGCGACGTCATCGCCACCGGCACCCCGGCCGGCGTCGGCATCTCCTACGATCCGCCGCAGTTCATGAAGGCCGGCGACGAGGTGATCGTCGAGGTCGAGGGGATCGGCAGCTTGCGTAACCACGTCGTCGGCGCCTGATACACCGAGAGGTAGGGGCATGCGTTTCGATCTGTCCGAGCTGTCGGTCAACGATGGCTACAAGCTGTTGACCTCGACGGTCACGCCGCGGCCGATCGGCTGGGTGACGACCCTGTCGCCTAACGGCGTGATCAACGCGGCCCCCTACTCGTTCTTCAACGCCATGGGCTCGGACCCGCCGATCGTCTGCCTCGGCATGATGAAGAACGGCGAAGGCGCGTTCAAGGACACGGCCGCCAATATCCAGGCGACCGGCGAGTTCGTGGTGAACCTGGTGCCGGAGGCGCTGGGGCCGCAGATGTCGATTACCTGCATGGATGCGCCGCCCGAGGTCGACGAGCTGGCCTGCGCCGGGCTGGCGCACGAACCGTCGTTCAAGGTGGCGCCGCCGCGCATCGTCGGCTCGCCGGTCCAGCTCGAATGCCGCAGCCTGCACAATATCGAGACCGGGCCGCGCCAGCTGCTGGCGGTCGGCCAGGTTCTGGTCATCCACATCGCCGACGAAGCGATCATCGACGCCAGGCGCTGCCATGTCGATACGCCGGCGCTCGGGCTGATCGCGCGCATGCACGGGGCGGGCTGGTATGCCCGCTCGACCGACCTGTTCCAGATGGACCGGGTCACCTATGCCGAATTTCTGGCCGGCCAGGCCGCCAAAGACTGACGTTCCAGGGGAAGGAAACCAAGAGATGACCAAGCTTGCTCTGCTGCTCGGCACCGCGCTCGTAGCGCTCACCGCCACCGCCGCCTCGGCCCAGGTCAAGATCGGCATGATCACCACGCTGTCGGGACCCGGCGGCTATCTGGGCGAGGATATCCGCGATGCCTTCGCGCTGGCGATCGCGCAGGAGGACGGCAAGCTCGGCGGCGTGCCGGTGCAGCTGCTGGTCGAGGACGACGCGCTGAAGCCCGGCACCGCCAAGCAGGTGGCCGAGAAGTTCATCAAGTCGGAGAAGGCCAGGATCATCACCGGCATCAACTTCTCGAACGTGCTGTCGGCGGTGCTGCCCGACATTCTCGAGGCCGGCGCCTTCTACGTCAGCCCGAACGCCGCGCCCTCGAACTTCGCCGGCAAGGATTGCGACGAGAACTACTTCGTCGCCTCCTGGCAGAACGACACGCTGCACGAGGCGGCGGGCCAGCAGGCGACGATGCTCGGCTACAAGAAGATGGTGATCCTGGCCCCGAACTATCAGGCCGGCAAGGATGCGCTGGCCGGCTTCAAGCGCTTCTACAAGGGCGAGGTCGTCGGCGAAATCTACACCAAGCTCGACCAGACCGATTTCTCGGCCGAACTGGCCCAGATCCGCGCGGCCAAGCCCGATGCGGTATTCCAGTTCCATCCGGGCGGGCTGGGCATCACCTTCATGAAGCAGTACGTCCAGGCCGGGCTGAAGGAAACGATCCCGATGGTGGTGCCCGCCCCGTCGCTCGACAGCCGGATTCTCGAGGCGGTGGGTGACGCCGCCCTGGGCGTGCAGCTGACCTCGCAGTGGAATGCCGATTTCGACAATCCGGCCTCCAGGCAGTTCGTGGCGGATTTCCAGAAGAAATACGGCCGCCTGCCGACCTTCGCCGCCAGCCAGGGCTATGACACCGCCCGCCTGATCGCCTCGGCGCTGAAGGCCACCGGCGGCAAGGTCGAGGATGCCGCGGCCTTCCGCAACGCGCTGCGCAAGGCCGATTTCCAGGCCGTCCGCGGTTCGTTCAAGTTCGCCAGCAACCAGCATCCGATCCAGGATTGGTACGCGCTGGGCGTGGCCAATGAGGGGGGCAAGCTGGCGCTGAAGACCACCGGCACCGTGCTGACCAACCACGGCGATGCCTATGTCAAGGATTGCAAGCTGAAGTGGAACTGACGACCGGAGTTTGGCGACGAGGCGGCGCGGATGCTTCTATTCCTTGAACAGGTGCTGAACGGTTTGCAGTTCGGGGTGATGCTGTTCCTGCTGGCGGCGGGCCTGACGCTGGTGTTCGGCATCATGGGGCTGATCAACCTGGCGCAGGGCTCGCTCTACATGGTGGGTGCCTTCGCCGCCGCCTACACCGCCAACAATACCGGGCCGTTCCTGCTGGGGCTGCTGGGCGGGCTGGCCGCCGCGGCGGTGGTCGGGGCGGCGGTCGAGTATCAGGTGCTGCGCAGGCTCTATGCCCGCGACCATCTCGACCAGGTGCTGGCGACCTTCGGGCTGATCCTGTTCTTCAACGAGAGCATGGTGATCCTGTTCGGGCGCCAGCCGCTGCGGGCCGACATCCCGCCCTTC
>JAEYTW010000488.1 GCA_023433835.1 Pseudomonadota bacterium | reverse complement strand
CGGTCGCGGCGATCGAGGCCGCCGGCCCCATCTCGTTGGCCATCCTCAACGCCGGCACCTACCGGGCCAGCTGGGCCTCGGGCCTCGATGTCGCGACGATGCGGGAGATGGTCGAGACCAACCTGATGGGCACGGTCAACGGCCTGGTGCCGGTGATGGAGCGCATGATCGCGCGCCGCGGCGGCCATATCGCCCTGGTGGCGTCGGTCGCCGGCTGGCGCGGCCTGCCGGGCGGCGGCGCCTATGGCGCCACCAAGGCGGCGCTGATCAACCTGGCCGAAAGCCTGAAGCCGGATCTGGACCGCCACGGCGTCGCGCTCACGGTGATCGCGCCGGGCTTCGTGCGCACGCCGCTGACCGCCGGCAACGATTTCCCGATGCCGTTCCTGATCGAAGCCGACGAGGCCGCGCGCATCATCCTCGATCGCCTGCCCGCCCGGCCGTTTTCGCTGGCGCTGCCCCGGCGCATGGCGCTGGCCATGGGTCTGATGCGGCTGCTGCCGGCACCGCTGCTTTTCACCCTGACGAGAAGGATGCTGCGCTGATGCGCCCGATCGAGCCCTATATCCGGTTCTGGGAAACCATCTCGCCCGCCGCGCTCGATCATCTCGACCGGACATTCGCCCCGGACATCCGTTTCCGCGATCCGTTCAACGACATCAGTGGCACCGCCGCGCTGCGCGCCGTGCTCGAACCGATGTTCAGGCACCTGGAGGATCCTCGTTTCGCGGTTACCCGTGCCGCCGATGCCGGGGACAATGTCTGGCTGCTGCGCTGGGATTTCACCTGCCGGTTCCGGCGGCGGGACTGGCACTTTCCCGGGATGAGCGAAGTCGTCCTGAACCAGGACGGCCGTGCCGCCGTCCATATCGATCACTGGGATTCCGGCACGTATTTCTATGGGCAACTGCCGCTGCTGGGCGGCATCATCGGCCTCATCCGGCGGCGGGCCGGCCGTCACTGAGCCGGCGGAAGGACACGATCACCGTGCCGATCTCGAAGCCGAGCTTGGTGACCGAGGCGCGGTTGAGCACCACGCCGTCGGGCTGGAGGAACATCCAGTCGTCGAAATCCACCTGCCAGCGATCCTCGCCGACCTTGAGCGCGAAGCGATAGCGCAGGTTGAAGGCATTGCCCCGCGCCTCGGCCCGCCCCGTCCCGATCACGCCGTCGGCCCGGCCCTCGTAGCTGCCGTCCGGCTGGCGGGAGAAAACCCAGACGCGGCGCTCGGTCTTGCCGTCGTCATAGCGGAAATCCTCGGTCAGGGTGAGCTGCCGGCCATCCCAGACGCCATCGAGATCGACGACGAACTGCCGCCTGACCTTGCCGAAGCGATCGACGAACATGCCGGTGGCCGCCGACTTCCCCTGAAAATAATCCTCGATCCGGAAAACCGGATCGGGTCGCGCGACATCGTCGATCTTCATCCCCCCGCATCCCGCGAGCATCAGAGCCATACCGGCCATCATGGATATCAGGTATCCGCGCATCGCATCCTCATCGCCAGACGCCGGGACAGCGCGCGATGGGTGCGCGCCGTGATCCGGTAGCGCCAGATCAGTCCGATCACGGACAGCTTGATTACGACGGGCAGCCCGCCGTAGATCAGCGCAAGCAGCACAAGCTGCGCCTCGCCATTGCCGCCATCGGTCGAAAAGCCGGCCAGCGCCAGCAGACCGAGACCGAAGCCGACCGCGAGACCCGCGGCCAGCTTGGTCGCGACCGTCCACAACGCGAACATCAGGCCGGCGCGGTCGGTATGGTAACGCCAGCGATCATAGTCGAGCACGTCGGCCTGAAGTGCGGCCGGCAGAGCGAGATCGGCGCCGAGCGTCGCCCCGGTCACCGCGCAGATCACGAGGAACCAGCCGATCCCCCCGGGCCCCAGCAGCGGCGCCCAGACGAAGGCCGCGGCACAGCAGAGCATCGCCACGCACCAGGCGCGATGCTTGCCCAGCCGCCGGCTGAGCTGCAGCCACCCCGGAATCGCCAGGATCCCGCACAGGAAATAGACCATCAGCGCGAGCGCGGTGTCGGCTTCGGATGCCTGCAGCCGATGGCGCAGGTACAGCGGAAACAGCGCGGCCGCCAACCCGTTGGCAAAGCCGTTGCCGAACCAGCCGAGCATCAGCTGCAGGAACGGGCGGTTGCGGATGATCTGCAGAACGGCGGCCGGCGCGATCGGCGCCGGGGCGCGGCGCCCCGGATCCGGCACGGCGAACAGCAGCAGCAGGAAGGCCGGCACGCCGATCGCGATGCCGGCCCAGGCAACGGCCGCGACGCCGGCGGCCAGGTCGCCGCCGCCCCGGGTGACGAGTACCGGCAGGGTGCCGGCGGCGAGAATGCCGGCAAGGCCCGCGACTTCGCGGGCGAAGGCGATGCCGCTGCGCGCGTCATAGCCCGTGGCGAGCTGCGCGCCCCAGGCCTGGTAGGGAATGGCCACCAACGACCACCCGACATAGAGGGCCAGCGCCCAGAGCGCGAGATCGACTGGCCCCGCCGTGCTGCCCGGGATGAACAGGCAGAGCAGGCCCAGCCCGGCGATCGGCGCCCCTACGGCGATCAGCTCCTTGCGGCGGCCCCATCGGTCGGCCAGCCAGCCGACCAGCGGGTCGGCCAGGACGTCGGCCAGGCGCACGCCGAGCAGGATCGACGCCGTCGCCGCCAGGCCGACGCGATCGGCATAGAGGGTCGGCAGATAGACATAGGCGGGGATCGCCGGCAGGGACAGCGCCAGTGCCGGCAAGGCATAGGCGGCGAGACGCCACCGCCCGATCACGCCTTCTCGATCCGGAAATGGCCGACGTCGATCGCACCGTTGCGGAAACCCGCCTCGCAATAGCAGAGATAATATCGCCACATCCGCCGGAAGCGCTCGTCGAAGCCGAGCCCCGCGATTTCCGGCCAGGCCCGCTCGAACGCCGCGCGCCAGTGGGCCAGCGTGCGGGCGTAGCCGTCGGCGAAGAAGTCCTCGGCCACCAGCTTCAGCCCGGCTTCCGCCACCGCCCGGCGCAAGGCCGTCGGGCTCGGCAGCATGCCGCCGGGGAAGATGTATTTCTGGATGAAGTCGGGATTGCGGCGATAGCCTTCGAAGCGCGCCTCGTCGATGGTGATCACCTGCAGCGCGGCGACGCCGCCGGGCTTGAGCAACTCGCCGAGGCGCCGGAAATACACCGGCCAGTTGGCCTCGCCCACGGCCTCGAACATCTCGATCGAGACGATGCGGTCGTACTGCCCGTCGGCATCGCGATAGTCGACCAGCAACGGCCAGACGCCGGGCACCGCCATCGCCGCGACATGGGCATGCTGCTCCCGCGACAGGGTCAGGCCGGTGACGGTGCAGCCGTAATCCTCGGCAGCGATGCGGGCGAACCCGCCCCAGCCGCAGCCGATCTCGAGCACGTCGAGGCCGGGCCGCAGGTCGGCGAGCCTGGCCAGGCGGTGATACTTGGCCGCCTGCGCCTCCGCCAGCGCCTGGTCGGCCCGCTCGAACCAGGCGGCCGAATAGGTCATCGTCGGGTCGAGCCACAGGCGGTAGAAGGCATTGCCCAGGTCATAATGGAAGGCGATGTTGCGCCGGCTGCCCGCCCTGGTATTGGCGCGCGCGAGATGGCGCAGCCGGTTCAGCCATCTGACGATCCGGCTGCCCGACAGCCGGTCCGCCAGCGCGGCCTCGTTCTTCACGAACAAATCGATCAGCGCCAGCAGATCCGGCGTATCGACCTCGCCCGCCATGTAGGCTTCGGCGAAGCCGGTATCGCCGCCGGTCACCGTGCGCCACAACCCGCGCCAGCGCCGCAGATGCACCAGGGCGTGCGGCCCTTCCAACGGCCCGGCATAGGTGCGCGCGGCCCCGCCCGGCAGCATGACCGTCAGGCGGCCGCGGGCCAATGCCCCGGCGATGCGGTCGACCGCCCGCCACCAGCCGCTGGCGGCCGTGCCGATGGCCGGCGGAATCTGTTCTTGCTCAGGCAAGGATCGCATGCGTCTTTCCGTCTGACATGTCGGGGGCGGGCCAATGGATCGAAACCGGTTCCGGCGGCGGCGCGGGCCGCGGCTGCAGCCCGATGCCCTTCGACCACAGCTTCAGCGCTTCCCAGTGGATCGCGCCGATCACCTTCAGCGTCACCAGCGGGTGGCGCAGGAAGACGGCCATGATATTGCGGTCGTCGAGCGGCCGCCGCTCGGCCCGGAAGACCGCCGACAGCAAGGGCCCGTCA
>JAEYTW010000441.1 GCA_023433835.1 Pseudomonadota bacterium | reverse complement strand
CTGGTCGATTGGGGCGGCGGGCTCATCTGGCTGGAGATGCCGGACGGCGAGCCGCGGGCGGAGGCCGTCCGCGGCGCCTTCGCCGAGGGTCACGCCATGCTGTTCCGGGCCGCGCCCGAGGCACGCGCCGCCGCGGCCGTGTTCCAGCCGGAGGCGCCGGCGATCGCGGCGCTGAGCGAAAGGGTGCGCCGCCAGTTCGATCCGCAAGGCCTGTTCAACCCGGGCCGGATGGGAGGCTGACCGGTGCAGACCCAGTTTACCGCCGAACAGCTGCAGAACCCCGATATCCGCGAGATCGACCAGATCCTGCGCGCCTGCGTCCATTGCGGCTTCTGCACCGCGACCTGCCCGACCTATGTCGAGGACGGCGACGAGCGCGACAGCCCGCGCGGCCGCATCTACCTGATCAAGGACATGTTCGAGCGCGGCGGGCCGGCCGACGAGGAGACGGCCACCCATGTCGACCGCTGCCTGACCTGCCTGTCCTGCATGACGACCTGCCCGTCCGGCGTCGACTACATGCATCTGGTCGACCATGCCCGGGTGCATATCGAGGAGACCCGGACGCGCCCGCTGCCCGAACGGCTGCTGCGCCGGATGCTGGCGGCGGTGCTGCCCCGGCCCGGCCTGTTCCGCCTGGCGCTGATCGGCGCGACGCTGGCCCGCCCCTTCGCGGCACTCGCCCCCGGCCGGCTGGCCGGGCTGATCCGGATGGCGCCCAGGCAACTGCCGCCCCCCTCCGGCGTCGACAAGCCGCAGGTCTTTCCCGCCGAGGGACCGCGGCGGATGCGGGTGGCACTGATGACCGGCTGCGCACAGCAGGTGCTGGATCCGCGCATCAACGAGGCGACCATCCGCCTGCTCACCCGCCACGGCTGCGAGGTCGTGGTGGCGCGCGGCGCCGGGTGCTGCGGCGCCTTGACCCAGCATATGGGGCTGGAGGAACCGGCGCGGGCCTCGGCACGCGCCAATGTCGCGGCCTGGATGGCCGAGAAACGGGGGGCCGGGCTCGACGCCGTGGTGATCAACGCCTCGGGCTGCGGCACCACGGTCAAGGATTACGGGCACCTGCTGGCCGACGAGCCGGATGCCGCGACCATCGCCAGCCTGGCGCGCGACGTCACCGAGGTGATGGCCGAACTGGGCATCATCCCGCCCGCGACGCCCTCGGGCCTCAAGGTTGCCTATCACGCCGCCTGTTCACTGCAGCACGGCCAGCGGGTGCGCGACGTGCCGAAAACCCTGTTGCGCAGCGCCGGGTTCACGATTGCGGAAATTCCCGAGGCACATCTTTGCTGCGGCTCGGCCGGCACCTATAATCTCCTGCAGCCCGACATGGCGGCCCGGCTGCAGGCGCGCAAGGTCGGTAACATCAGGTCGACCGGCGCCGATCTGGTCGCCGCCGGGAATATCGGTTGCCTGGTGCAGATCGGCCAGGGGCTGGAGACGGATGGCGGGCGCCTGCCCGTCGTGCATACGGTCGAGTTGCTCGACTGGGCGACCGGAGGGCCGAAGCCGCCGGCGCTGCAGTAACGTTCGCGGAGGTGCCATGCGTATCGTGCCAGCCCTAGCCGCCCTGCTGATCGCCCTGCCGGCCTGGGCCCAGACGCCGACCCCTGTGCCGACCCCGCCCCAGCCGCCGGCGGCGGCCGAACCGAAGGCCGAATCGCCGCCCAAAAGTCGCGCCGAACGGGCCGAGGAAGCCGCCCTCGACCGCCGCGAGAAGACCGACAACCTGCTCGACCGCCTGGCCCTGACCCGCGACGGCCGCGAGGCCAAGCTGGTCGAAACCATGATCTGGAAGCAATGGGTCGAATCGGGCAGCCCGACCGGCGACCTGCTGCTGGAATACGGCGCCACCGCGCTGAACGAGAAGGATCCGGAAAAGGCCCTCGGCCTGCTCGACGCCCTGGTCGAGACCAATCCCGATTTCGCCGAGGGGTGGAACAAGCGCGCCACGCTGAATTATTACGGCGGCCGTTATGAGCAGGCCCTGATCGACGTCAACAAGGCGCTGACCCTCGAACCCCGCCATTTCGCCGCCCTGTCGGGCCGCGGCCTGGTGCTGGAAGCCCTGAACCGCAAGGCCGAGGCGCTGGAATCCTACCGCCTGGCCCTGGCGGTCTACCCGGCGATGGAAGGCCTGAAGGACAAGGTCCGGGAATTGACCCTCGAGGTCCAGGGCCAGCCGATCTGACGATGGTCGACGTGCAGCGAATCCGGGATGAGGCCGAGTACGATCTCGCGTTGATCGAGATTGCAGCGTATTTCGAGCGCGAACCAAATGTCGGTACCGCCGAATCCCAGCGTTTCGACGCCCTTGCCGCCGTGATCGAGGCATACGAGGCTTCCCACTGGCCGATCAGCGCGCGGCCCCGGCGAAGGCCCATAAACGCTAACTCAGTTAGCAGCGAAGCGCTTTCCCCGGATCTCGACCTCAACAGGAATGACGGTCCTGCGTAATACGTCCTTCATTAACCCGCAGCGGTAAGGTGTTGCCCGTGTCTCCGGCCACGCGGCCTGATTGCGCCGGGTAGCCGCCTGGCCTTTTCCGCTTTCCTCCGGGGTCGGGGGCATGCGATAGTCCCGCTCCATGCCGGTTGGGGGGCATGCAGACAACACAACTGTTAGCTTTACAGCCACCGTTCTGTGTCCACAACGTTGTCGAGTCCGCGCATGAGGAGCAAGAGGGGCGGGTCGCGGGTTCTGATCTACAGCCACGACAGTTTTGGTCTCGGCCATCTGCGTCGCTGTCGGACCATCGCCCACGCGCTGGTCGAACGTCACCGCGACCTATCGGTCATCATCCTGTCGGGCTCGCCGATCATCGGCAGCTTCGATTTCCGTTCGCGCGTCGATTTCGTGCGCGTGCCGGGGGTGATCAAGCTGCGCAACGGCGAATACACGTCGCTGAGCCTGCATCTCGACATCGAGGACACGCTAAAGATGCGCTCGGCCATCATTCAGCACACCGCCTCGATCTTCGATCCCGACATCTTCATCGTCGACAAGGAGCCCCTGGGCCTGCGCGGCGAATGCGGCGACACGATGAAGATGCTGAAGGGCCGCGGCACCCGGCTGGTCCTGGGCCTGCGCGACGTGATGGACGAGCCGCGGGCGCTGGAGCCCGAATGGAAGCGCAAGAACGTCATGCCGTCCCTGCGCAACCTCTATGACGAGATCTGGGTCTACGGCCTGCCGCAGATCTGCGACCCGCTCGAAGGGGTCGAAATCCCCGAGAAGGTGCGCAAGAAGATGGTCTACACCGGCTATCTGAAGCGCAACGTGGTCGAGGCGCCGACCCAGCATCAGTTGCCCGAGATGACCCAGCGCCCCTATATCCTCGTCACCCCCGGCGGCGGCGGCGACGGCGAGGGGCTGATCGACTGGGTGCTGCGCGCCTACGAAACCCATGAATGGCTGCCCTACCCCGCCCTGCTGGTGCTGGGGCCGTTCATGCAGCTGGAGCGCCGCAACGAATTCATGGCCCGCGTCGCCAAGCTGAAGCGGGTCGAGGCGATCACCTTCGACGCCCATATGGAAGAGCTGGTGGCCAACGCCGTCGGCGTGGTCGCGATGGGCGGCTACAACACGTTCTGCGAGATCCTGTCGCTCGACAAGCGGGCGATCATCGTGCCGCGCACCGCCCCGCGCATGGAGCAGTACATCCGCGCCAGCCGCGCCCAGGAACTGGGCCTCGTCCGCATGCTGGAGGATGACGGCACCTACGACCCGGCGACGATGGCCACGGCGCTGCGCCAGCTGCCGCAGCAGAGCCTGCCGTCCGAGGTCGTCGTGCCCGGGCTGCTCGAAGGCCTCGACAACGTCAACCGCCTGGCATCGCCCTGGCTCGGCCGTCACGACCGGGAAGACGCGGCGCAGGACCAGACGCGCCAACCGGCCTGAGCCGAGCCATGATGCGTCGCGGCGGCCGGGCCGCCATTCTGGTCAAGGGCTACCCGCGCCTGTCGGAAACCTTCATCGCGCAGGAAATCCTGGGCCTGCAGCGGCGCGGCCTCGATGCCGAGATCGTCTCGCTGCGCCATCCGACCGACAGGAAACGCCATCCGGTGCACGAGGCGATCACCGCGCCGGTGCGCTACCTGCCCGAATACCTCTATCAGGAGCCGGGCCGCGTCCTGCGCGGGCTGCTGTCGGGCCTGCGCCGCCCCGGCTTCGGCCGCGCCCTGCACGCCTTCCTGAAGGATTGGTGGCGCGACCGCACGCCCAATCGCGGCCGCCGCTTCGGCCAGGCGCTGGTGCTGGCCCATGAGCTCGATCCCAGGATCGATTTCCTCTACGTCCATTTCCTGCACACCCCCGCCTCGGTGGCGCGCTACACCGCCCTCCTGACCGGACTGCCCTGGGCGGCCTCGGCCCACGCCCGCGACATCTGGACCTCGCCCGACTGGGAAAAGCGCGAGAAGCTCGCCGAGCTCGACTGGCTCGTCACCTGCACCGCGGTCGGCGCCGAGCATCTGGCGTCATTGGCACCGCCCGGCAAGGTGTCGCTGGTCTATCACGGCCTCGATCTCGCGCGGTTTGCCCCGGCGCCGTATCGCGAAGCGGGCCCCGACGGCGGGGACCCGATGCGGCCCGTCACCATCCTGTCGGTCGGCCGGCTGGTGGCGAAGAAAGGCTATGACGACCTGCTCGACGCGCTGGCCAGACTGCCGGCAGGCCTCGCCTGGCGCTTCGTCCATATCGGCGGCGGGCCGCTGAAGGACGAATTGTCGGCGCAGGCCGCCCGGCTGGACCTGACCGGACGCATCGACTGGCGCGGCGCGCAGGCGCAAGGCGCCGTGCTCGAGGCGCTGCGCCACGCCGACCTGTTCGTGCTGGCCAGCCGCGAGGATGGCGACGGCGATCGCGACGGCCTGCCCAACGTGCTGATGGAGGCGCAGAGCCAGGCGCTGGCCTGCCTCGCCACCCGTTTCTCCGGCATTCCCGAACTGATCCGCGACGGCGAAACCGGACTGCTTGTGCCGCCGGCGGAGCCGGCGGCACTGGCTGCCGCCCTGGCCACGATGATCGCCGATCCCGGCTTGCGCCTGCGGCTGGGCCGCGCCGGCGAACGGCGGGTGCGGCAGGATTTCGACATGAACCGCGGGCTCGACCTGATCGCGGCGCGCCTCGGCCTGCCGCAGGCCCAGGCGGCGCCGGCAGCCGGCGCGGCGTCGTGAAGGTCGCCTTCTACGCCCCGCTCAAACATCCCGGCCACCCCGTGCCCTCGGGCGACCGCCGCGTCGCCCGCCTGCTGCTGACCGCGCTCGCCGCCAGCGGTCACGAGGCGGTCGTCGCCTCGACCTTGTC
>JAEYTW010000389.1 GCA_023433835.1 Pseudomonadota bacterium | reverse complement strand
CCCGATCGGTTGGGAAGTGGTGCGCGCGATCTTCCCCGGCCTGCCGCCGGGGCCGGGCGTCTACCGGATGCTGGCCGAGGACGGCGCGCTGCTCTACGTCGGCAAGGCGCGCTCGTTGCGCAAACGGGTCTCGAACTATGCCAAGCCGACCGGGCTCGGGGCCCGGATCGAGCGGATGGTGTCGCAGATCGCCACCATCGAGATCACCACGACCCATACCGAGGCCGAGGCGCTGCTGCTGGAGGCCAATCTGATCAAGCGGCTCAAGCCGCGCTACAACGTCATTCTGCGCGACGACAAGTCGTTTCCCTATATCCTGATCGCCGAGGACCATCCGTTCCCGCGCATCACCAAGCATCGCGGGGCCAAGAACCGGCGCGGCGCCTATTTCGGCCCGTTCGCCTCGGCCGGGGCGGTCAATTCGACGCTGTCGGCGCTGGCCCGCGTCTTCCCGCTGCGCAGCTGCAGCGATTCGGACTTCTCCAACCGCACGCGGCCCTGCCTGCAGTATCAGATCAAGCGTTGCACCGCGCCCTGCGTCGGCCGCATCGACGAGCCGGCCTACCGCGCCGTGGTCGACGAGGCGCAAGGCTTCCTCGAAGGGCGCAGCCAGGACCTGGCCCGCCGGCTGCAGACGCGGATGGAGACGGCCTCGGCCGCGCTCGACTTCGAGACCGCCGCCCTGTTCCGCGACCGCATCAAGGCGCTGGCCCATGTCACCGCGCATCAGGGCATCAATGTCGAGGGCCTGGGCGAGACCGATGTCTTCGCGCTGCATGCCGAGGGCGGCGAGGCCTGCGTCCAGGTGTTCTTCTATCGCGGCGGCCAGAACTTCGGCAACCGCGCCTACTATCCCGCCCACGCCCGCGACGTCGACGCGGCCGAGGTGCTGGCCTCGTTCATCACCCAGTTCTACGACAGCCGCCCTGCCCCGCCGCTGCTGCTGCTGAGCCATCCGATCGGCGAGGATGCCGAGCTGATCGCCGAGGCCCTGTCGATTCGCGCGGGCCGCAAGGTCGAGCTGGCGGTGCCCCAGCGCGGGTCGAAGCGCGAAGTCGTCGAGCGCGCGGTGCTCAACGCCCGCGAGGCCCTGGCCCGCCGCATGTCGGAGAACGCGACCCAGCGCCGGCTGCTGGAAGGCCTCGCCGAAATGCTCGGCCTCGACTCGACGCCGGAGCGCGTCGAGGTCTATGACAACAGCCATACGATGGGTACCCAGCAGATCGGCGGCATGATCGTCGCCGGCCCCGAAGGCTTCATGAAATCGGCCTATCGCCGCTTCAACATCAAGGGCGACATCGAGGCGGGCGACGACTACGCGATGATGCGCGAGGTGCTGACCCGCCGCTTCACCCGCCTGCTGAAGGAAGCCGAGGAGGGCGAGGAGGCCGAAAAGGGCTCTTGGCCCGACCTCCTGCTGATCGACGGCGGGCGCGGGCAGTTGAAGGTGGCCTGCGAGGTGCTGGCCGAACTCGGCATCGACGACGTGGCAGTCGCCGGCGTCTCCAAGGGGCCCGAACGCAATGCCGGGCTCGAGGTCATCCACCTGCCGGGCAAGCCGGCGATCGAGCCGGGCCGCAAGGATCCGGTGCTCTATTTCATCCAGCGCCTGCGCGACGAAGCCCATCGCTGGGCGATCGGCGGGCACCGCGCGCGCCGCGCCGCCGCGGCCAAGGGTTCGGCCTTCGACGAGATTCCCGGCATCGGCGCCGCCCGCAAGAAGGCGCTTTTGCTGAAGTTCGGCTCGGCCAAAGGCGTGGCCGAGGCCGGGCTGGCGGATCTGGAAACCGTGGAAGGCATCTCGACCACCGTCGCCCGTCGAATCTACGACCATTTCCACGGCGGCGGCTAAATGCTTAAACTGCTGAAACCTCGTATCCAGCGTCCAGTGGCATGCTCTATACCCTCCCGAACCTGCTGACCCTGTCGCGCATTCTGGTCATTCCGATCCTGTGCGCCGCCTTCTGGCTGCCCTATCCGTGGAACGACGGCATCGCGCTGGGCATGTTCTTTGCCGCCGGCGTCACCGACTGGGCGGACGGCCATCTCGCCCGCCGGCTCGGCCAGATGAGCGAGCTGGGCCGGTTCCTCGACCCCGTCGCCGACAAGCTCCTGGTCGCCTCGGCGATCCTGATGCTGGTCGCCTTCGGCCGCATCGAGGGCTTCAGCGTCCTGGCCGCCGTGGTCATCATGTGCCGCGAGATCATGGTGGCCGGCCTGCGCGAATTCCTGGCCGAGATCCGGGTCAAGGTGCCGGTCTCCCGGCTGGCAAAGTGGAAGACGACCGTCCAGTTGGTGGCGCTGGGCTTCCTGCTCGCTTCCGACATCGCGCCGCCCTGGACGCGCATCCCCGAGATCGGCATCGCGCTCCTGTGGATCGCCGCCCTGCTGACGCTATATACCGGCTATGACTACATGCAGTCAGGGCTGAAGCACATGACCGCCATCGACGAGCAGCGGAAGGGCTGAGCCATGCGCGTGCTCTATTTCGCCTGGCTGCGCGAGCGTGTCGGCCTGTCCGAGGAGAACGTGGCGCCGCCGCCCGATGTCACGACCGTCGGCCAGCTGATCGCCTGGCTGCGCGGGCGGGGCGAAAACTACGAAGCCGCCTTCGTCCGCCCCGAGGTGGTGCGCGCCGCGGTCAACCAGGTGCATGCCAAGCACGACCGGACGATCGCCGCCGGCGACGAGATCGCCCTGTTCCCGCCGGTCACCGGCGGCTGACGCCATGGCGGTACGGGTTCAGGCGGAAGATTTCGACGTCGGCGCGGCCCTCGAGGCGCTGACAGCCGGCCGCAGCGATGTCGGCGGGGTGGCGAGCTTCGTCGGCCTGGTCCGCGACATGGCCCCGCCCGACCGGCTGGTCGCCATGACGCTCGAGCATTACCCCGGCATGACCGAGACGGAACTTGCCCGCCTCGAGGCCGAGGCCCGCGCCCGCTGGCCGCTCAGCGATTGTCTGATCGTCCACCGCTACGGCCGCCTGACCCCCGGTGACCGCATCGTGCTGGTCGCCGCCGCGTCCGCCCACCGGCAGGCGGCGCTTGAGGCCTGCGCCTTCCTGATCGACTGGCTGAAGACCCAGGCACCGTTCTGGAAGCTGGAGGAAACCGAGGCCGCCGGCCGCCGCTGGGTCGAGGCCAAGGCGGCAGACGATCAGGCCGCCGCCCGCTGGCAGGGCTGACGAAACCCTTTCCCTTGAATATCGTTTGAATTTTCGCGGCAACAATCCGTGACAAACATTCTCTGTTGACGCGTTTAGCTCAACAGCGACACTACTTTCGAAATGCTGGCAAAAGCGCCGAGGCCCAGACGATGCCGACGCGACTGAAAGTGCGCCATACCGTGCAGGCCGCGCTGGTGGCTTTGATCGGGCTGGCCTTGACGGCGATCGTGTTCCACGGCACCGCCCGTGAGCAGGACGAACGTGCGCGCACGGCGGTCGGCACGCTGGCCGACTGGCGCGCCACCGACCTTTCCAACAAGCTCAGCGACCTCGCCGATTTCGGGGCCGGGATGGCCGGGCTCTTCTCGATCGGGCTCGGGCTGGACCGAACCACGTTCGAACAATTGGCGACGACGCGGGCAGAGGACGAAACCGTCCTGCCACGGGGCGTCGCCTGGCTTCCCCGGGTCGATGATGCCGACCGCGCGGCGTTCGAAGAGCGGGCACGAAAGGAGATATCGCCCGACTACCGGATCGTCGACCGGGTGGCGACGGACGCGCCGCCGGCGCCGTCGCGACCGGTCTATTTCCCCGTGCTGTTCGCCACCGTCTTTTCCGGCGCCCCGACACAGCCGGGTTACGACGGCTTGCGGGCGCCGCAGGCCGGGCCGGCGATCACGCGCGCCGTCGACACCGGCCTGACCGTGGCGACGCGCCCGCAATCCTCCGAGAACATGGCGCGGACCGGACCGGTGTTCATCTCCGTCCGCCCGGTTTTTCCCGCCGGCGCGGTGCTTGCCACGCCCGAAGAGCGCCGCGCGCAGATACTGGGCGTGGTGGTCGCCTCCTTCCTGCTTGAACCGTCGCTGAACGATGCCATCGCCGATACGCCGGTGATCATCGAGGATATCTATCTGATGGCCGATGCCCCCGGCAGCGGGGCGCCGGGCATGCCGCTGGCCGTCTATCGCGCCGATGCCGGCAAGTTCCTGCCGGCCTCAGGCCCGGTCGATCCCCGCGCGCTCGGCGGCGTGGTCCTGGAAAAGCGCATGTCGATCAAGGGCCAGGACTGGCGCCTGATCTTCCACTTCGGGCCCGAGCGCGTGGCCGCCCTGCAGACCAACGACGCGATGTGGCGGGCGGGGCTGTGCCTGGCACTGACCGCGCTGACCGTCCTCTACGTGCTGCGGCTGCAGCGGCGCGAGATCGGGGCGCTCGCCGCGTCGGCCTCGGCGCGGGCCTCGGCCCTCGCCGCCGAGCGCGAACGGCGCGGCAGCGAAGCGCGACTGGCAGCGCTGATCGGTGCCTCGCCGGTCGCCATCATGTCGCTCGACCGCAATGGCAACGTGGCCACCTGGAACGGTGCCGCCGAAATCCTGACCGGTTATCCCGCGGCCGACGCCCTTGGACGGCCGTTGCCTTTCTCCGACCAGGGCGATGGCAGCGACCTCGGCACGATCACCGGCGAGGTGCTGGCCGGCCATTCCGCCTTCGGCGTCGAATTCATCGGTCGGCATCGCGACGGGTCGCGGCTGACCCTGCTGCTGTCGGCGGCGCCGGTACGCGACGAGGACGGCACGGTCGCCGGCGTCATGGCGGTGGCGCTGGATATCGGCCCGTTGCGCACCGTCGAAGGCCAGTTGCGCCAGGCCCAGAAGATGGAGGCGATCGGCCAGCTGACCGGCGGCCTGGCCCATGACCTGAACAACATCCTCGGCGTGGTCATCGGCAATCTCGATCTCGCGCATCTGACCTTGAAGGACCGGCCGGCCGCGATCGAGCTGCTCGACAACGCGATGGCCGCCGCCCTGCGCGGGGCCGAGCTCAATCGCGCGCTGCTGGCCTTCGCCCGGCGCCAGTCGCTGCTGCCCGAAGCGATCGATGCGCGCACGCTGCTGCGCGGCATGTTCACGCTGATCGAGCGCACGCTGGGATCAAACATCTCGGTCGAGATGAAACCGGCCGAACGGCTGTGGCCGATCAAGGTCGACCCGGCACAGCTGGAGGCCGCCGTGCTCAACCTCTGCGTCAATGCGCGCGACGCGATGCCCGATGGCGGCATCCTGACCATCGAAGCCCGCAACAAGACGCTCGACGAAGGTTACGTCGAACTCAACCGCGAGGTGATCGCCGGCGACCATGTGGAGATCGCGGTCTCCGACACCGGCACCGGCATGACGCCGGAGGTGCTGAGCCGCGTCTTCGAACCGTTCTTCACCACCAAGGATGTCGGCAAGGGCTCGGGCCTCGGCCTGTCGATGGTCTACGGCTTCATCAGGCAGTCGGGCGGCCACGCCAAGATCTATTCCGAGCCGGGCCACGGCACCTCGGTGCATCTCTACCTGCCGCGGCATACCGACGCTACGGCGGCGGAGCCCGCGCCGGCCGAGCAGCCGGCGTCCCAACCCGGCCATGAGACGATCCTGGTGGTCGAGGACAATGCCGATCTGCGGCGGGTGGCGCTGGCCCAGCTGCGCTCGTTCGGCTACACGGTGCATGAAGCATCGAACGCCGCCGAGGCCCTGGAGATCATCGAGGAGGTCCCGGCCATCGACCTCCTGTTCAGCGACGTGATGATGCCCGGCGGCGACGGCCGGTCGCTGGCGCGCGAAGCGCTGAAGCGGCGCCCGCAGCTGAAGATCCTGCTGACCACCGGCTTCGCCACCGAGGCGACCAATGCCATCCCCGGCAACAAGGATCATGGCTTCGCGCTGATCAACAAGCCCTATCGCGCCGTCGAGCTCGCCGCCGAGCTGCGCCGCCTGCTGGGCGAGGAAGGGGTTTCGGCATGAATCGCAACCGCCTCCTGATCATCGACGACGACCCCGAAATCGCCGAAATCTACGCCCGCGCCGGGCAGGAGGCCGGGTTCGGCACCCGGGTCGCGCCCAGCGCCGAGGAATTCCGCCGGCAACTGCAGGATTGGCTGCCGACGATCGTGCTGGTCGACCTGCGCATGCCGGGCACCGACGGGATCGAGCTGCTGCGGCTTTGCGCCCGCGAACGGCCGCCGGCCAAGTTCATCATCGCCTCAGGCCTCGATCACCGGGTGGTCGAGGCGGCGGCCCGGCTGGCGCGCTCGTTCGGCCTCGAGGTCATCGCCGCGATGATCAAGCCGGTGCGCGTCGCCGAGCTCGTCGGTCTGCTGCAGGTCAACCAGGCAGCGCAGGCGACGACGGCAACCGAACTGGAAGCCGCGATAGTGGCGGAGGATATCGTCGGCTACTGGCAGCCCAAGCTGTCGGTGGCGACGCGGCAGGTGATCGGCGCCGAGGTGCTGGCGCGCTGGCGCCACCCGGTCCACGGCATGCTGATGCCCGACCATTTCATCCCGCTGGCCGAAAGCGGCGAGCTGATCCAGCGCCTGACCTGGTGCATCGTCGAGCGCAGCCTGGAACAGCATGCCGCCTGGGCGGCGCAAGGGCTGAGCCTGCCGTTCGCGGTCAACCTGTCGGCCCGATGCCTGACCGATCTCGATCTGCCGGACCGCCTGGTCGACATGTGCGACCGCCACGGCGTCGATCCCGAGCAGCTGACGCTCGAGATCACCGAGAGCGCGGCGATGCGCAACCAGATTGAGGGCGCCGACATCCTGACCCGCCTGCGCATCAAGGGCATCCACCTGTCGATCGACGATTTCGGCACCGGCTATTCGTCGCTCGCCCAGCTGCAGCGACTGCCGTTCTCGGAACTGAAGATCGACAAATCCTTCGTCATGCCGATGATGCAGTCACGCGACTGCGCGGTCATCGTCAAGACGGTGATCGGCATGGCCCACAATCTCGGCCTGCGCGCGGTCGCGGAAGGCGTCGAGACCGAGGAATGCCTGGCGCTGCTGGGCGAATGGGGCTGCGACGAGATGCAGGGCTACCTGTTCTCGCGCCCGCTGGCGCCCGAGGAGGTGCCGGCGTTCATGAAGACGCCGGTCACCCCCTGGCCCGAACCCGGCCGCGACGCGGACGGTTAGAGCCGTTCGACGAAATGCGCCAATGCCGCGCCGATCTCGCCGGGCGAATCTTCCTGGACGTAGTGGATGCCCTTGACCGTCACCTCGACCTGGTTGGGCCAGGTGCGGCAGAAGTCGCGGCTGCGGCCGGTGAGCAGCGCCCCGGGCTCGGCATTGATGAACAGCTTGGGGATGCGGCTTTCCGCCAGCCAGCGGCCGTAATCCTCGACCAGCGCGACCATCTCCGGCGGTTCGCCGGCGATCGGCAGCTCGCGCGGGAAGATCAGCGTCGGCAGGCGCGAGCGGCGATCGGCGAACGGCGCGCGGTAGGTCTCCATCTCCTCATGGCTCAGCGGCCGGATCACCGATTTCGGCAGCACCGTCTCGATGAAGAAGTTCTGGTCGAGGACCATCGCCTCGCCCTTCTCCGAACGCATCAGCCGGAACATCGCATCGCGGCCATTGGGAAAATCCTCCCACACGCGCGGGCAGACCAGCGCTTCCATGTAGGCGATCGCCCTGATCTGGGCGGGGAAGCGGCGGGCGCGATGGAACCCCAGCACGGAACCCCAGTCGTGCAGCACCAGCGTCACGTTCTTCAGGTCCAGCGCCTCGAACCAGGCATCGAGATAGCGGACATGATCGGCGAAGCGATAGGCCTCGGTCGGCGATTTCGCCGACCAGCCCATGCCGACGAGATCCGGGGCGAGGCAGCGGCCATGCGGCACCAGATGCGGAATGACGTTGCGCCACAGATAGGACGAAGTCGGGTTGCCGTGCAGGAACACGATCGGATCGCCCTGCCCGACATCGACATAGGAGATTTCGGCGTCGAGCACCTTCACGCGCTGGCGCGGATGGGTGTCGGCGGGCGACGGCAGCGGCTGAGACATCGGTAAAATTCCTTTTGCTTCAAGGGGTTGGACAACGACGTCGTGGCTGGGAAGATGCCGTCGGATGTGGTATTTAAAAAGATCCGCTGACGGGCAATTCCATGGATCCAATTTTCGATCTCGCCATCGACCTGCCGCCCCGCGGCTCGCGCCATATCCTCCAGGCGCTGCACGGCCAGTTGCGCGCCGCGATCCTCGACGGCCGGCTCAAACCCGATCTGCGCCTGCCGGCGACGCGCGCGCTGGCCGAGGCGCTGGGCGTGTCGCGCAACACGGCCGTCGCGACCTACGACCTGCTGCTGTCCGAGGGGTATCTGGTCGCCAGGCCCGGCTCGGGCACCTATGTCGCCGACATGCTGCCGCGCCAGCGCGCCTCGATGCGGACCGGCGCCGAGATCGGCGATGCGCGGCTGAGCCCGTTCTGGCGCAGCCCGCCCGACATCATCCGCATGGGCGGCCCCGCGGTGCGCGACGATTTCCGCGTCGGCCTGTCCGACAAGGCCCTCTTCCCGTTCGAGATCTGGCGGCGGCTGTCGGCGCGCGCCCTGCGCGGCCTGTCGAAGGCACCGGCGGCCTATGCCCCGGCCGAGGGGCGGCCCGAATTGCGCGCGGCGATCGCCAAGCATATCTCGTTTGCCCGTGCCGTCGCCGCCCAGGCCGACGACGTCATCGTCACCTCCGGCGCCCAGCAGGCCTTCGATCTGCTCGCCCGCGTGCTGGTGACGCCGGGCATGGTCGTCGCGGTGGAGGAGCCGGGCTATCCGCCGATGCGCAATGCCTTCGCCGCCGCCGGCGCCCGGGTCGTCGGCGTGGCGGTCGATGCCGAGGGCCTGATCGTCGATCAGGTGCCCCCGGCGGCGCGCATCGTCTGCGTCACCCCCTCGCACCAGTTCCCGCTGGGGCCGGCGATGTCGCCGCATCGGCGCGCCGCGCTGCTCGACCTCGCCCGCGGCACCGGCGCCGTGATCGTCGAGGACGACTATGACGGCGAGTTCCGGTTCTCGGGCCGGCCGCTGGAGGCGCTGCAGACGCTCGATCGCGGCGATTGCGTCTTCTATGTCGGGACCTTTTCCAAGAGCCTGTTCCCGGCGCTGCGTCTCGGCTTCGTCGTCACGCCTCCATGGGCGCGCACCGCGCTGGCGGCGGCCAAGCAGCATGCCGACTGGCATGGGCCGGTGCTGGCGCAGGACACGCTGGCCGCCTTCATCGACGAAGGCCATCTCGCCCGCCATGTGCGCAAGATGCGCAAGATCTACGGCGAGCGGCGCCAGCGGCTGATCGAGGCGATGACGGCCCATTGCGGCGGCTGGCTGCAACCGATATCGGGGGCGGCCGGCCTTCATCTCGCCGCCCGGCTCGACCCTGCCATCGATGCCGGGCAGATGGTCGAGCGCGCCCTGGCCGAGGGTATCCGCACCCAGTCGCTGGCCCGTTATGCCATCGGCCCCGGCGCGCCCAACGGCCTGACCTTCGGTTTCGGCATGATCGCGACCGATCGGATCGAGCCGGCGATCCGCCGGCTGGCCAAGGTCAGACCGTAGGACTGTTCGCGTTTGATTCCGGTCGCCAGCCGGCCTATACAGCCCGGACCATGTCCGATCCCTTCGACCTTGCCGATTTCCCGGAAGACGAACCGGCGCATGAGCCGCGGGCCCAGGCCCCGGTCGCGCCCGCGCCCTGGATCGTCGGGCTGAACGAGGCGCAGCGCGCGGCGGCCGAGGCCCTCGACGGCCCGGTCCTGGTGCTGGCCGGCGCCGGCACCGGCAAGACCCGGGTCCTCACCACCCGGCTGGCCAACCTGATCCATACCCGGCGCTGCATGCCCTGGCAGATCCTGGCCGTGACCTTCACCAACAAGGCCGCGCGGGAAATGAAGGAACGCGTCGCCGCGCTGATCGGGCCGGGTGCCGAAAGCCTGTGGATCGGCACCTTCCATTCGATCGCCACCCGCGTGCTGCGCCGCCATGCCGAGCTGGTGGGCTTGAAATCGAGCTTCACCATCCTCGATACCGACGACCAGATCCGGCTGTTGAAGCAGATCCTGGAAGCCGAGGGCATCGACGACAAGCGCTGGCCGGCGCGGCAACTGGCCGGCACGATCGACCGCTGGAAGGACAAGGGGCTGACGCCCGACAAGGTCGCGGCCGGTGATTCCGGCTTCGCCGACGGCCGCGCGCCCAAGCTGTACCAGGCCTATCAGGACCGGCTGCGCACGCTGAACGCCTGCGATTTCGGCGATCTGCTGCTGCACAACCTGACGCTGTTCACCCAGCACCCGGACGTGCTGCGGGAATTCCAGTCGAAGTTCCGCTACATCCTGGTCGACGAGTACCAGGATACCAACACATCGCAGTACCTGTGGCTGCGCCTCCTGAGCCGCGAGCACAAGAACATCTGCTGCGTCGGCGACGAGGACCAGTCGATCTACGGCTGGCGCGGGGCCGAGATCGGCAACATCCTGAAGTTCGAGGCCGATTTCCCGGGCGCCCAGGTCGTCCGGCTGGAAAAGAACTACCGCTCGACGCCGCATATCCTCGGCGCCGCCTCCGGCCTGATCGCCAACAACCAGGACCGCCTGGGCAAGACCTTGTGGACCGACCGCAACGACGGCGACAAGGTCGCGGTGCGCGGCGTGTGGGACGGCGACGAGGAAGCGCGCTTCGTCGGCGAGGAGATCGAGGCGCTGCAGCGCCAGGCCGAGAGCCTCAATTCGATGGCGATCCTGGTGCGCGCCGGTTTCCAGACCCGCGCTTTCGAGGAACGCTTCATCACGCTGGGCCTGCGCTATCGCGTGATCGGCGGCCCGCGGTTCTACGAACGCCAGGAAATCCGCGATGCGCTGGCCTATTTCCGCGTCGTCACCCAGCCCGACGACGACCTCGCCTTCGAGCGGATCGTCAATACCCCCAAGCGCGGCCTAGGCGAGGCGACGATCCAGCAGTTGCATCGCGCCGCGCGGGCCGCGGGCCTGTCGCTGACCGCCGCGACCCGCGCCATCGTCGAGACCGACGAATTGAAGCCCAAGCCGCGCTCGACCCTGACCCAGGTGATCCGCGATTTCGACCGCTGGCGCGGCATGCTGGAAGGCCTCAGCCATCTCGACGTCGCCGAGACCATCCTGGAGGAGAGCGGCTATACCGCGATGTGGCAGGCCGACCGCTCGCCGGAAGCGCCGGGGCGGCTCGAGAACCTGAAGGAATTGATCCGCGCCCTGGAAGGCTTCGACAACCTGCAGGGCTTCCTCGAGCATGTCGCCCTGGTGATGGACAACGACAAGGGCGAAGGCGAGGACATGGTCTCGATCATGACCATGCATGCCGCCAAGGGCCTCGAATTCGACACCGTGTTCCTGCCGGGCTGGGAGGAAGGCATCTTCCCCTCGCAACGCAGCCTGGACGAAGGCGGGCTGTCGGGGCTGGAGGAGGAACGGCGCCTCGCCTATGTCGGCATCACCCGCGCCCGGCGCCGCTGCATCATCTCGCATGCCGCCAACCGGCGGATCTACAACCAGTGGAATGCCGCGATCCCCTCGCGCTTCCTCGACGAACTGCCGGCCGACCATGTCGAGCGCCAGGCCCAGGGCGATTTCTACGCCAAGGGTTTCGGCAGCTTCGGCGGCGGCCAGTCGTTCGGGGGCGGTTCGACGCTCGGCGGCAATTACGGCGGTGGCGGCGGCCGGCAGGACGGCACGCCCTGGCTGTCGGCCGAGCGGCGCTATTCCGGCCGCACCATCGAGGCGGCGGCCAAGCGCCTCGACGGCAGCGAGGGCGCCTCGGGCTGGGGGCCGGGCATCCGCGTCTTCCATCAGAAATTCGGCTACGGCCGCGTCACGGCCGTCGAAGGTGAGAAGTTGACGATCTCGTTCGACAAGGCCGGCGAAAAGAAGGTGATGGCCGCCTTCGTGGAGAAAGCATGAGCGACGTGTGGCAGGTCAGCCTGACCGTTCCGACCGCGGCGATGGCGGCGATCGAGGATGCCTTCGACGGCATCGGGTTCTCGCAATCGTCGATGGAAGTGCCGGGCGGCAGGGAATGGACCGTATCGGCCCTGTTCCATGAGGCGCCGGACGAGGACGAGATCCGCGCCCAGGTCATGCCGGTGGCCGAGGCGCTGGGCCTGAGCGGCCTGGCGCTGGTGGTCGAGACGGTGCAGGACCGCGACTGGGTCAGCCATACCAACAAGCTGCTGGCGCCGTTCCGCGCCGGGCGCTTCTTCCTGTTCGGCCAGCATGACCGGGGCAGCGCGCCGCCGGGCGCGCTGGCGCTGGAAATCGATGCGGCCCAGGCCTTCGGCACCGGCCGGGCGCCGTCGACCTTCGGCTGCCTGCAGGCGATCGACGACCTGGCCCGCCGGCGCGAGACTCATGGTGGCCTGGGAAAGGTGCTGGATCTCGGCTGCGGGTCGGGCGTGCTGGGGCTGGCCGCGGCGCTGGCCGGGGCACGGTCGGTGGTCGCCAGCGACATCGATCCGGTGGCGGCGCGCATCGCGGCGGACAATGCCCGGCTGAACCGCCTGGCCCATCGCATGCGAGTCGTGGCAGCCGACGGCACGCGCGACGCCCTGATCCAGGGCGGGGCGCCCTATGACCTGGTCGTCGCCAATATCCTGGCGCGCCCGCTGACGCGACTGGCCCCGGCTATCGCCGGTCTGGTCGCGCCTGGCGGTTTCGTGGTGCTGTCCGGGTTGCTGGCACGGGAGGAAGTCGCCGTGCGCACGGCCTACAAGGCCCAGGGCCTCAGCCTCTTCCGCCGGATCGCGCGCGAGGGGTGGCATACCC
>JAEYTW010000480.1 GCA_023433835.1 Pseudomonadota bacterium | reverse complement strand
ACCGTGCCGCGCGCGGCGGTGGCGGGCAGGGCGATCACGGCCCGGCCGCCGGCCGAGGCATTGGCGCCGCGCACGAAATCGGGCTGGCCGCCGATGGCGCCGACGGCGCGGCCGCCGACCGTTTCGGCATTGACCTGGCCGGTCAGGTCGACCTCGATGGCCGAATTGATCGCGACGAAACGCTCGAGCCGGGCCAGCACGCCGGCGGCATGGGTATGGCTGCCCGGGCGGAGGGCGATTGCCTTGTTGTGATGGGCGAAGTCGTAGAGCCGGCGGGTGCCGAACAGCAGCCCGGCGACGGTGACGCCGGTATCGACCGCCTTGGCCGCATTGGTCACCGCGCCGGCCTCGATCAGGTCGAGCACGGCGTCGCCGATCAGGCCGGAATGAATGCCGAGATCGCGATGGCCGCGCAAGGCGCCCAGCACCGCGTCGGGAATGCTGCCGACGCCGATCTGCAAGGTCGCCCGATCGGGGATCAGCCCGGCGGCATGGGCACCGATCTGCGCCTCGACCTCGCCGATGCGGGCCGAGGGCAGTTCGAGCGGCGGGGCTTCGGCGTCGACCGTCAGGTCGATGCGGAAATCGGCCGGCAGCTCGGCCGACGGCGTCCAGGGCACGTCCGGATTGATCTCGGCCACCACGGCGCGGGCGCGGCGCGCGGCATCCAGCACGTAGTCGCAGGCCAGCCCGCTCGACGGCCGCCGGCCGGGCGGGGCCGGGCTCAGCTGGATCAGTACGACGTCGGCGCGCAGGCGCCCGTCGGCAAAGGCGTCGCCCAGCTGCGAATAGGGCATCGGCAGGATGTCGAGGCGGGTCAGCGCTGCGGCCTTGCCGATCGCGCCGTAGGAGACGAAGTCGATGCCGGTGCATTCGGCGAAGCTGTCGGAATAGAGCGGCCCGACGAACAGCGAGACGCCGTGGGCCTGCGCCGCCAGCGCGCGCGTCAGCGTCAGGGCCTCCGCCGTGCCCTGGCCGCAGACGACGCGGTCGCCCTGGCGGATGATGCCGGTGAGATCGACCATCAGTAAGATTTGGGCAGGCCCAGCACCTTCTCGGCGATGAAGCACAGCACCAGCTGCGGGCTGATCGGGGCGATGCGTGGGATCATCACTTCGCGCAGGTAGCGTTCGACATGATATTCCTTGGCATAGCCGAAGCCGCCATGGGTCATCACCGCGGTCTGGCAGGTCTTGAAGCCCGCTTCGCCGGCCAGGTACTTGGCGCTGTTGGCCGCCGCCCCGGAGGGCAGGCCGCGGTCGTATGCCCAGGCCGCCTGCATCGTCATCAGCCAGGCGGCTTCCAGTTCCATCCAGCATTCGGCCAGCGGATGCTGCACGCCCTGATTCTGGCCGATCGGGCGGTTGAAGACCACACGATCCTTGGCATAGCTGGTCGCACGGCCGAGAGCGAGATGGCCGAGGCCGACGGCTTCGGCGGCGATCAGCACGCGCTCCGGGTTCATGCCGTGCAGGATATATTCGAAGCCGCGGCCTTCCTCGCCGATGCGGTCCTCGACGGGCACGCGCAGGCCGTCGATGAACACCTGGTTGGAATCGACGGCCTTGCGGCCCATCTTCTCGATCTCGCGCACCTCGACATGGCGGCGGTCCAGCGTGGTGTAGAACAGGCTGAGGCCCTCGGTGGCCTTGCGCACCTCCTCCAGCGGCGTGGTGCGCGCCAGGATCAGCATCTTGTCGGCGACCTGGGCGGTCGAGATCCAGACCTTGGCGCCGTTCAGCACGTAATGGTCGCCGTGGCGTTCGGCCCGGGTCTTGAGCTGGGTGGTGTTGAGGCCGGTATTGGGCTCGGTCACCGCGAAGCAGGCCTTCTCCTTGCCCGCCACCAGCGGCGGCAAGGCGCGGCGCTTCTGGTCCTCGGTGCCGAACACCACCACGGGGTTGAGGCCGAAGATGTTGATATGCACCGACGAGGCCGCCTGCATGCCGCCGCCGCTCTCGGCAATGGTGCGCATCATGATCGCGGCCTCGGTGACGCCGAGGCCCGAACCGCCGTACTCCTCGGGGATGCAGATGCCGAGCCAGCCCTGGGACGCCATCGCCTGGAAGAATTCCTCGGGGAAGCCGCCTTCCCGGTCGCGGGTCGCCCAGTAATCGTCGCCGAAGCGGCGGCAGATGCCGGCGATGGTATCGCGGATCGCTTCCTGTTCGGGGCTCAGTGCGAAATCCATGGTCCTCGTCCTTCAGCGGGGGGCCGGCGCCGCGGTGACGCGGGCGCGGGTCAGGTCTGCGATCTCGTCGTCGGTATAGCCGGCCTCGCGCAGGATCTCGGCCGAATGCTCGCCCAGCCGCGGCGCCAGGCGCTCGGGCGCGGGCGGCGTGGCCGACCAGGTTGAGGGCACGCGCATCGAGCGGATCGGCCCTTCGGTCGGGTGCTCGACGACGGGGAAGAAGCCGGTGGCCCGGTGATGCGGATCCGCGATCAGGCTGTCCAGGCTGTGCATCGGCGTGCAGGGAATGTCGGCCTTGCGGAAGAAGTCGGCCCATTCCGCCGTGGTACGGGTGCGGATGATCGCGGCAAGCTCGCGGTAGAGCTCGTCGATATGGCGCAGG
This sequence comes from Pseudomonadota bacterium, assembly GCA_023433835.1. Taxonomy (GTDB): domain Bacteria; phylum Pseudomonadota; class Alphaproteobacteria; order Ferrovibrionales; family Ferrovibrionaceae; genus JAFKFH01. The sequence continues at coordinate 1,988 of JAEYTW010000480.1, read as the reverse complement.
CGCACGCCCAGGTTCTTCAGCCGCGGGTCCTGGTCGACCGCCTCCGGCTTGCCCAGTGCGGTATAGAAGCTGCGCCATTGCTTGTCGGAATAGACCAGGGCGCAGATATAGCCGTCCGCCGTCTGGAACGGCCGGCGCTCCTGCGCCATCAGCCGGGGATAGCCCGCCTCGGCCACCGGCGGTTCATAGGTGGCGCCGCCCATATGGTCGCCCAGCACGAACTGGGTCATGGTCTCGAACATCGGGATGTCGAGGCGCTGGCCCGGCCCGCCGCGGGCGCGATGCATCAGGGCGGCAAGGATCGCGCCGACGGCATAGAGGCCGACGGTGCGGTCGGCCAGGTTGGTCGGCAGGTAGCGCGGCTCGGCCCCGCTGACATGGGCGAGCAGGCTGGGCAGCGCCGCGGCACCCTGGATCAGGTCGTCATAGGCCGGCTGGGCGGCATAGGGCCCGTCCTGGCCGAAGCCGAACAGCCCGGCATAGACGATGCCGGGATTGACCGCGGCGACATCCTCGTAGCCGAGGCCCAGCCGGCTCATGGCCAGCGGCCGGACGTTGTAGACCAGCGCGTCGGCCTTCTCCGCCAGCCGCAGCAGCGCCGTGCGCCCCGCCGGCTGCTTCAGGTCCAGCACGATCGAGCGCTTGGAGCGATTGGTGTTGAGGAACATCGGCCCCATGTCGGCATGCCGGCCCGGCCCGATGCCGCGCACCAGATCGCCGTCGGGCGCCTCGACCTTGATGATGTCGGCCCCGAAATCGCCGAGGATCTGCGTGGCATAGGGCCCCATCAGCACCGTGGTCAGGTCGATGATGCGGATGCCGGCTAGCGGACCACCCATTACCTTTTTCACTCCCTAAGACATAATTTTCATATACAGGAATTTTTTATACCGATATATGAAAGTTAGTCAAGGCCGCGTTTGCGTGATCATCGTCTCTGACGGCGTTGTCAGGACGCCCTATCATCGCGCCATGGCAACGATAGCGCATCATCCCGTCATCGCCCGCCTGCAAGCCGAGGTCCGGGCGATCCGCGCCAGCGGCGATCTCGCCGCGCTGGGCCGCAGCCTGCGCCGCGCCGCCCTCGACGGGGCCTGGGTGACGCCGCGCCACCGCGAGATCGACCCCGAGCAGGGTTTCGGCTCGCACCTCCTGTTCGAGGAGGAGAACCACGACCTCGCCCTGTTCGTCGTCTCCTGGGCGCCGGGCCGGGGCGCGCCACCGCATGATCACGGCACCTGGGGCGTTGTCTGTGGGATGACAGGTTTTGAAAGCAACACGACATGGACGAAGCGGCCGGGCGGCGGGATCGAACGAGGCGCCGATTACGTTATCGGCCCGGGCGATCTCGTCACCGTCGGGCCGGAGGATATCCACAGCGTGACCAACCTGACCGACCGGCCGGCCACCTCGCTGCATCTCTACGGCCGGCATCTCAACCACGTCGCCCGCAACCGGTTCGACCCCGAGGCCGGCACCGTCAATCCCTTTATCGTTCGTATCAGGTAGATCCATGACCACACTCGGCATCGTCGGCACCGGCAAGCTCGCGGCTTTCCTGGTCGAAGGCCTGCGCCTCGGCGGCGATGACGGCGAGATCGTGCTGTCGCCGCGCAACGCCGATCGCGCCCGGCTGCTGGCCGAGTTGTTCCGCTGCCGCGTGGCAGCCGATAACCAAGCGGTGGTCGACGCGGCCGACGCCGTGGTCGTTGCCACGCCGCCGGCACAGGCCTTGGCCACCCTGCGCGACCTGCGCTTCCGGCCGGGCATGCTGGTCGTCTGCTGCGCGATCGACGTGACGCTGCCCGACCTGCGCGCCGCCGCCCCCGGCGCCCGGGTGGTGCGGGCGATGCCGACGGCGGCCTCGGCCTTCGGGCTCGGCTCGACCCCGATCTGCCCGCCCGATACCGAGGCGCGGCTGCTCTTCGCCAAGGTCGGCGACGTCCATGCCTGCGCCGACGAGGCGATCTTCCGCGCCGCCACCGCGC
>JAEYTW010000259.1 GCA_023433835.1 Pseudomonadota bacterium | reverse complement strand
CGCCGCCCCCCCCCCCCCGCCCCGGCGGGGGCCGCGTTTCTTCCACCAGATCACCATGCCGGTGATGCCCAGCATCGCGATGACGAAGCCGGCGACCGAGATCAGGATGCGGCCGGGCAGGCCGGCGATCCTGCCGGAATGGAGCGGCAGCGGCAGGGCAAGGGCAAGGTCGCCCAGCGTGCCCTGCCCGGGCTCGATCGCCATCAGCTCGCGTCCGTCGACATCGTCGACATAAAGGCGCGGCGCGCCCAGCGGCTGTTCGCCGTCGCGGCCGACGAAGCGGATCATCATCACGCCGGTCGCCATCGAGTGAAACATCGGTCCCGGCGCCGGCCAGCCGCGCGCCTCGGCCACCGCCCGGGCGCGGGCGGCGATCTCGTCCAATGGCAGCGGTACGCCCGGCGTGCGCTGCCGTGGTCCATCGAACGGCGTCGGGGTCACCTCGCTGAACAGGGCGACGATCGGGAAATAGACTTCGCGCCGCAGGTTCAGGGCGATCGAGGTGACGGCCAGGATCGCCAGCACGCCCCACAGCCACAGGCCGCCGGCGCGATGGAGATCGAGATGGCGGCGATAGCTGCCGGCACCGCGCTTGATCATCCAGGCCGGCCGCCATTTCGGCCAGAACGGCGCCTGGCGCGGCAGGGTCAGCCAGGCACCGACGAAGCAGTCGGCCAGCCACAGGATCGAGATCAGGCCGAGCAGCCAGACCCCCCAGCGCCCGGGCAGATGCAGGCTGAAATGCAGCCGATAGAGGAACGGGATCACGGTTGCCCGGTCGCAGCAGCCGGCGATGTCGCGCCGGCCCAGCAGCGTGCCGTCCACCGGGTCGACGAAGATCTCGTTGAAGCCGAGGGCATGGGACTTGCCGGTGGCCTCGTCGCGCCTGGGCAGCACGAACATGCGCGCGGCGGTGCCCGCTGCCGAAGTCAGGGGCATTGCCGCGACGGCGACGCGCGGGTCCGCCGCCTCGACCGCCCGTTTGAGCGCCGAGGGCTGCAGCACCGCGCCGCTGCCGGGGCTGGCGAACAGCCCCGGGTTCAGCCAGGCATCGATCTCGTCGCGGAAGACCAGCACGCTGCCGGTCAGCCCGGCCACCACCAGGAACAGGGCGATGCTCAACCCTACCCAGCGATGCAGCCGGACCAGAACGCTGCGGGCGTCCATCACCAGCGGTATTTCACGCGCGCGATGACGGTGCGGCGGTCGCCGTAGAAGCAGGCATAGGTACAGGCCTCGACATATTCCTTGTCGAACAGGTTGATGGCGTTGAGCGACAGCCGTACCTGGCCGATGTCGTAGCGGATCATCGCGTCGCCGACCGCGTAGGACGGCGCCTGGGCATTGTTGGCCGTGTTCCAGGTCGCGCCGACGAACCGCCCGCCGCCGCCGAAGCCCAGGCCCGCCAGCATGCCGTCGCGGATGGTGTAGTCGGCCCACAGCGAGCCCATCTGCCGGGGCACGCCGGCCGGGCGGCGGCCGAGATCGGCGCCGTTCGACTTGGAGACCCTGGCATCGGTGTAGGTATAGGCGCCGACGACGTCGAGCCGGTCGGTCAGCGAGGCGACGACCTGCAGTTCGACACCCTTCGAGCGGACCTCGCCGGTCTGCACCGAGAAGCCGGGATGGGCCAGGTCGGGCGTGGTGACGTTCTGCTGCTTCAGGTCGAAGGCCGAGGCGGTGAACGAGGCGTTGAGGCCGCGCGGTTCGAACTTCAGCCCGGCTTCGTATTGCTGGCCGGTCGTCGGCTGGAAGGCGCCGCCGCCATAGGTCACGCCGGTCGCGGGCGCGAAGGATTCCGAATAGCTGACATAGGGCGAGACGCCGGCATCGAAGGCGTAGAGCGCGCCGGCCCGCCAGGTGAAGGCGGCATCGTCCTGGCTGCCGGACACGTTGGTCAGGCGGTTCCTGCTGGTCTGGTCGACCCAATCCTGCCGCCCGCCGAACTGCAGGTTCAGCCGGTCGAAGATCTTCAGGTTGTCCTGGGCATAAAGGCCGAGCTGGGTGCCGGTCGTGCGGCTCGATGTGCCGGGGGTGAAGCCCATCCTGACGGGCGCGCCGTAGACGGGGTTGTAGAGGTCGAGCGGGGCGACGGCGCCGTTGTACTGCGTGCGGCCCCATTGCCAGTTGTTCCAGTCGAGGCCGGCGAGCAGCGTGTGTTGTACCGGTCCGGTCGCCACGTTGGCCTGGACCTGGTTGTCCACCGCGACGTTCTGCGACTGGTCGAACCGCGAATAGGGGCTGCGCGTGATGCTGCGCATGCCGGGCTGCCAGGCCAGGAAGGCGACGTCGGAATAATCGTTCTTGAAGTCGCCGTAGCGCACGTTCTGGCGCACCTGCCAGACGTCGTCGAAGCGATGCTCGAACAGATAGCCGATGGTGCGCGAGGTGCGGTTCCATTTGTTGTAGTCGGGCTCGCCGATGAAGCGCGAGGTGGCGATCGCGCCGTTCGGGTTGGCCTGCACCGTGCCGATGGTCGGATAACCATAGTTGTAGACGGTCTTCGACGTCATGTAGCTGGCGAGGAAGGTCAGCGTCGTGTCCGCGGTCGGGCGCCAGGCCAGGGACGGGGCGACGAGCAGCCTGTTGTCCGGGATGTAGTCGACCATCGTGTCGCTGTCGCGGGCCAGCGCCGTCAGGCGATAGGACCAGCTTCCCGCGGCATCGAGATTGCCGCCGAAATCGATCGCCGCCTGCTTGCGCCGGAAATTGCCGCCCTCGATCTCGACCTCGCCGAAGCTGGCGAATTTCGGCCGCTTGGACGTCAGGTTGATCACGCCGCCCGGCGCGCTCTGCCCGTAGAGGACCGAGGCCGGGCCCTTCAGCACTTCGATGCGTTCCAGCGCATAGGGTTCGGCCATGCTGTCATAGACGTTGAACTGCTGGCGCGTGCCGTCGCGGAACAGGTTCGAGGCCGACGATTGGAAGCCGCGGATGTTGACCGCGTCGTCGGTGCGGTTGAAACCCTGCACCTTGGTGATGCCGGCGGTGTAGCGCAGCGCGTCGCCGATGGTCTGGGCGGCCTGGGCATCGATCTGGTCGCGGGTGACGATGTTGATGGTCTGCGGCGTCTCGATCAGCGGAATGTCGCTCTTGGTGCCGGTGGCGCTGCGGGTGGCGACGAAGCCGTCGACCGGGCTCCAGGCCGTCTCCGGCGGCGCGGTGCGCCCGTCGACCGTCACCGCGCCCAGGGTCACGACATCGGGTGCGGTGGCGCCGCAGACGGCGGGCGCCGGAACCAGCGTCGCGGTTGCCGCATCGGTGAAGCGGAAGGCGAGGCCGGTGCCGGCCAGCAGCCGGTCGAGCGCGGCACTCGGCGCCAGCACGCCCCGCACCCCCGGGCTGCGGCGGTTGGCGGTCAGGTCACCCGGCGCGATGATCTGCAGGCGGCTTTGCACCGCGAAGCGCGTGATCGCCTGGTCGAGCGGCAGGGGCGGGATGTCGAAATCGACCGATGCGGCCTGGGCGGCCGGCTGCTGGGCCGTTGCTGGTTCAGGCATGACGGCCAGCAGACCCGCGGCCAGGACGGCGGCTGCCCCACGAACGACGATCCCCATTCTACTACTCCCCCTCGCAAAATCTCTAATGAGACGCACTCGCATCATCAGTCAGGACGAAGGCCGGCGCGGATCGCCTAGGGGAAGCGAAAATTATTTTTCGGTGCCGGGGCGAAGGACGACGAACTGGCCGGGCAGCCTGATGACTGCGAGGTCCAGGCTGTCGGCGATGCGGTCGACGGCGTCGTCGAGCCGACCCTGGTCGAACACCGCGGTAAGGCGGCGCTGGCCCAGGGCAGGGTCGAGAATGACGATGCGGCCGGGCAGGTAGCGATCCAGCGTTGCCGCCACCTCGGCCAGCGGTGCCTGGACGAAGGCGAGTTGGCCGCGGCGCCAGGCCAGTTCCGTGGCGAGATCGACGGTTTGCGCCTGGCCGCTCCGCCCGCGGGTATAACGCAGCGACTGGCCGGCGGTCAGCGGCACGGCAGCGGCTGCGGCCGCGACGGCCGCGACCTTGACCTGACCCTCAGCCACCGTGACCACGGCCCCGTCCTCGATCGTGCGCACGGCGAAGGCGGTCCCCGTCACCCGTGTCTCGCCGCCGCTGGCGGCCACGACGAACGGCCGGCGAGCGGCCGGCGAGACGGCCAGGAACACCTCGCCGCGGATCAGCCGGATGCCGCGGCGTTCGGGGGTGAAGTCGAAGGCGACGGCGCTGTCCGGGCCGATGTCGAGATGCGAGCCGTCCGGCAGCGCGATTTCGGTGCGCTCGCCCACCGGCGTGCGGGCATCGCTTTCCAGCGCGATCCGCCAACCCGGCCCCCAGACCAGCACGATGGCGACCAGGAT
>JAEYTW010000247.1 GCA_023433835.1 Pseudomonadota bacterium | reverse complement strand
CCGCACGCCACAGCGATACGGCAACCACCGCGAACAGCAGCAGGGCCAGTGCGGCCTGGCCGATGGCAAGGGATTTGGCGAGCGAACGGGGCATGGGCGGTCTCCAAGGCTTATGCGCGTTAGCGCTACTTAGCCCTCATGGTCCGCAGGCGGCAACCGACTCTCGTCAAGCTTGCGATTAATTACGGCCGCCGATAGGCAAGCCACAGCCCCGCCATGACCAGGGCCAACCCGGCAAGGAACAGCCGCGTCACCGGCTCGCCCGCCCAGGCCCAGCCCAGGGCCATGGCGGTGATCGGCCCGAGCGAGAGGAACAGGGCGATACGCGTGGCGCCCACCTGGCCGATCGCCCAGATCCAGGCCTGGAACGAGATCGCGCTGGTGGTGCCCAGCGCCGCCACCAGGATCCAGCCGGTGAGGTCGAGGGCGGGCAGGGCGCTGATCCCGCCATTGGCGAGCGAGATCGGCAACAGCGTGGCGACGCCGGCCGCCATCGCCATGACGCCGAGCGGCAAGGCAGGATAGCGGCCCAGCATCGGGCGGAAGGTGACGTTGCAGCCGGCCAGCACGATCGCCGCGGCCCCCGCGACGACATCGCCCCAGATCGAGCCCGATCCGACCCGTTCGATCAGCACCAGCGCCACGCCGCCGAGGCAGGCGGCGACGCCGAGGACGCGGTCGCGCTGCAGGCTTTCATGACCCACGGCCAGCGACATCAGGTAGGTGATCATCGGCGCGGTGGCGAAGATCAGCGAGACACGCGCCGAGGGTGCCAGCGATACGGCAAGGTTGAGCAGCACCGTCATCAGCGCGAACTGCGCCGCGCCCAGCGCGATCAGCGGCAGCCAGTGGCGCCGCGGCACCTGCGGCCAGGGCCGGCGCAAGGCGAGCGGCAGCAGCACGGCGAGCGAGATGGCATAGCGCAGCAAAGCGAGGGTGAAGGGATCGGTCTGGCCGATGACGAGGCGGCTGGCGACCAGGGCCGCGCCGGCCTGAACGCCGGAAATGACGCCGGCGGCGATGACCAGCCCGCGCAACCCGGTCAGCCGGTGATGTCGCGGCCGATCACGGTGCCGTGGCCGTAGAGCAGGATCAGGAACAGGGCGCAGGCAATGGCGACGCGGGCCAGGCCGAATTCGCGGAAGACGAACTGGTTGCGCCCCTGGATGATGGCCAGGAACGGGACCAGCGAGGTCTTGGCGGCGAATCCATCCCATGCCGCGCCGTGGCGCCGCCGCTGTTTGCGGTCGATCGAATACATGCCGTTCTGCGCGGTGACGAGGATCGACCCGAACAGGAGCAGGGCGGCGACATGGCCGTTGGCCAGGATGTGGGCGATCGACCAGAAGGTGAAGGCCCACAGCATCGGATGGCGGGTGATGCGGATCAGGCCTTCGGCGGGCAACTGGTCCTTGAGCATCATGTCGGCGCCGGCGAGGTTGGGGTTGCGCGGCGTCAGGCTGCCGACCAGCAGGAAGCAGGCGATGAACACCAGGAGCTTGGCCAGATGCAGCGCGCCGATGCCGAAGTTCCACAGCGGCGCGTAGGGCGCGCCGCGATAGGCCCAGATCAGGAAACCGAGGCCGGCGACGCTCAGGACGGAGAAGATGCCGCGGAACGCCGGCTCGCCCACGCGGGCGGCGATGGCCGGGCGGAACGTGCCGGCGATCAGCAGATGCAGCAGGATCCAGGCGGCGGCGGCGATCGCCAACGTGGTCATTGCCAGCCGTTCCCCATGTCGTTGGCGACCAGGATGCGGCGGCCGACCTCGGTCAGCTTGCACACCAGCCAGTCCGGCTTGATCGGGTTCTTGAACCACGGCTCGGCCCAGCCGGCGCGGATGCAGGAGGTGATGACGCGGTTGGAGACGCGCTGGCCTTCGGTGTCGTGCAGCGGCAGCTTGCCGCCCGGCTGGGTCAGGCCGCGGGTCAGGTAGCGGCGCTGGGCGGCGTTGGGATGATGGGCGCGCAGCCGCGCCGGCCGCATGCGTGCGGTCGCCTCACCCGGCTTGCGCTGGTCCCCGTCCCGTTCCATGGCTGCCCCAAAGCCGTCGCTTCAAGGTCGGAGCGTAGCGGCCAATTGGTTGATAAAGGATGACAAAGCGGTGAGCGTGGCCTGCGGCTGGTCGCGATGGGGCGAATGCCCGCAATCGGGCAGCAGCACCAGCTGGCCGCCGGTGGCACGCGCGACCGTCTCGACCTGGGCCGCCGTGCCGTATTCGTCGCCTTCGCCCTGCAGGGCCAGCACCGGCACGGCGATACCGGGCAGGAAGCCTTCGATATTCCAGTCGAGGAATTTCGGATCGAGCCAGGCATCGTTCCAGCCGCGGAAGGCGACATCGACGTTGGCGCCGTGATGGCGGGCGAGGCGCTCGCGCAGCGCGCCGCTCTCCCAGGCCGCGCGCGCCTGGGCGATCGAGGTGATCGAGACCGGCTCGACGAAGACATGCGGCGCCATCACCGCGATGCCCAGCAAGCCCGGGCGCGGGGCCGAGCCTGCATGGATCAGCGCGATCGAGGCTCCGTCGGAATGGCCGACCAGGATATGCGGGCCGACATCGAGCGCCGACAGGATCGCCGGCAGCACCTCGATCGCCTCGACATGCATGTAGTCGAGCGGGCGGGGCAGGGGGACGGGCCCCGAATTGCCGTAGCCGTAGCGGCTGTAGACCAGCACGCCGCAACCGGTCGCCTGGCCGAGGGCGGCGGGGAAGTCGCGCCACAGCGAGATCGAGCCGAGGCCCTCATGCAGGAAGACCAGTGTCGGGCGCCCCCCCCCGGGGGGGGGGGCGGCG
>JAEYTW010000157.1 GCA_023433835.1 Pseudomonadota bacterium | reverse complement strand
GGCGATTCTCTTCCGCTTCGGCCGCCAGGCGCTCGGCCTCTATCGCGTTCTTCTTGAAGATTTCCAGGGCGCGCGCGAGGTCGCCGACCTCGTCGCCGCGTGCCGTGCCGACGACCTCGATGGTCTTGTCGCCTTGGGCCAGGCGCCCCATCAAACCGGTGATCGCAGTCATCGGCCGCGCAATCAGGCGCGTCAGACCCCAGCCGAGCAGAATCGACAGAAGCAGCATCAGGCCGCTGTTGATCAGGATGACCTCACGTGCCTGCGTCACCGCCTCGTCGGCAGCCAGGCGGCGGGACTCCAGCAATTCTTCCTGAACCTTGATGATCTCGTCCTGCTTGAGCCGCACGGCGGTCAACCTGCCCGAATCGGCCAGCGCATGCTGACGGGCCTCGCTGGGGTCGGTCTTCGTCAGACTGAGGGTCTTTTCCGCGGAATCGCGGCGCCATGCCGTTGCGAATGCCTCGAACTCGTCCAGCATCCGCCGCGATGCCGGATCGCGGACCAGACGCTTTGCCCGCACGATCGCCTCGTCGTAGTCGCCGCCGGCTTTGCGATAGGCATCCAGATAGGCCTCGCGACCGCTGAGCAGATAGGCCCTGAGGGCCGATTGCTGGTCGATCAGCCCGGTCAGGCTGTCATCGACAGCGTTCAAAACCGTATAGGTGAAGGCGCGAAAGCTCGCCGCCTCTTCCATGGCGTCGACTGCATTTCGCACGACCAACCCGGACGTAACGGCGACCACGACCAGCGTCACGAAGGAAATGACCACCTTCAAGAAGATCTTCATGTTTTGCAGTGTCTTGATCATGGTTGCGCATAGTCTCCTCTCCCGGAGCGCAACGGTGGTCGCGCCAGGCTTTGCAGATGTTCCAAGATAGCTGTCAGGTCGCCGAGTGGTGTCGATGCAATATGGTGATATTACATAACTAATGACCCATCGTTCGCCGCCTGCATGATAAGGATTCGACTGTTGCCGCGATCGGATCGAGCGCGATGCGGCGAGTTCGAAGGTGGAGATTCCGGGTCGTCTTCTGCCGTCTCGATCTGTGGGTGGTCAACTCAAAAATTTCATCCATAGGGATTATTTCCGAAGATATTCACAAGGTGTTGAATAGGAGAAAATTCTGCAATGGAGGCTTTCGGCAAAATGGAGACTGAACCGTGGAAATGGCGCGATTTGCCAAATTCCTGGCATCTGCCGCTATTGCCTCTGGGCGATCGGCGGTTCACGCTGGCGGTGCGGCCGTGGCATGCGAGCCTCGCTCGCCGACTGTGCCAGCCATGTCGTCGTTCAGCATGACCCCGGCGCGACGGGCGGCTATCCGTCAGGAATATGCCGCCAAGTCAGGCCGGAGGGTGCGCACGTGCGGAAGGTGCGGCATTGCCCGTCCGGCGGGATGCGAGACGGGCTCGCCATGGGTGTCGTGATCGCCGACCGATGCAGGGTGCCCTACGCCTTCTGGATCGCGGTGGAACGTCTTGGCCTGCGTCCGGCCGCGGTGTTGCGGCGGGCGCGTTTGCATGCCGCCATTCATCCCGGCGAGCGGAGCGTTTTCACGACGCCGCAGGTCTTTGCACTGTTGACGGCGGTGGAGAAACTGGCCGGCGAGCCCGGCATCGGCCTGCGCATGATCGCGGAAACCGAGACTGCGTCGCATCCGCCCTTCAGCCTTGCGGCATTCCACGCTCGCAACTTTCGCGATGCCCTGCAGATGCGCGCGCGTTTTCAGCGTCTCTCCTCACCGAAGATGTTTCGCATCGGCGAGCAGGGCGGCGAGTGCGCCATCACGATCGATTGGCTGCATGCGAGCGCGCCGACCCCCGCCGTCGCGGTCGATATGGATTTTGCCTCCCTCGTCGTGCTGGGCAGGCGCGGGACGGGCCGGCATCTGCTGCCCCGGCGGGTCGAGGTCACCCGCCCCGGTCCGAAGACCGATGTCCATGAACGCTTCTTCGGCTGCGGGGTGCGCTACGGCGCGCCCCGCGACGTCCTCGTGTTCTCCGGCAGCGATCTCGATCTGCCGTTTCCCGGCCGGAACCCCGAGCTGCTCGATATCCTGTGGCCCGCCTTGATCTCGGCACTCGGCGATCTGCAGAATTGCAGCGCCATCCGCACCGAGGTCAAGCTGGCGATAAAGCGTGGGCTGGCCAGCGGCCGGCCCGATCTGTCGGATGTCGCCGGCGACCTCGGCATGAGCGAGCGAACGCTGCAGCGTCGCATAACCCAGGACGGGACGACCTTCCGCGAACTGCTGCTCGAGGCGCGCCAGGAACTCGGCCGGCAACTGCTGGCGGATCCGGCCGCGGATATCGATGCCGTCGCCTGCCTCCTCGGCTATCAGGACACGAGTTCGTTCTATCGCGCCTTTCGGGAATGGGAAGGAATGACTCCACGCCGGTGGCGGGAGCTGCGTGGCCATGCCGCCGGCGGCTAACCCCTGGCGATGCCCGCGGCGACCGCCCCGATGCGGTCGAGTGCCTCGGCCACCTTCTCCGGCTCGTAGCCGAGCGTGATGCGCAGATGCTGCTCGGCGCCCATCGAAGCGCCGGGCGCGACCAGGACGGAAGCCTCCTTGCGGATGCGCTCGGCCATTTCGTAGGACCCGATCGGCAGTTCGTAGCGCACGAAGGCGAGGCTCGTCGCGGGCGAGGGCAGCACGCTGAAGCGATTGCCCTGTTGCGGCAGCCACTGGGCGAAGACGTCGCGGCCGGCCCGCGACAGGCCGCGCTGGCGCTCCAGCAGGATCTGGCGTTTGGCCGGTGCGAGCGCGATGGTGGCCAGCGTCATCGACGGCGCGGCGGCGGCGATCACGCCGTATTCATGGCGACGCCACAGCGCCTCGATCATCTCCGGCGACGACACTGCCCAGCCGATGCGCAGGCCCGACAGGCCGTAGGCCTTCGACAGGCTGTTGGTGCAGATCAGCCGGTCGTAGCGGCCCCAGAAGCTCCTGGGTGCTTCGTCGCCGATCTCGGTGCCGTGATAGACCTCGTCGGCATGCAGCCAGGCGCCGACCCGGGCGCAGGCGGCGACGATGCGGTCCATCTCGGTTCCGGTCAGGATTGACCCCGTGGGATTGTTCGGGTTGACCAGCGCGACCAGCTTGGTCTTCGGCCCCACGACCTCGTCGAGCCTGGCGAGATCGACGCGCCAGCCGGATTGCGGGTCGAGCGGCAGGTCGCGCACGATGCAGCCGGCATTCTTCGCCAGGCCCCAGACCTGGCGGTAGCCCGGCGTCAGCACCACGACCTCGTCGCCCGGCTCCAGCAAGGTGGCGCAGACCAGCGCATTGGCCTGCGAGGCGCCGACGGTGACCAGCACGTTGTCCGCCCCGGCGCCGGGGTAGAGATCGGCGATGCGCTGGCGCAAGGCGGTGGTGCCGTTGACCTGGGGATAGAACAGGCCGGTGGCCAGCAGCTCGGCGATCTCGTCGGCCTCCAGCCAGTCGGTCGTGCCCAGGCATTTCACGCTGGAATCGGCCAGGTTCAGCTCGACATTGTGCTCATGCTGCGACTGGTAGTATTCGAGCTCGAAATCCTGGAACGGCGGCATTGGCGGCGACCCTTGTTGCGCAATATATTGCTCACATCATGACCGATCTGCTGTCCCAAGTCTCGGCCAATCTGCGGCAGGCCCGCCAGGCGGCAGGCCTCAGCCAGGCCGCGCTGGCCGAACGCGCCGTTGTCAGCCGGCGGATGATCACGATGATCGAAAGCGGGGAGGGCAACGTCTCGCTCGGCACGCTCGATCGCCTGGCGACCGCGCTGGGCCTGGCCTTCGCCGAGCTGGTGCGCCCGGCCGGCACCGCCTGGCGCGGCGAGGTACCGGGCAGCCAGGCCCGGCTGGTGGCCGCGACGGGCACGGTCGAGCTG
>JAEYTW010000457.1 GCA_023433835.1 Pseudomonadota bacterium | reverse complement strand
GCTCCGGGCGCCCTCAATCCGGTCATTGCCGCAATCTCCATCCTGTGCATCGCAATCGGCGCGGGCGCTTCCGGCGCGCTCAACATGTGGTACGACGCCGACATCGACGCCGACATGGCGCGCACGCAGGGCCGCCCGATCCCGCAAGGCCGCATCCTGCCCGGCGAGGCGCTGGGCTTCGGCGTCGGGCTCGCGGTCGCCTCGGTGGCGATGATGGGCCTCGTGGTCAATGTCGCGGCGGCCGGCCTGCTTGCGCTGACCATCGGTTTCTACGTCTTCATCTACACGATGTGGCTGAAGCGGCGGACGCCGCAGAACATCGTCATCGGCGGCGCCGCCGGCGCTTTCCCGCCGATGATCGGCTGGGCGGCCGTCACCGGCGATGTCAGCCTCTATTCGATCCTGATGTTCGCCATCATCTTCATGTGGACGCCGCCCCATTTCTGGGCGCTGGCCCTGTTCCGCTGCGGCGACTATGCCCGCGTCGGCGTGCCGATGCTGCCGGTGGTGGCGGGCCCGCGCGAGACGCGGCGGCAGATCGTCATCTATTCCGTGCTGCTGGTGCCGCTGGTCGTGTCGCCCTGGGCACTGGGCTATACCGGCATGCTCTACGGCATCGGCACGATCGTGCTCGGCGCGGCCTTCCTCGGCCTGGCCTGGCGCGTCTGGCGCGACCAGGACGGGACCGGCGCGACGCGCGGCACCGACAAGCCGGCCAAGCAGCTGTTCGCCTATTCGATCCTCTACCTGTTCCTGGTGTTCGCGCTGATGGCTGCCGAACACTGGCTGGGCCTCGTCGCATGAAGCCGGGTTCCGAGGAATATCGCCGCCGCGCCCAGCGCAACCTGGCCATCGCCCTGTCGCTCGGGGCGCTGGTGGTGCTGTTCTTCGTCGTCACCATCGTCAAGCTGAAGTCGGGGTCGTGATGTCGGACGAGCTCGATCCCCGCCGCGATCCCGAAGCCCGTGCCCGGCTGCGCATCGCGCTGACGTGTTCGGCGGTGGTTCTCGGCATGATCGGCCTGTCGTTCGCCGCCGTGCCGCTCTACGACATGTTCTGCCGCGCCACCGGCTACGGCGGCACCACCCAGCGGGCCGAGCGCGCGCCGGACAAGCCGGGCGAGAAGGTCGTGACCGTCCGCTTCAACGCCGACATCGCCCGCGGCCTGCCCTGGAAGTTCGAGCCGGTCGAGCGCGAGGTCCGCGTCACCGTCGGCGAGGAGCGGCTGGCCTTCTACCGCGCGACCAATACGTCCAGCCGGCCGATCGTCGGCCAGGCCAGCTACAATGTCTCGCCCGACAAGGCCGGGATCTATTTCAACAAGGTCGCCTGCTTCTGCTTCACCGAACAGCGGCTGGAGCCGGGCGAAACCGTCGAGATGCCGGTCTCGTTCTTCGTCGACCCGTCGATTGCGACCGACCGGGCGACGCGCGAGGTCAACACGATCACCCTGTCCTACACCTTCTTCGAGCTGCCGGAAAAACAGGCGGCGCTGAAGCAGGGCGCGGGCGCGGGGACGAACTGAGGAGGAAGTCCGCGGGGGGCAACCTTGCGGGCACTGTCAAAGGAGTGAAGGGGGCACATGGCTAGCCAAACTACTCAAGGTCACGACTATCATCTGGTCGACCCGAGCCCGTGGCCGCTCGTCGGGTCGGTCGCGGCGCTGGCGCTGGCCCTCGGGTTCATCGCGGGCATGCAGGGCTATGGCTATGCCTGGATGGTGCCGGGCCTGCTGCTGATGGGCTACGTCATGTTCGCCTGGTGGCGCGACGTGGTGCGCGAGGCGGAGCACGAGGGCCATCACACCCCGGTCGTCCAGCTCCATCACCGCTACGGCATGGTCTTGTTCATCGCCTCCGAGGTGATGTTCTTCGTCGCCTGGTTCTGGGCCTACTTCAACGCCGCGTTCTTCCCGACGGCCGAGATCGGCGGCACCTGGCCGCCGAAGGGCATCGCGGTGTTCGATCCCTGGCACCTGCCGTTCATGAATACGCTGATCCTGCTGCTCTCGGGCACCACGGTGACCTGGGCGCATCACGCGCTGGTCGAAGGCAACCGCAAGGGCTTCATCCAGGGGCTGACCCTGACCGTGGTCCTCGGCGCCTTCTTCACCTGCGTGCAGGCCTACGAATATCACCATGCCGCCTTCGCCTTTAAGGACGGCATCTACGCCTCGACCTTCTACATGGCCACCGGCTTCCACGGCGCCCATGTGATCATCGGGACGATCTTCCTCCTGGTCTGCCTGCTGCGCGGCCTGAAGGGCCATTTCACCCCGACGCATCACTTCGGCTTCGAGGCGGCGGCCTGGTACTGGCATTTCGTCGATGTCGTGTGGCTGTTCCTGTTCGTCGCGATCTACTGGTGGGGCGCCGGCGGCACCGCGCATCACGGCTGATCACGACTTGACCACCCAACCGACCGCGCCGGTCTCGGCGCTGCGATCAGGGCTCCTCTGCCGCTGTCCCAATTGCGGCGAGGGGCCCTTGTTCAAAGGCTTCCTCGACGTGCGTCCCCGGTGCGAGGCCTGCGGTTTCGACCTCGCCCGGGCCGATTCCGGCGACGGCCCGGCCGTCTTCGTCATCTTCGTCGTCGGCTTCATCGTCGTCGGCCTGGCCTTGTGGACCGAGGTCCGCTTTTCTCCGCCCTACTGGCTGCATGTCGTGCTATGGCTGCCGCTCACGGTCGGGCTGACCTTCGGGTTGCTGCGGCCGTTCAAGGCGACGCTGATCGCCTTGCAGTTCAAGCACAAGGCGACCCAGGACATCGAGTTCGCCGACGACGAAGACGAGGCGAACCGACCGTGATCGAACGTCTGCTCGGGACCCGGCCGCGGCTGTGGCCGACCCTGTTCACCATTCCCTCCCTGATCATCCTGTTCTGCCTCGGCTCCTGGCAGGTCAACCGCCTGATGTGGAAGCGTGACGTCATCGCGACCATCGAGGCGCGGGTCCACCAGCCGCCGGCGCCGCTGCCGGCCTGGCCGTTCGATCCCGAGGAATGGCGCTATCGCCCGGCCTCGGTGACCGGCGAATTCCTCTACGGGCGCGAGGCGCACCTGATCGCCTATTCGCTGCACAACCGGCAAGGCTATCAGATCATCCTGCCGTTCCGCCGGGCCGACAACAGCCAGATCATCCTGGTCAACCGCGGCTGGGTGCCCGAAGCACAGCGCGACGCCGGCAAGCGGGCCGCGGGCCAGGTGGCCGGTCAGGTGACCGTCACCGGTCTGGTCATGCCGCCCTGGCCCAAGCCCTGGCTGGTGCCGGCCAACGAACCGGCCCGCAACCTCTGGTTCCACCCGAACCTGCCGGAGCTGAACCGCTATCTCGGCGTCGAGGCGCCGCCGTTCTTCCTCGAGGCCGACGCGACGCCCAACCCCGGCGGCCTGCCGGTCGGCGGCCAGACCCAGCTCGAGATTCCGAACAATCACCTGCAATACGCCATCACCTGGTATTCGTTCGTCATCGCGCTGGCGGTCATCTACGTCCTGTGGCATCGCAACCTCGCCCGCGAGGACAAGGCGCCGCAGCCGAAGAAGGGGTAAGTCATGACCGCCTACGACGATCTCCAGGCGCGTTTCCACCGCATCGGCGCGATCGACGGCGCGCTGTCGATGCTCGGCTGGGACGAGGCGGTGATGATGCCGGACGGCGGTTCGGAGGCGCGGGCCGAGCAGGTCGCGACCCTGCGCCAGATCCAGCACGAGATGCTGACCGCGCCGGCGGTGGCCGAATTGCTCGAGACGGCTGATGGCGACGCGCTCGACCCCTGGCCGGCCGCCAACCTGCGCGAGATGCGCCGGCGCTGGCGCCATGCCACCGCGATGTCGGCCGATCTCGTCGGCGCGCTGAGCCGCGCCACCGCGCGCTGCGAGATGGTCTGGCGCACCGCCCGGAAAGAGGATGATTTCGCCGGCTTCAAGGCGCCGTTCGCAACCGTCCTCGACTTGAGCCGAGAGGCGATGGCCGCCAAGGCGGCGGCCTTGGGCGTCGATGGTTACGACGCGCTGCTCGACCAGTTCGAACCGGGCATGACCTCGGCCCGCGTCGACGACCTGTTCGGCGAGCTGGCCGCGTTCCTGCCCGACCTGCTCGACCGCGCGCTGGCCGCGCAGGATGAACGGCCGTTGCCGCTGGTGCCGGACGGGACCTTCCCGATCGAGGCACAGCGCCGGCTCTCCGTGCGGTTGATGCAGGCGCTGGGCTTCGACTTCAACCACGGCCGGCTCGACGTCAGCCACCACCCGTTTACCGGCGGCATCCCCGACGACGTGCGGTTGACCACCCGCTATCGCGAGGACGAATTCGCCCAGGCGATGATGGCGACGCTGCACGAGACCGGCCATGCCCTCTACGAGCGCGGCCTGCCGGCCGCCTGGCGCCATCAGCCGGTCGGCGAGGCGCGCGGCATGGCGCTGCATGAAAGCCAGAGCCTGCTGGTCGAGATGCAGCTGGCCCGCGGTCCGGCCTTCATCGGTTTCGCAGCCCCGCTGATCCGCGACGCTTTCGGCGTCGAGGGCGGCCCGTTCACGGCCGGGAACCTCGGGGGCTGGCTGACCCGCGTCGCGCCCGGGCTGATCCGGGTCGAGGCCGACGAGGTCTGCTATCCCGCCCATGTCATGCTGCGCTACCGGCTGGAACAGGCGTTGCTGTCGGGCGATCTCGACCTCGACGACCTGCCGGGCGCCTGGGCCGACGGCATGATGACGCTCCTGGGCGTCGACGTACCCGACGACCGCGACGGCTGTTTGCAGGATGTCCATTGGCCGAGCGGCGCCTTCGGCTATTTCCCGACCTACACGCTCGGCGCGATGGCCGCGGCCCAGCTGTTCCAGGCGGCGCGGACGGCGATTCCGGATCTCGACGCGCAGACCGGGCAGGGCGACTTCACCGCGCTGTTCGCCTGGCTCGGCACCAACGTCCACGCCAAAGCCTCGTTCGGCACCACCGACGAGATCCTGACCCAGGCGACCGGCGAACCGTTGTCGGCCGCGGCGTTCCGGCGTCATCTGGAGGTTCGCTACGCCGGTGGCTGAGACGCTGCCCTGGCCGGTCTTCCTGGCCGTCCTGTTCGGGGCCGCGCTGCACGCCGGCTGGAACGCGCTGATCAAGGCCGGCACCGACAAGCTGCTCGACATGCTGATGGTGTCGCTCGGCGCCGGGCTGATCGCCGCCGTGGCGCTGCCCTTCCTGCCGCTGCCGCCCTTGGCCAGCTGGCCGTTCCTCGCCGCCTCGCTGGCGCTGCACGTCGTCTATGCCGCGCTGGTGGTCAAGACCTACCAGACCGGCGACCTGAGCGTCGGCTATCCGCTGATGCGCGGCTCGGCCCCGCCGCTCGTCGCCCTGATCGGCTGGCTCGCGCTCGGCGAGAAGATCGGCACGATCGGGTGGATCGCGGTGCTGATGGTCTCGGGCGGCGCCTTGACCCTGGTGCTGTCCGAACGGCGCCGCACCGGCCGCTTCGGGCGGGCCAGCGGCTATGCGCTGGCCAACGCGCTGGTGATCGCCGGCTATTCGATCGCCGACGGTCTGGGCGCCCGCAATTCGGGCCACGCGATCTCCTACGTGCTGTGGCTGTTCCTGCTGGACGCACTGGGCGTGCTGGCGCTGACCATGAGCCGCCGGCGGCTCGGGCCGATCATCGCCTATGGCCGCACGCGCGGCCGCATCGCGCTCCTGGGCGGTGCCGGCTCGGTCGGGTCCTACGGCCTGGCGATCTGGGCGGCGACCCAGGCGCCGCTGGCGCTGGTCGCGGCGCTGCGCGAAAGCTCGATCGTCTTCGGCACGCTGATCGGCGCCTTCGTCCTGCGCGAGCATGTCGGCCTGCCGCGCTGGACGGCGGTGGTGATCATCGCCGCCGGGGTAATCACGCTGCGGGCGGGATGATTCGGCACTTAAAGGTTGCTTGATCTTTTGCCATTTCTTCTTATCTTCGGCATATCGGCGATTTTCGCCACCGAGATAAACGAGCGGGCTGGCGTCTTGTTGTTGAGAGCTCCCCAGGGGGCAGGAGGCAAGACGCCAGCCCCAATTTGTCCGCAAAGCAGGCAATGCTCCGATCCCGCTACGCGATCATGATCGATGGAGGCTTTGCCACCAAGGTCCTGAATTCACGAAAGCGGTCGAACGGCGACCGATCGTTCACGACCGCCGACGATATTGAACAGGAATGCGAGCGTATCCAGCGGCTTGAATGGCTGACCGAATATGAGTTGCTGCGCATCTATTACTACGATGCGCCGCCTTTGACCGGAAACGTCGCTCGGCCGGTAACTGGTAGACGGTGGAACCTCGCCAGTACCGAGCGCTTCAATCACGCCCAAGCGCTCTATGGGAGACTCAAGCTCAAACCCAACGTCGCTCTCCGCTTCGGCGAAACCTACCTCGCCGAAAATCGTTGGACCTTGAGGGAAGAGGCGCGCAAGGCCGTCGTGCGCAACCAGCGGGAGCTTGTGGACACCGATTTCGAACTCAATGTCGAGCAGAAAGGCGTCGACATGCGGATCGGAATGGATATCGCCCGATTGGCTCTCCGCGATATGGTTCGGGCCATTGTCGTCGTCACGGCGGATAGAGATTTTGTTCCTGCATTCAAGTTCGCTCGTCGCGAAGGCGTGCGTGTCATTCTAGACCCCCTGGGTGTCAATGCAGCAGTTCAGTTGAAGGAACACGCAGACATTGTGATCTGAGCGTCCGGATCACGACGCACCTGGAGGTCCGTAGACTAATCCTTCCACGCCGAACCGCGGATCACGCTGCAGAAATTGCCGCGGTGGAAATGCGGGTCCTTGTCGGCCAGTACGTCGGCCTTGACGTTGCCGAAGGTGGTCTCGGGCTTGTGGCGGATGCCGTCGTAGAAGGCCTGGATGATCTCCTCCTTGAAATGAGGCCCGCGCGGATGGGCGTGCACTACGGCCTCGCGGGCCGGTCTGGCGTAGTCAGCGTGGGTCAGGCCCAGCACGTCCATCTCGACGCCCGCCGTCACCAGCGCGACCACCGGGTGCATGTGCCTGGGGATGCCGGGCGTGGTATGCAGGGCGATCGCCGTCCACACGGTGTCGATGTCGCCTTGGGCGATGCCATGGCCGCGCAGGAAATCGCGGGCGGCATTGGCGCCGTCGACCTCGAAGCGCTCGTCCGCCGAGGCATGGCCGGGCATCAGCCCGACGTCGTGGAACATCGCCCCGACGTAGAGCAGTTCGGCATCGAACTTCAGGCCGCGGGCCAGGCCCGCCAGGGCGCCGAAGTAATAGACGCGTGAGGAATGGTGGAACAGCAACGGCGTGGTGATGTCGCGTACCAGGTCGGTCGCGGCGCGGGCCAGCCTGCTGTCGGGGATGCTCACCCCGTCGATCGTCAGGGTCATCGGTCGTCTCCATCGGTTGATGGCGACCAGGGTAGGGTTCGGCCGGTTTGTCAGCAATTGACGGAATACGTCATATTCTGCCATATCCATGCCCAGGCGGACTTCGGAGGCCGGCATGACGAAAACCGTGGCGATCCTCGCCGTGCCGGGCGTTCAACTGCTCGATGTCGCCGGGCCGCTCGACGTCTTCGCCGAGGCCAACGTCCAGGCGGGCCGGGCGGCCTACCGGCTGGTCGTCGTCGGCCTCAGGCCGGGGCCGGTCGTGTCGTCGTCGGGCATCCGGGTGGTGGCCGACCAGTCGATCGGCGACGACATCGCCGCCGACACGCTGCTGGTTGCCGGCTGCCCCCAGGCGGCCGAAACGCGGCCGGCCGCCGCGATCACCGGCTGGCTTGCCCGCCAGGCGCCGCGGGCGCGCCGCTACGGCTCGATCTGCTCAGGCGCGTTCTTCCTGGCCGCGGCAGGCCTGCTGGTCGGCCGGCGCGTCACCACCCATTGGGCGGTGGCCGCGCGGTTGGCCGCGGCCTTTCCGGACGTCACGGTCGAGGCCGACGCCATCCATGTCCGTGACGGGCGCCTGCGCACCGCCGCCGGGGTGACCGCGGGCCTCGACCTCGCTTTGGCCCTGGTCGAGGAGGATCTCGGCCGCGACCTCGCGCTTAAGGTCGCCGGCCAACTCGTGATGTTCTTCAAGCGCCCGGGCGGCCAGATGCAGTTCAGCCG
>JAEYTW010000454.1 GCA_023433835.1 Pseudomonadota bacterium | reverse complement strand
GGCCAGGACGCGCTGGCCCTGCAGCAGACGTCCGAGCGCATCGTCGCCCGCCTGCAGGCGATCGGCGAAGTCTCGCGCCAGCAGTTGCAGGACCTCGCCGCCTCGGCCGAGCGCGCCACGCTCCAGGCCAAGCAGGCCGGCGAGGCCGCCCGCTCGCAGAGCCAGGACCTGACCGTGGTCACCGAACGGCTGTCGGCCAACATGTACCAGCTGGGCGATCTCGCCCGGCAGCAGACCGATACGCTCGAGACCATCGGCAGCAAGGCCAAGGCCGAGATCACCAACCTGGCCGAATTGGTCGTCGCCGCGAAGGCCGAGATCGACGAACTGGCCCAGGCCGCCGCCGACCGCACCGGCGCGCTGGACGAGGCGGCGCGGACCGCGCTCGGCCATACCGATACCTTGTCGACGACGATGGAGGAACAGTCGGCCGCGCTGGGCCGGCTGGCCGCCGATCTCGCCCAGCAGGCCGCCTCGATCGGTGACTCGCTCAAGCGCCGCACCGCCGACCTCGCCGCCGCCTCCGATGCAGCGATCAAGCGCACCGAAGGCATCGCCACCTCGTTCGACAACACCACCCAGGCGATCGGCCGGGCCTCGGATTATGCCGCGCAGAAGCTGACCGAGGCCTCGGCCGCCTTCGATTCACGCGCCCGCGACCTGACGCTCGCCGCCGGCACCGCGCAGGGCGAGATCAACGACGTCGGCGAAGGGCTGCAGCGCCGCGCCCGCGAGATCGAGCAGGCCTCGCAGGCCGCCGTGCAGCGCACCGAGGAAGTCGGCGAACTGGTCCGGCGCACCTCCGAAGACATCGAGAACCGCACCGACCGGCTGGCCCAGCGGCTGGGCAGCCTGGGCGAGCGCATGGCCCAGTCCGGCGCCGATTTCGCCACCTCGGCCGACCGCGCCGCCGCCAAGGCCAACGAGGCGAGCGACAGCCTCAACCGCCGCTCGGTCGAATTGCGCGACGCCGCCGATCTGGCCCAGCGCCAGTCGGAAGGCGCCGCCCAGACCTTCCGCGTCCAGGCCGAGACGCTCGCCACCGCTGCGATCAACGCCGGCCAGCAGGCCGAGGAATTGCGCAAGGCGGCCCAGGCCCTGCGCTCGGGCCAGTTCTTCAAGACCGCGTCGTTCATCACCGAGAACCTGAACTCGCTGGCCATCGACATCAGCCGCCTGCTGGACCGCACGCTTTCGGACGAACTGTGGAAGCGCTACTACAAGGGCGAGCGCGGCCTGTTCACCCGCCGCATCATCGAGCAGCGCGACATCGACGCGATCCGCCAGAAATACCAGGCCGAGGACGAATTCCGCCGCTATGTCGACCGCTATGTCGGCGACTTCGAGCGGCTGCTGGCCGAAGCCAAGGGCAACGAGCACGAGGAACTGCTCTCCTCGGCCTTCGTCACCGCCGACGTCGGCAAGGTCTACCTCCTGCTGCGCGAGGCCTTGGGGCGGACGCCCGCCGTCTGAGAGCCAATCGTCACCCCGGGCGAAGCGAAGCGTAGACCCCGGGTCCAGGGAAAGCGCACCCCGCTGGCAAAGCCCTCGTCCCAGGCACCCGCTTGCGCCCATAGGCGCTGACATAAGGCTTTGCTGGCACCCCAAAAGCCATCGTCATGCCGGCGAAAGCCGGCATCCAGGGCAAGGGCGTCGCAACCGGCACGGCGCTTACCCTGGGTTCCGGCTTTCGCCGGAACGACGATTGGCTGTTTCGAGCTCGATCGCGAGTCTAAGTCAGCGCCTATGCGCTTGTGCGGGCGCGGCGATGGCGCCGCAAGGCACCATCACAAGTCAGATCAGCGCGCCGTCAGTCCGCCATCCACCGCCAGTTGCGTCCCGGTGACGAAGCTCGCCTCGTCGGAGGCGAGGAACACGATGCCGGCGGCGATCTCTTCGGGGGCCGCCATCCGGCCGATCGGCTGCAGGCGCTCCAGATGCCGGCGGAAGCGGTCGGGGTCGTCGGCGCGCGCCACCGCCTGATCGATCATCGCGGTCTGCACATAGGCCGGATGCACCGAGTTGACGCGGATCGGCCAGTGGTTCTGCGCGGCCTCCAGCGCCAGCGACTTGGTCAGGAGCGTGACGCCGCCCTTGGCGGCGCTGTAGGCCGAGGTCTCGGGCTGGCCGACCAGGCCCAGGATCGAGGAAACGTTGACGATCGATCCGCCGCCCGGCTGGTCCTTCATCACCCGGAAGGCGGCGCGACAGCCGAGGAACACGCCGTCGAGATTGACCGCCTGCACCCGGCGCCACTCGGCGAAGGTCATCTCGGTGACCCGCTTCGAGAACCCGATGCCGGCATTGTTGACCAGGATGTCGAGCCGGCCATGGGCCTGCAGGATGCCGGCGATGCCGGCATCCCACTGCGCCTCGTCGGTGACGTCGAGGACGATGCCGCCGCCTGCGGGCGCGGCGAGGTCGGCGCCGATCACCACGGCGCCTTCGGCCGTCATCATCGCGGCGACCGCGGCACCGATGCCGCTGGCCGCGCCGGTGACGAGCGCGACCTTGGCCTGGAGGCGGCCGGTCACGCCCCGGCCTTGATCAGGCCCGACGCGGTCATGCCGGCGACCGCGTCGTCGGCGAAGCCCCACTCCTTCAGCGCCGCCGCGCCGCGCTCGCCGATGCCGGCG
>JAEYTW010000777.1 GCA_023433835.1 Pseudomonadota bacterium | reverse complement strand
CCCCCGCGGCGCCGATGGAGCAGGTGTCGCCGGGCGGGATCAGCCGGCGCGGACCTGGGCCACGAAGCTCGTGACTTCGCCGCGCAGCCGCTCGGCCAGCACCGACAGTTCGCCCGAGGCATCAAGGACCTGGCCGGCGGCAACACCCGCCTCGCCTGCCGAGCGGTTGACCTCGGTGACATTGGCGGAGGCGTCCCGCGTGCCGGACGCCGCCTCCTCGACGTTGCGGGCGATTTCCTGCGTCGCCGCGCCCTGTTCCTCGACCGCCGAGGCGATCGCGCCGGCGATCTCGCTGATCTGGCCGATGACGTCGCCGATCTCGTGGATAGCCGCCACGGCTTCCTGGGTTGCCGTCTGGACCTCGGCGATCTGCTGCCCGATCTCGTCGGTCGCGCGCGTCGTCTGGTTGGCCAGCGACTTCACCTCCGAGGCCACGACGGCGAAACCCTTGCCGGCCTCGCCGGCGCGGGCCGCTTCGATGGTCGCGTTGAGGGCCAGGAGATTGGTCTGGCCGGCAATGGTGTTGATCAGGCCGACCACGTTGCCGATCTTCTCGGCCGCGGCGGCGAGGCCGCGGACGATACGGTCGGTCTTCTCGGCCTGCTCGACCGCCCCTTGCGCGATGCGCGAGGAACTGGCCACCTGGCCGGCGATCTCGCGGATCGAGGCGGCAAGCTGCTCGGAGGCCGAGGCGACGGTCTGGACATTGGCCGCCGCCTGCTCGGTGGCGGCCGACGCGGCCAGCGACTGTTGCGACGTACGGTCGGCGATGCCGGTCATGGTCTGCGCGGTCGCCTGCATTTCCGTCGCCGCCGAGGCGACGGAATTCACCGCCCCGCCGACAGCCGACTCGAAGGCGTCAGCCAGGCGCGACATCTCCTGCTTGCGGGCCACCTCGACCTCCCGCCGCTGGCGTTCGGCCGCTTCGCGGCGTTCGTCGGCCAGGCGCCGTTCGGCCTCCTCGGCCTCGCGCTGGCGGCGCTCTTCGGCTGCTTTCGCCCCGGCCTCGGCCTGGCGGCGTTCCTCGGCCGTGAGGCGGTCGGCCTCCTCGCGCCCGCGGGTCAGGCGTTCCTGCTCGATGCGGTTGCGCTCGGCCTCCGCCGTCAGGCGCAGGCCTTCCTGGCCATTCTGCTTGAAGACTTCGACGCTGCGGGCCATCAACCCGACTTCGTCGCGACGGGACTGGCCGGCGACGACGGCCGAATAGTCGCCGCGCGCCAGCACGGCCATGGTGTCGGCCAGGCGTCGCAGCGGCGCCGCGATGCCCCCTTGAGCAATCCAGAAGGCCAGCGCGCACACGGCCAGGACGCCGATGCCCAGGGTCATGATCAGGCCGTTCCGGGTGGCGACATAGCTTGCCGACATCTCGGTCGAGGCGCTGTCGAGATCGGCCTGCGCCTTCTCCAGCAGCTTCACGGTCTGGCTGCGCAACGCTTCGAGCCCAGGACCGATAGTCTTGTCAACCAACTGCGACGCCTCTGCATTGGATTCAGGCGTGTTGATGATTGCCAGCTTCTTGGCGTCTTCGGCCTGACGCACCAGTTTCTCATAGGTCAGGCGAAATTCCCCGATTTCGGCGCGCAGAAATGGCAATCCCGCCGCCGCCTTGTCGAGTCGGCTCACATATTCGCGAGTAACTGAGTCGTAAAATGACACCGTTTGGTGGATGGACGCTTCGTCGGTTTGCGCGATCATCTGGTAAAGCAGGCTTGAGGTCTGCATCACCGTTGCGGTCGAGCGTGCGAGCCAGATGATGCCGCCGGCGTCGTTGCGCACAAGGTTGGAGTATCGACTGTCTATATGACTCATTTGGTAGATGGATAGTGACGTCGTAGCGATTGCTACGAGTGCCAACAGGACGATCGCGCAAATGATCTTCCAGAGAATTTTGACGTGCTGCATCGGCCAGCTCCACCGCTTGGGTTTGATTGGATGCATGGACCATGAGCGTGCTGCGAGTATAGGACTGTCAAAAAAATGTATAAAAACTTGTTCGTTTTATCCGGCTCGACCGCACGCTGTGGTTGTGGTGTCCCGGAGCACGAGAGCGGTGTGTCGTGTCGTCTCTCCTTGAGAGAGGAGCCGAGGAAGATCGGCTGAGAGCCGATAGCGCACCGCGCGCAACATGCGGTCACGATCGGTCGGCCATCGTTTTATCAACATGTTGCCATATTGGCTTTTGAACGGGGCGCGACTAAGGTGCCGCCGGTCACGGTCAGGAGGAGAAGGACGACATGATCGAATTGAAGCGCGGCGAGCGCGAAACCGCGCTGGCGGCCCGGGTCGAGGCCTTCATCCGCGATGTCGTCATCCCCTATGAGCGCGATCCGCGTGTCGAGGCGCATGGTCCGTCCGACGATCTATGTCGCGAGCTGCAAGGCCGTGCTCGCGAGGCCGGCCTGCTGTCGCCCCATGTCGGCGAGGAATTCGGCGGCCATGGGCTGAACCACCGCGAGATCGCCACGGTCTTCCGCGCCGCCGGCTATTCGCTGCTGGGCCCGGTCTCGCTCAACATCATGGCGCCGGACGAAGGCAACATGGCGCTGCTGGAGAAGGTGGCAAGCAAGGAGCAGAAGGAGCGCTTCCTGCGGCCGCTGGCGGCGGGCAAGACCCGTTCCGCATTCCTGATGACCGAACCCGACGGCGGCGCCGGCTCGGACCCGTCGATGATGAAGACGACGGCGCGGCTCGACGGCAACCATTGGGTGATCAACGGCCGCAAGACCTTCATCACCGGCGCCAAGGGTGCGGGCTTCGGCATCATCATGGCCAAGACCGACAAGGGCGCGACCATGTTCCTGGCCGACATGGACACGCCCGGCATCGGCATCGAGCGCGTGCTCGATACCATCGACCGGACCATGCCGGGCGGGCATGCCGTCATGAAGCTCGAGGATGTGCGCGTCTCGGCCGACCAGATCCTCGGCGAGGTCGACGAAGGCTTCCGCTATGCCCAGGTCCGTCTCGCCCCGGCGCGGCTGACCCATTGCATGCGCTGGTGGGGCGCGGCCAAGCGCGCCCATGACATCGCGGTCGACTATGCCTGCACCCGCCAGGCCTTCGGCAAGCCGCTGGTCGACCACGAGGGCGTCGGCTTCATGCTGGCCGACAACGAGATCGACCTGAAACAGGCCGAACTGGTGATCGACTGGTGCGCCTGGGTGCTGGACAACGCCGGCCACGGTGCCGGCACCGCGGAATCGAGCCTGGCCAAGGTTTCCGTCTCCGAGGCGCTGTACCGCGTCGCCGATCGCTGCGTCCAGGTACTGGGCGGGACCGGCGTGTCGGACGATACCCCGGTCCACCAGATCTTCCGCGACATCAGGGCCTTCCGCATCTATGACGGCCCGTCGGAAGTCCATCGCTGGTCGATGGCCAAGCGGATCAAGCGGGCAAAGAGCGGCCCGCGGCACTGAGGACTATCCAGGGCGGCCCGATGGCCGCCCTGACTTTGATCGGCCCCATCGTCGCAACCGCGATACGCGCCGGTCCATTTTGTCGCGCGACGCAAGGCCAAGCCGTGCCAAGGTGGCGATCGGCGCCATATCGCTTCCGGTTTCGTCCTTCCATGTCAGAACTCTTTGCCATCGGCACCGCGCTCTGCATCGCGTTGTCTTCCATGCTGTCCGCCGAGCTGGCGGGCAGGGTCGGCGTCGTCACGCTGACGCGCTGGCGCCAGTTGACCGTGACCCTGACGATGGTGGTGCTGACCACCGCGGTGGGCGGCTGGGCGGGGCTGCAACCCTGGCATCTCTTCTGGCTGGCGGTCTCCTCGCTTACGGGCATCATCATCGCCGAGACCGCGCTGAACGCCGCGATCTTCGGCATCGGCCCGCGCTCGACGATGCTGGTGTTCTCGCTCAACGCGCCGGTGGCGGCAGTGCTGGGCGTGGTGCTGCTGGATGAGCGGCTGAGGCCGGTCCAGATCGGCGGCATCGTGCTGGTCGTCGCGGGTGTCATGCTGGCCGTGCTCTACGGCGGCCCGCGCGACCGGCGGATCGGTGCCGCGCCGTCGGACGGCCGCAACCGCGGCGTCCTGTTCGGGTTGATCGCGGCGGCCGGCCAGGCGGCCGGGGCGCTGACGGCCCAGCCGGTGATGGCCGACCATGTCAGCCCGTTCGCGGCGATGGCGGTGCGCTGCGCGGTTGCGGCCAGCTTCTTCCTGGCCCTGGCCGCGTTTCGCCCCCGGCCGGGGACCGCGCCCCGTTTCGCCTGGCCCACCTTCCGGCTGGCCGCGGCCAGCGCGTTGATCGGTTCGGGCCTGGGCATGCTG
>JAEYTW010000767.1 GCA_023433835.1 Pseudomonadota bacterium | reverse complement strand
CAGCATGCCCGGCCGGATCAGCCCGTTCTCGGGCAGCACGACATGGCAGATGCCGCGCATGTCGAAGAATTTCCCGATGCCGGCCGCCTTCACCCATTTGCGGGTAAGGTCGAGAATCTCGGCGCTTTCGGCATCGATCGCCGGCACGTAGTGGTCGGAGACCACGACGATCTTGTCGGGGTCCCAGACCTTGGCGTTCAGGCGCTCGAGCATCGGCTTGACCCGGCGGGGGCCGCCGGAATCATGCATCATCGCGAGGTCGACGCGGGTCGTGACGATCTCGCCCGGCGTCACGGATGTCTTGCCCGATGCGCGGGCCAGGATCTTTTCGGTCAGCGTGGCGGCCATGGTCCTCAAAGTCCCAGGTAGCTGCGGCGGAGGCCGGGGTCGTCGGCCAGTTCGGCCGAGGGGCCGGCCATGACGAAGCGCCCTTGTTCCAGCACATAGGCGCGATGCGCGATCTCGAGCGTCTGGGCCACGTTCTGCTCGACCAGCAGGATCGACAGCCCCTGGGCGTTGATGCTGCGGATCAGCGCAAACATTTCCTCGACCAGCAGCGGCGAGAGGCCGAGCGAGGGTTCGTCGAGGATCAGCAGGCGCGGCTCGGCCATCAAGCCGCGGCCGATCGCCAGCATCTGCTGCTCGCCGCCCGACAGCGTGCCGGCGGCCTGGCCGAAGCGTTCGCGCAGGCGGGGGAAGACCGTGCAGATCCGCTCGATATTCTCGTCGCGCCGCGCCCGGCCGCGGCGATAGCTGCCGAGCAGCAGGTTTTCGCGCACGCTGAGATCGGGAAACACCCGGCGGCCTTCCGGCACCTGGATCAGCCCGGCGGCGACCACCTGGGCCGGCGAGGCGGCCGAGATGTCGGCGCCGTCGAAGCGGATCGTGCCCCGGTTGGGCCGGATCAGGGCCGACAGCGTATTGTTCAAGGTCGACTTGCCGACGCCGTTGGCGCCCAGCACGGCGACGATCTCGCCGGCCGCCACCGTCATCGACAGGCCGCGCAGCACGGTGACGGCGCCGTAGCCCGCCTCGAGATCGCCGACCTCAAGAAGCATGGCGCGCCCCCGGATCCAGCCGCCCGGCGGCGGCGCGGCCGAGATAGGCTTCGACGACCTTCGGGTCGGTCACCAGCAGCGACGGCGGGCCGGCGGCGATGACGCGGCCCTGGTTCAGCACGTGGACCTGCTCGCACAGGCTCATCACCGCCTGCATCACATGCTCGGTCAACAGCACGGTGACGCCGGAATCGCGGATGGCGCGGATCACCCCGATGATCTCGGTGATCTCGGTCGGATTCAGCCCGGCCATCACCTCGTCGAGCAGCAGGAGGCGCGGGCGGGTGGCAAGCGCCCGGGCCAGTTCCAGCCGCTTGCGGCCGGCAACCGTCAGCGAGGCCGCGGGCCGGTCGAGCAGGGCGGCCATGCCGACGAGCCTGCCCACCTCGGCCGCGGCGGCCAGCGCATCGGCCCGGCGGCGATGATGCAGATGGGCGCCGACCGCGATGTTCTCACGCACGCTGAGCCCCGCGAAGGGCTGGGTGATCTGGAAGGTGCGGGCGATGCCGCGATGGCAGACCTGGTGCGATTGCAGCCCGTCGATGCGCTGGCCGTCGAAGCGGATCTCGCCGGCCGTCGGCGGCACGGCGCCGGCGATCATCGAGAACAGCGTGGTCTTGCCCGCGCCGTTCGGGCCGATCAGCCCGGCGATCGAACCCGCCGCGACCGTCAGCGACGCCCCGTCGACCGCGAGCAGCCCGCCGAAGCGTTTGGAGACGTTGGTCACCTCAAGCATGGCGGCGCCCCAGCCGGCCGATCAGCCCGACGATGCCGTCGGGCAGGAAACGCAGCACCAGGATCAGGAGGAAGCCGAACAGCGCGAGGTTCAGGCCCGGCGCGCCGTCGGTCCAGACATTGGCGAATTCGCCCAGCGCGCGCATGACGATCGCCCCGATCAGCGGACCGAACAGCGTGCCGATGCCGCCGATGATCGGGGCCAGCAGGGCCTCGACCGAGACGCCGGCGCCATAGGCGATATGCGGGTCGAGATAGAGGAAGAACTGGGCATAGAACACGCCCGACAGCGCGGCCAGCGCGCCGGACAGCGTGATCGCCCATAGCTTGACGCGGAAGATGTCGATGCCGAGTGCGGCCGCCGCCGCCTCGTTCTCGCGCACCGCGACGAGATAGGCACCGAAGCGCGAGCGCTCGACGGCCAGCGTGACGATCAGGCTGATCGCGAACAGGATCAGCATCGCATAGTAGAACCCGGCCTTGTCGGCGAACTGGAAATTGGCCGGCGATACCTTCAGCGGGATCAGGATGCCGGCCCCGCCGCCGGTGAACGGCACCGAGGTCGCCAGGATGCGGAAGACTTCGGCGAAGGCGAGGGTGACAAGCGCGAAGTACGAACCTCTGAGGCCATAGCGGAAAGACAGCGCGCCGCAGAAGGCGCCGATCGCCCCGCCGGCCACCGTGCCGGCGACGAGGCCGGTCCAGGGATCGAGGCCGAGCCGCACCTGCAGCACCGCGGTGACATAGGCGCCGGTGCCGAAGAACAGCGCATGGCCGTAGGAAAACTGCCCCCCATAGCCGCCCAGGAGGTTCCAGGCCTGGGCCAGGCAGGCAAACATCAGCGTGGTGGTGGCGAGCCCCAGCCAGTAGCCGGTGCCGAGCGCCAGGGGGGCCGCGGCCAGCACGGCCAGCACCACGGGGACGGCGATGAGGCGCAGACGATCCGGGGTCATGCGGTTTTCCCGAACAGGCCGGTCGGCCGGAAGAGCAGGACCAGGATGAAGATGACGAAGATGCCGATCTGGCCGAGGCTTTCGCCGAGCAGCAGGCCGCCGGCCGATTCGACCAGGCCGAGGATCAGCCCACCGGCCAGCGCCCCGGTGAAGCTGCCCATGCCGCCCAGGACGACGGTGGTGAAGGCGACCAGCACGAAGGCATGGCCGACCTGCGGCGTGACGTAGAACGACGGCAGCAACAGGCAGGCGGCGGCGGCCAGCGTGGCCGTGCCGATGCCGAAGCACAGGCCGTAGATGTGCTCGACGTCGATGCCCATCAGCCGGGCGCCCTGGCGTTCGCGGGCGACGGCGCGGATGGCGCGGCCGAGGTCGGTGCGGCCGATCAGGAACCACAGCAGCCCGGCGATGGCGAGCGCGGCGGCGAAGGCGACGGCGCGCGGCACCGGGATCAGCGCCGCGCCGATATCGATGACGTCGAAGCCGTAGGGCACGTCGATCGTGCGGGTGTCGGAGCGCCAGAAATAGAGCGCCAGATTATCCATGATGATCGACAGGCCGAGCGTGACCAGCAGGATGTTCTGGTCGCGGCCATGCGCGGTATGCTCGATGACGCCGCGCTGCAGCGCGTAGCCCAGGACGAAGAAGGCCGGCACCGCGATCGGCAGCGCCAGATAGGGATCGATCCCGAGCCCGGTATTGAGGAAATAGACGCCGTACAGCGCGACCATCAGGATCGAGCCGTGGGCGAAGTTGATGATGTGCAGCACGCCGTAGATCAGCGTCAGGCCGAGCGCCACCAGCGCGTAGATCGCGCCGGTGGTCAGCCCGTTGACCAGGGCCGGTATCAGCAGTGAGGCATTCACGGCCCTGGGATTCCCTTACGCCCGCGGGATCGGATAGACCGCCTTGGCCGAGGCGAAGGTGTCGGGGAAGATCACTTCGATGTTCTTGCCCAGGATCTGGGTGTTGACCGGCTGGGCGCCCTCGTTCTGGCCGTTGACGAACAGGGTGGGGCCGTAGGGCATGATATGGCCGTCGAACTTCGAGGCGGCCAGCGCCTCGGTGACCTTCTTGCGATCGCGCGACGCGGCGTGCTCCAGCGCATCGCCGATCACCTGCATGCAGGCGTAGTTCA
The DNA here is from genome assembly GCA_023433835.1 of Pseudomonadota bacterium. Lineage (GTDB taxonomy): Bacteria > Pseudomonadota > Alphaproteobacteria > Ferrovibrionales > Ferrovibrionaceae > JAFKFH01. Next base: position 36,055 of record JAEYTW010000767.1, on the reverse strand, counting down.
GCATCGCCTCGTAGGTCAGGTCGATCTTCTTGGCGGCGCAGGCCTTGGCGAAGGCCTGGGAGACCGGCTTGCGCGGGTCGTACCAGTGGTTGCAGTCCATGATGTACTGCGCCGCCTCGTTATGTTCGTTGGCGAACTTGATGTTCGAGGCCGCACCGCCGAGGATGGCGTAGATGCCCTTCGGCCGCACCCGCTGCTGCTGCAGCGTGCGGGCCATCAGGATGAATTCGTTCAGGTAGTTCGAGGGAATGACCAGGTCGGGGTTGGTCGACTTGATCTTCAGCGCGATGTTGGTGAAGTCGCGGGTCGGCGTGGCATGTGAGATGGTGTCGACCACCTCGAAGCCGCGCCCCGGCAGCTCGGTGTTCAGGAGCTTGGCCATGCCGGCGCCGAAGGCCGAGTCCTCGTGCACGATCAGCACGGTCCTGGCCGGCTTGCCGGCGGCATCGTTGATCTTGACCAGGTTCTCCAGCGCGGTCGAGGTGATCTTGCCGAAGCCGGGGCCGAAGCGGAACGTGTTGGTCAGGCCGCGCCCGACGATCTGGTCGACCACGCCGACATCGACGACATGCGGCAGGTCGTAGCGCGCCGCGGCCTGGGTGGTGGCGAGCGCGATGCCCGACGCGAACGGCCCCAGTACCAGCGAGACGCCGGCCTCGTTCAGCTTGTCGATCTCGGCGGCGCCGACCTCGGGCTTGGACTGGGCGTCGGCCAGCACCGGCTCGATCTTGGCCCCGCCCAGCGCCTTGATGCCGCCGGCGGCATTGATGTGCTCGATGGCGAGCAGGGCGCCGGCGCGCGACTGCGTGCCGGAATAGGCCAGCGGCCCGGTAACCGGATGCAGCACGCCGACCTTGACCGTGCCGGCCTGCGCGCGCAGCACTGCCGGCACGCCGATGAACCCTGCCGCCGCCCCCGCGCCGGCCAGCTGCAATGCACGACGGCGATTGATACCCTTGCTCATTGGTCCTGCTCTCCCCTGATGCGGCCGTTGCCCGACCGTTTGCTGCCTGATGCCCAGACGTGGCCTTTGCCCTTGCGCTCCCGTTCCAGGGTCATGCGGTACTGGTAGCGGTCGGGGCGGTAAAGGATGCGGATGTATTCGACCGGCTGCTGGTCGCGGTCCAGCACCGTGCGCACGATCGACAGCAGCGGCGCGCCGACGGCTACGCCCAATGCCGCCGCGACCTTCGGGTCGGCCAGGACGGCGCCGAACGACTGGCGCGCCGAGGCGACCTTGACGCCGTTTTCCTCCAGCAGACTGAGCAGCGGGCGCGCCCCGAGATCCTCGGCACCGAAGTGCCGGCCGAGATGGCCGGGGATGAACGAGGTGAGGTAGGAGAACGGCGCGCCCTCGTGGCTGCGCACGCGCACCGCGCGCTGCACCAGCTCGTTCTGGCCGACCTGCAATTCGCGCTGCACGTCGTCGGTCGGCAGCACGAAGCCGAATTCGAGCAGGGCGACCTGGGTTTTCAAACCCATCTCGAGCAGGTTTTCCAAGAGGCCGTCGATGTCGGCGGCGACCGGCGGCGGCAGGCTGCGCGGCTTGACCCGGGTGCCGGCGCCGCGGCGGCGTTCGACCAGGCCCAGCGCCGCGAGCTCGTTGACCGCGCGGGCGACGGTGATGCGCGAGACGCCGAATTCGCGGCTGATCTCCTGCTCGCTGGGCAAGAGGCCGTCGCGCCCGTAATAGCCGTGCTCGACCCGCTCGCGCAGCACCAGCTGGATCTGGTGGTACAGCGGCGTCGGCAGATCCTGGCTGAGCGGGGCGTCGTCGGTCATCAATTTTTCCATCTCGAATGACATAGAGATATAGCAAACAAAGGCGTTTCGTCCAGCGCAATCAGCCTAGTTTGCAGCCTGCCGCAGCCCTGGGCAAACCCTGCACAAATTGCAGGATTATTGCCCGTTTCAGCGCCATCGCTGCAGTGCGATCATACTGCCGGACGACAGCGAGAATGGTGGGTTGACTCGTTCTCGGGGTTCCATAAGCTATAAAGACAAGACATTATGATCTTTCGATCACGGACATCATGGAGGGGGTAGCGATGGGTAGGCTTAGTCGGCGTGAACTACTGGCGGGGGCCGCGGGCCTGGCGGCCGGCACCGCGTTCTCGGATCTCGCGTTCGCGCAGGCCAAGGAGAAGGTGACGATCCTCACCCCCTTCACCTTCCTGATCGGCTTCTCCGAACTGCTCTATCCGCTGTCGGCGGGCTATTACGCCCAGCAGGGCCTCGATGCCACGGTGCTGCCGGCCTCGGGCTCGGCCGCGGCGGTCACCCAGGTGCTGGCCGGCCAGGCCCAGTTCTGCCGCACCGGCGCGATCGACCTGATGACCGCCGTCTCGCGCGGCGCGCCGCTGGTCGCCATCGCGACGATCGCGCAGGCCTCGACCATCTGGATGATCTCGCCGGCCAAGGCGCCGATCAAGTCGCCGGCCGATTTCCAGGGCAAGACCATCGGCATCATTTCCAAGGCCGGCCTGGCCGAAAACCTGCTCGACATGATGCTGGCCGGCGCCAAGATCGATCCGAAGACGGTGCCGCGCGAGGCCGTCGGCAATGCGCCGGGCGCCTACAGCCTGATCGAGCAGGGCCGCATCGCCGGTTATCTCGCCTCGACCTCGACGGTACTGGCGCTGAAGGCCGCGGGCACGCCGATCGTGGCCTGGAACACCGACGATTTTGCCAAGGTGCCGGGCCAGGTGCTGGTCACCACCAAGGAGATGGTCGAGAAGCGGCCGGAAACCTGCCAGAAGTTCCTCAACGCCGTGAACATGGCGGTGACCGAACTGCTCGACAACAGCAAGATCGACGCCGCGATCGCCAAGATGAAGCCGCTGGAAATCTCCGACGCCAAGGACCCGGCGGCGGCCAAGGCGGCGCTGATCGCCGAGCAGGGCTCGTGGTCGCCCGGCGGCATCAAGCCGCTGCGCAACGTGCCCGAACGCTTCGCGGTCTGCCGCTTCCTGATGGTCGGCGCCGGTCTGCTGCCCCAGGGGGCCAGCGATCAGGTCTACACCAATCAGTTCGCCGTCAAGCTGCCGTCGTGAACATGGCAGCCGCGGCGGCGCAGTCTGCCGTCAAGATCGCCGTCGACGGTGTCGGCATGGTCTATGGGCGCGAGCGCAAGGTGCAAGCCCTGGCCCGCGTCGACCTGAACATCGCCGACGGCGAATTCGTCGTGCTGCTCGGCGCCTCGGGCTGCGGCAAGACGACGCTTTTGCGCATCATCGGTGGGCTGCTCAAGCCCACCGAGGGTGCCATCGTCGTCGATCGCCGCCCGCTGTGGCAGGGCGCCAGGCGCGACGCCGCGGTGGCCGACCAGATCGGCTTCGTCTTCCAGGATGCCAACCTCTTTCCCTGGATGACGGTGGCCGACAACATCGCGCTGCCGCTGCGCCTGCGCGGGCGCGGCACGCCCGAACGGCGCAAGGTGGCCGAGGCGCTCTGCGCCAAGGTCGGCATTTCGGGTTTCGAGGATGCCTATCCCCGCCAGCTGTCGGGCGGCATGCGCCAGCGCGCCGCGATCGCCCGCGCCCTGTCCTACGATCCGTCGATTCTCCTGATGGACGAGCCGTTCGGCGCGCTGGACGCGCTGTCGCGCGAGCAGATGAATCTCGAGCTGCAGCGGATCTGGCTGGCCAACCGCGGCACGGTCGTGCTGGTCACCCATTCGATCGCCGAGGCGATCTTCCTGGCCGACCGCATCGTCGTGCTGACCCCGCGCCCGGGCAAGATCGAGACCATCGTGCCGGTTGGCTTCCCGCGGCCGCGCACCATGGCGATCCAGCGCGAACAGGCCTTTCACGAACTGCAGGATCGCCTGCGCGACCTGCTGGGGGTCTCGGACCATGTCGACTAAGGGCAGTCTGCTCACCTGGATCACCACGCCGCTGCTGCTGCTGGCGTTCTTCATCTGCTGGGATGCCTATGTGTCGGTCTTCCAGGTTTCCCGCTTCGTGCTGCCGCCGCCGCTGGAAGTGCTGAAGGCGTTCTGGGGCCTGCTGGTCACCCCCTCGACGTGGTGGCATGCGGCGGTGACGGTCTATGAAACCCTGTTCGGCTTCGTCGTCGCCACCGTATTCGGCGTGCTGCTCGGCGCCTTGCTGGCCAAGATCCCGCTGCTGGAACGGGTGCTCAGCCCCTTCATCATCGCCACCCAGGTGGTGCCCAAGGTGGCGCTGATCCCCCTGTTCATCCTGTGGTTCGGCTTCGGCCCGACCTCCAAGATCGTCGTCGCCGCGGTGCTGGCTTTCTTCCCGATCATGGCCAACACGCTGCTCGGCTTCAAATCGATCGAGACCGGCCATCGCGACGTCATGCTGTCGCTCAACGCCACCTCGGGCGCCCATGCCCGCTTCCTCGAGCTGCCGGCATCATTGCCCTACATCATGAGCGGCATGGAAGTCGGCATCGTGCTGGCCATCATCGGCGCCGTGGTCGGCGAATATCTCGGCGGCAATGTCGGTCTCGGCCATCTGGCCGTCGCCAGCCTCAATTCGTTCCAGGTCGACCTCCTGTTCGCGACGATCCTGTTGCTGACCGTGATCGGCTTCCTGCTCTACCTCGCCGTCGTCGGGCTGAAGCGCTGGGTCATTCCCTGGCACCAGTCGTCGGGCCAGGTCGTCTGATCAATTTTTCCAATCGAGGGTATGGTATGAGCGACATCATCGACGTTTCGGTGAATTTCCGGCCCAATACCAAGGTCGGCGTCTACGACTACCTCCGCATCGACCGCTCGCTGGTCAAGCCCGCCGATCCCGATGCCTACATCGCCGAGATGGACAAGGCCGGCGTCAGGATGTCGGGCCTGATTTCGAACGTCTCGGCCAACGGCATCGGCGGCGAGGAGCATTTCGTCCGCGCCGAGGAACTCTCGCCCTTCCTGAAGAAGTATCCCGACCGCTATTTCGGCTGGGTCGGCATCAATCCGCTGCGCAAGATGGAGATGGTACGCTACATCGAATACGCGGTGAAGGAGCTGGGCTTCAAGGGCGTCCACGTCTACCCGCACTGGTTCGGCGTGCCGATCAACGACCGGATCTATTACCCGATCTATGCCAAGTGCTGCGAACTCGGCGTGCCCATCACCCTGCAGGTCGGCACCCACTCGATGCGCTCCGGTGCGAAATGCGTCGGCCGGCCGATCCTGCTCGACGACGTCGCCTTCGATTTCCCCGACCTGAAGCTGATCGGCCTGCATCTCGGCGCGCCCTGGCTCGAGGAAATGGTGATGCTGGCCAAGGCTTACGAGCATGTCTACATCATCGCCGACGCCCATCCGCCCTCGACCTGGGGCAAGCCGCTGCTCGACTACATCGCCGAGCGCGACTGGGCCAACAAGGATGGCTCGCACAAGGTGATGTGGGGCACCGACTGGCCGGTGCAGACGGTGGCCAAGTCGCTGGCCGAGATCGATGCGCTGGGCTTCAGCGATGAAGTCAAGGCGCGGCTGATCGGCGGCAATGCCCGCCGCATCCTGGGCCTGTGACCGCGATGAGCGAGCAGATCAAGGCGATCGATACCGTCGTCAATATCTGGACCAGGGAAGCCTTGGCCGGCCGGCCCGATCGCAGCCAGTTCTATACCGGCAAGATCGGGCTGGACCGCGGCACCTTCGAGGGTATCAGCCACGAGGAAATGCTGCGCCGCATGGATGCCTCGGGCATCGAGATCGCCTTCCTGATCGCGGCCAAGGTCGGCCAGCTCGGCCATCCCTCGTGCTACCACGTGCCCTACGAGCTGGTCGCCGATGCGGTGCAGGCCCATCCCGATCGCTTCCGCGGCCTCGCCGGCCTCGACCCGACCGAGGGCATGAAGGGCGTGCGGGCCTTCGAGCATGCGGTGAAGGAATACGGCTTCGTCGGCGGGCATTTCTATCCGCATTGGTACGAGCTCGGCCCCGATCACGCCAAGTGGTACCCGTTCTACACCAAGGCCTGCGAGCTGGACGTGCCGCTGCAGCTGCAGGTCGGCCAGTCGCTGGTCTATGACGAACGCTACCCCCGCCGCTCGGTCGGCCGGCCGATCGCGCTCGACGCGGTGGCCTGCGACTTCCCCGAGCTGAAGCTCGTGGGCATCCATGTCGGCATCCCCTGGACCGAGGAGATGATCGCCATGGCCTGGAAGCACAAGAACATCTACATCGGCTGCGACGCCCACAGCCCCAAGCACTGGCCGCCGGCCTTCGTTCACTATCTCAACACCTACGGCCAGGACAAGGTGCTGTTCGGCACCGATTTCCCGGTGCTGGGCTTCGAGCGGACGATGGCCGAGATCCATGCCCTCGACCTGCGGCCGGGCGTGCTGCCCAAGCTGCTCCGGGAAAACGCCGCCAAGCTCTACCGTCTATGATCAACCTGGCGTCGGCCCTCGACGACCACGCCCGCAGCCGCGGCGACCGCATCGCGGTCGTCGCCGGCGAGACGCAGGTCACCTATCGCGACTTCGCGCGGCTGGTCGTCGACGCGGCCGGCTGGCTCGCCGCGCAGGGTTTGCGGTCCGGCGACGTCGCCGGGCTATGGCTGAAGGATACGGTGCTGCACCTGGCGCTGATCTACGGTTGCGCCCGGGCCGGCATCGTCATGCTGCCGCTCGACTGGAAATGGACACCCGCCGAGGCCGAGCGGGTCGCCGTTCATTTCGGCGCGAAGATCGTGGTCACTGATCCCGGCGCCCCGTCGCTGAGCGTCGCCACCGTGGCGGTCGACAGCCTGCCGACCGGCGAGGCGCCGTACGGCGCCGGGGCCGACGACCTCCTGCTGCTGTCGCTGTCCTCGGGCACGACGGGGCGGCCGAAGGGGCCGGCGGTGTCGCACCGGCAATTCTTCCGCCGGTTCATGACCCATTGGCTGCATCTCGGCTTCACCGATGCCGATCGTTTCCTTTGCGCCACGCCGCTCTATTTCGGCGGCGGCCGCACCTTCGCGATGTCGATGCTGTTCACCGGCGCGACGGTGGTGCTGGCCTCGCCGGCGCTGTCGGCCGCCGATCTGGTCGCGCTGGTTGCAGCTGAGCGCATCACCTGCCTGTTCCTGGTGCCGACGCAATTGCGCCGCCTCCTGGCGCTGGACGATGCGGCGCTGGCACCGCTCCGGTCCCTGCGCCTCCTGTTCTCCAGCGGCGCGCCGCTGACCGTGGCCGAGCGGCAGGAGATCGCCGGCCGCCTGTGCCCGCGTTTCCAGGAATACTACGCCTCGACCGAGGGCGGCGGCGTCTCGCTGCTCACGCCCGCCGATCTCGCCCGCCGCCCCGATTCCGTCGGCCGGCCGGTGTTCGGCGTCGAGGTCGAGGTGGTCGACGACGAAGACCGGCCGTTGGCCGCGGATCAGGTCGGCCGCATCCGCTATCGCGGCCCCGGCGTCGCCACCGGCTACCACCTCGACCCCGAGGCGTCGCTCGAACGTTTCCGCGACGGCTGGTTCTATCCCGGCGATCTCGCTGCGATCGATGCCGACGGTTTCGTCTGCCTGCGCGGCCGGCGCGAGGATGTGATCATTCGCGGCGGCATCAACCTCTACCCGGCCGAGATCGAGGCGGTGCTGACGGCGCATCCCGCCGTGCTGGAGGCCGCGATCGTGCCGCGTGCTTCCGCGGCGCTGGGCGAGGAGGTCGCGGCGTTTGTCGTGCCCCGCGCCGAGGTGACGGCGGAGGCGCTGACGGCCTGGTGTGCCGAGCGGCTGGCGCCCTACAAGCGCCCGGCCGTCATCACCCTGCTGGCCGAACTGCCGCGCAACAGCGCCGGCAAGGTCCTGAAATCGAGGCTGTCGGCATGAGCGACGATCTGGAGAAAGCGGTCGAGGCCGTCATCGCGGCCCGCGCGCCCGACGGCCAGGGGCGCGAGGCGGCGGTGGCCGAGGCGACCAGGCTGGCCCGCGACGTCGACAGCTATCGCCACCTGCTGGCCCCCCAGCACAAGCCGGCGGTGCGGCCGTGATCCGCGCCGCCGCCGCCGCGTTGGCGCGGGCGGAAACCACCGCGCGCCGCCTGGTCGACGAGCGGCTCGACCGCATCGATCCGGCGCAGAACATCTTCGCGGAAGTCTTCGGCCCGCAGGCGCAGGCGGCAGCCGACCGCTTCGACGCCGGCCAGCGCAGCGGCAGCCTGCTCGACGGCCTGCCGCTCGCCCACAAGGATATCTTCACGCTGCCCGGCCGCCAGCCCGGCTGCGGCCTGCAGCCTGGGCGGCTCGATCTCGATCTGCCGCTGTCATCGGCCGCCGCGAATGTCGGCGGCATCACGCTCGGCATGGTCAACCTGGCCGAATATGCGCTGGGCACCACCGGCACCAACCATTTCCTGGGCAACGTCGCCAATCCGCGGGCGCCGGGTCACATCACCGGTGCCTCGTCGTCCGGTTCGGGGGCGGTGGTGGCGGCCGGCCTCGTCTTCGGCTCGCTCGGTACCGATTCCGGCGGGTCGATCCGCCTGCCGGCCGGGTTCTGCGGCGTCGTCGGGCTGAAGCCGACGGCCGGCGCCGTTTCCACCGAGGGCATCTTCCCGCTTTCCTGGTCGCTCGACGAAGTCGGGCCGCTGGCCGCCACCGTCGACGATTGCGCGATCCTGTTCGCCGCGGCCAAGGGCGAGGCGGCGCCGGCCCCGGTCGCGGCCGAGGTGGTCGGCCTGCGCATCGGCGTGCCGCAATCCTACTATCTGGACGATCTCGATCCGGCGGTGGCCGCGGCCTATCGCGCCGGCCTGGCGCGGCTGGAGGCGGCCGGCGCCAGGCTCGTCGATGTCGCCGTGGTCGAAGAACCCCGCATCCGCTCGCTGGTGCGGCTGATCATGCGCAGCGAACTGGCGGCGGTCCATCGCACGCGGATGGCCGCCAGCCCCGGGCTCTACCCGCTGGCGGTACGCAAATTCTTCACGGCGGGCGAGGGCCTGCTCGCCGCCGACTATATCGATGCGCTGCGCCTGCGCCCGATCCTCACCGCGCAATCGCTGGCGACCACCTACGCCCAGGTCGACGTGCTGGCGACGCCCACCTCGCCGGTGGCGGCACCGCGCTATGACGCGCTGACCGATGCCGGCGACCCGGCGATCTGGGCAACGATCACCCGGCTGATGCATACCACCCAGCCGGCAACCTATTTCGGCTTCCCCGCGCTGTCGGTGCCGCTGCCCGCCGACGGCCCGCCGATCGGCCTGCAACTGATCGGGCCGCCCGGCGCCGAGGGTGTCCTGTTCCGGGTCGGGGCCGCGCTGGCATAACCGGTTACGGTGGATATATCATCCCCGCCCCGGCGAATCGGCCGGCACAGCGAGGGTTTGACCGATGACATCGAGGCATCCGACCGAAGCCGCCGTCGATCTGCGCGAAAAGGGCGTGCCGGCCGGTGCCGGCCCGGTGGCGCTGGCCGATACCGGCGCGCAAGGCTGGAACGTGCTGCGCGAGGATCTGCCGCTGCCGGTCGCGGTGATCAGCCGGCGGGCCTTGCGCCACAACTCGGCCTGGATGCGCGATTTCCTGACCCGCTCGGGCGCGAGGATCGCCCCGCACGGCAAGACGACGATGGCGCCCGGCCTGTTCGACCTGCAGCTCGACGACGGCGCCTGGGCGATCACGGTGGGCACGCCGCACCAGATCCAGGTGGCGCGCAGTTTCGGCTATGGCCGGCTGGTGCTGGCCAACCAGCTGGTCGGTCGCGCCGCCATCGACTACGTGATGGGCGAACTGGCCCGCGACGACGCGTTCGAATTCTATTGCCTGGTCGATTCGGTGGCCAACGTGGCGGCGCTGGCCAAGGCCGCGCGGGCGCATGGCCTGCAACGGCCGTTCACCGTGCTGGTCGAGATGGGTTTCGCCGGCGGCCGCACCGGCTGCCGCACGGTGGCCCAGGCGCTCGATGTCGCGCGCGCGGTCAAGGCCGAGGGCTCGGCCCTGGCGCTGGCCGGCGTCGAGGGGTTCGAGGGGCTGGTCAAGGAACCGGCGCGGGTCGAAGCCTTCCTCGACGAGATCGTGGCGTTGGCGCAGACCGCAGCGTCGCAGGGCCTGTTCGCCGACGGCCGGATCATCCTGTCGGCCGGCGGCTCGGCCTTCTACGACCTGGTCGTGAAGAAGTTCAGGGATGCGCTGCCCGGCCGCGAGACGATGCTGCTGATCCGCTCGGGCTGCTACATCACCCATGATTCGATCATGTACACCCAGGCCTTCGACGCGCTGCGCGAACGCGATCCGGCGCTGGCCGCGACCGACGGCGGCCTGCAGCCGGCGCTGACCGTCTGGGCCTATGTCCAGTCGCGGCCGGAGGCGGAGAAGGCCATTCTCTGCCTGGGCAAGCGCGACATTTCCTATGACGACCTGCCGGTGCCGACGGTGTGGTTCCGCCCGGGTTCGGACATGACCGCGCCGGCCGCGATGGCCGAGGGCCATGTGGTCACCGGGCTGAACGATCAGCATTGCCACCTGAAGGTGCCGGCCGCGTCGCCGCTGCAGGTCGGCGACATGGTCGCCTTCGGCATCTCGCATCCCTGCCTGACCTTCGACAAATGGCGGGTGATCCATCTGGTGGACGACGATCTCTCGGTGGTCGGGTCGATCCGCACCTATTTCTGATGGGTGCCGTCCACGGCCGTGCCTACGGCATCACGCTGATCACCATCGCCACCGTGCTGTGGAGCACGGCGGGCCTGTTCGTGCGTACCCTGGGCGATCTCGACGTCTGGACGATCCAGGCCGGCCGCGCCTTCTTCGGCGCGTTGTCGCTGGTCGTGGTCATCGCCATCGACCGGCGCTGGGCCGCGCCGCGCGCCATGCTGGGTATCGGCCGGGTCGGCTGGATCGCCGTGCCGCTGTCGACGATCTCGATGATCACCTACATCTCGGCGGTCAAGCTGACCACCGTCGCCAACGTGCTGATCTGTTATGCCACCCTGCCGTTCTTTGCCGCCGGCATGGCCTGGATCGCGATGCGCGAGCAGGCCGGGCGGCGCACGGTGATCGCCAGTGGCGTGGCGCTGGCCGGCATCGTCGTCATGGCCGGGGCGGCGGTGGGGCCGGAAGACGTCGCCGGCGTCGCGCTGGCCATCGCCATGACGGCCTCGTTCGCCGTGCTGGTGGTGATGGCGCGGCGCTATCCCCGGCTCAACATGGGCTCGGTCAACCTGTGGGCGGCGCTGGCCTGCTTTGCCATCTGCTGGATGCTGTCGCCGCAGGTGATCCCGCCGCTGCGGGAGACCGCCATCGTCGCGGTGTTCGGCATCGTCACCACCGGGCTTGCCTATATGCTGTTCCTGACCGGCGCGCGCTATATCCGGTCGGGCGAAGCCGGGCTGATCGGCATCCTCGACGTCATCCTCGGGCCGCTCTGGGTCTGGTGGGCATTCAACGAGAATCCCGGCATCCCCGCCATCGTCGGCGGCGCCATCGTGCTGGCGGCGCTGGTCTGGTACCTGACGCGGCGCGATACCGCCTAAGGCTTGCGCAGCATCGCCACGATCCCGCGGGCGATCTGGGCGGGCGACTGCTTGCCCGGCCCCTGCTTGTCTGGCCGATACCAGGTCAGGGTCCAGTTCAGCGCGCCCAGCAGGGTGAGGCGGAACAGCCGCTGTTCGGGCTTGCGCAGGCCGGGCAGGGCGGCGATCAGCGTGCGGAAGATGGTTTCGTAGCGATCGCGCTCGGTCACCAGGCGCGGGCGGATCTCGCTGTCGCCCGGCCAGTCGGCGATGACCGCCGCGGCATAGCCGTCGCGATTGAGCAGGGTGTCGAGATGGGCGATCGCGGCGGCCTCCAGCCGGTCCCAGGGATCGTCGGCCTTGGCGATGGCGGCCTCGACCGCGGTGATGATCTGGTCGACCCCGATGCCGTAGATCGTCGCCAGGATCTCGTCCTTCGACGGGAAGTGATAGTAGATCGAGCCGGGCAGCATGCCGACCGCCGCGGCGATGTCGCGCATCGAGGTACTGTCGTAGCCGCGGGCCGAGAACAGCTTGGCGGCTTCGTCGAGGATCAGGGCACGGCGGTTGTCGGGGCTGGGTTTCTGCATGGCGGCGCGGATCTTAGGGCTTTCCGCCGTACAGGGCCATCACCTGCGCGGCCAGGGCCAGCAACTGGCGGCGCAGCGCCGGCGGCCCGATCACCTCGATCTGCGGGCCGAAACCCAGGATCAGTCCGGCGATATGCGCGATTCCCTCGATCGGCACCACGGCCTGCCGCCAGCCCTGATCGTCCGGCACGGCCGCCCGCACCGCCTCGGCGATATCGGCGCCCAGCCGGTCGAGCCAGGGCAGTGCGGCGGCGGCCACCCGGATCTCGGCCTCGCCGCGGCGCAGCCCGGCCTCGAAGCGCTTGAGTTCGCGCGCCCAATGGGCGCCGAGGTCGAAGCCCTTCGGCCTGACGAAACCATCGTCCGTCACCTCCAGCGCTTCGACATTGTCGATGCGATAGGTGCGGATGGCGCCGTTGCAGCGCGCCACCAGATACCAGGCCCCGGCCTTCATCACCAGGCCGAGCGGGTCGAGCCGCCGGCGCACCGTGGCCGACCAGCTTTCGTAGCGGATGACGATCTGGCGCTCGCCCCATACCGCCTCGGCTATCCGGGGCAGATAGGGCGGCGTCGCCACCCGGCGATACCAGTCGACGGGATCGAGATGGAAACGGTCGGCCACCCGGGCGGCATTGCCGCCGAGATCGGCGGGCAGGGCCGATAACAGCTTCAGCCGCGCGGCGGCCGAGGCTTGGCCCAGCCCCAGTTCGGCCGCGGCACCGGGCAGCCCCGCCAGGAACAGCGTCTCGGCCTCGGCGGCGGTCAGGCCGGTCAGCCGGGTGCGATAACCGTCGAGCAGGGCGAAGCCGCCGCCCGGCCCGCGATCGGCATAGACCGGCACGCCGGCGGCCGACAGCTGGTCGACGTCGCGATAGATCGTGCGGACCGACACCTCGAAGGTCTCGGCCAGCGCCTCGGCCGTCATCCGGCCCTTGTGCTGCAGCAGCATCAGCAGGGAAAGCAGGCGGCTGGCGCGCAAATCTTGGACCCTTCGAATAATTCCTGCCGCAGGATGTCAGGAATTGGCGGCTAGTGTCACGTCAGAACCAACCGCAACAGGAACCCCGCCGATGTCTTCACCCCGCGATTTCGATTTCCTCGTCGGCCGCTGGTCGGTCGCCCATCGCCGGCTGCAGCGCCGGCTGGAAGGCTGCACCGCCTGGGACGAGTTCGCCGGCGCTTGCGACCTGCGCCTGATCCTGGATGGCCAGGGCAATCTGGACGAGAACGTCATCGACCTGCCCGGCGGCACCTATCGCGCCGCGACGTTGCGGGTGTTCGATCCGCTCGGGCTGACCTGGTCGATCTGGTGGATCGATGGCCGGCGCGGCCAGGTCGAGCCGCCGGTGCGTGGGACTTTCGCCGACGGCATCGGCACGTTCTACGGCGACGACGCCTGGGAAGGGCGCCCGGTGCGGGTGCGGTTCTTGTGGACCAACATCACCGCGAACGCGGCGCGTTGGCAGCAGGCGTTCTCCATCGACGATGGAAAGACTTGGGAAACGAACTGGACGATGCAATTCACGCGTGCGTCTGAGTAATTTGTTGGTACGTCCAGCCTAAAATCTTTCAGCGAATTTCTTCCAATATTTTCCAATCTTTGCCTTCAGTTACTGTTGTTTTCCAGGGCAATCCCCGCGACAACTGTGGGGCCTTTTCCTTGGGAGTACCGCATCATGCCCACCCGTCGCGATCTCAATATCGGCATGCTCGCCGCCCTGGCCGCACCCTTGGTCGCCGCAAAGTCGGCCAAGGCCCAGGTCCAGGGCTTCCAGATGCTGTCGGGTGACATCGCCGGCGGCTTTACCGACCTGGTCGAGGCGGCGGTGCCGCCGGGCCGCGGCGGCATGATCGCGACGGTCGTGCAGCAGGGGCGCGTCGTCGCCTCGGTCGCGCGGGGCAATGCCTCGATCGAGATGGGTGTGCCGGTCGGGCTGGACACCTCGTTCCACATCGCCTCCTGCTCCAAGCATGTCGTCGCCATGGCGCTGGGCATGCTGATCGACCAGGGCGTGATCGGGCTGGACGATCCGGTGCGGCGCTACCTGCCCGACCTGCCAGATTACGGCACGCCGATCAAGGTTGGCCATATCATCCATCACACTTCGGGCCTGCGCGAGCAGTGGACGCTGACCAGCCTGTCGGGTTTCCGCGAAGGCGACAACATCCTGCAGGATGATGTCATCGACCTGATCTATCGCCAGCGCGGCATCAACACCCTGCCGGGCGCGGCCTATGCCTACAACAATTCCGGCTACACCCTGCAGTCGGCGCTGGTCGAGAAGTTGAGCGGCATGTCGTTGCGCGAATTCTCGCGCCGCTTCATGTTCGAGCCGCTGGGCATGACCAACACCTACTGGCGCGACGACGTCGAGGAAGTGACGCCCAACCGCGCGCTCAGCTACGTCGTCGGCGGCGGGGGCAAGAAGCGGTATCTCGCCCTGAACTTCGCGACCTACGGGGCCACCGGGCTCAACACCACGATGGCCGATTTCGCCAAGTGGGATCGCGCGTTCTATCCCGGCTCGATCTTCTCCGACAAGCTCCTGGCGCTGGCCACCACCTCGGGCAAGCTGAACGATGGCACGGCGACCGGCTACGGCTTCGGCTGCAACGTCACCTCGCGCCACGGCTATCGCGCGATCACCCATGCTGGCGCCGATTCCGGGTTCCGGTCGATCTTCACGCGCTTCCCCGACATCGGCATCACCATCCTGGTGCTGTGCAACGACTGGGGCCTGAACTTCACCGGCGTATCGGACGGTATCGCCGACTATCTGCTGGCCAATGCCAAGCCCTCGCTGGATTCATTGCGCCCGACGGTGCCCGCGGCGCTGACCCCGGCCCAGCGCCGCGCCTGGGTCGGCCGCTATCGCGCTGCCGACGGCACGGAGTTCGACCTGACGGCTGCAGGTACCGAGGACCTGAATTTCATGCTCCAGGGCCAGGTGCTGCCCACCCTGCCGCTGTCGGCAAACGAAGCGCTACTGACGCTGGCCAATTTCCGCCTGACCTTCAACTGGCAGGGCTCGGCCGTGAAGTCGGCCATCTTCCGCGGCGTCGAATTCACCAAGCTGGTGCCGCAGGCGACGATCGGCGCGGCCAGCCTGGTCGGCACCTACTGGTCGCCCGACATCACCCTGCCGCTGACCCTGAGCCTGCGCGACGGCCAGCTCCTTGCCCGCATGGGCAAGTACCCGCCGCTGGCCCTGACGCCGTTCGACGTCAACGTCTACTGGGGCCTCGATGCCGGGCTGCTGCGCGCCAATACCGACGGCAGCATCAGCTTCAGCGGCAATGGCGTGCGCGAGATCAAGTTCAACCGGGTCAGCCTGCCGGTGTGACGCCGATGACAGGATAGTAATCCTGCCGCGGTTTGACTTCGGCCGTCGTGCTGCCTAGGCTTTGCCCCTGCTGACAGGGGGGCGGGCTGATGAAGCAGCCGACGGTTGCCGGCCTGACGCGCCGCCGGGCGATTGCCGCGCTGGGCGCGGCGCTGGGCTCGGGTTTCGCGACGCAGGCGATGAGCGCGGGGCTGGTTTCGGATTTCCAGCCGCCGGATTTCGGTCGGCTGGATCGTGCCCCGCGCGTCGTCATCCTCGGCGCCGGCATCGCCGGTCTGGTTTCGGCGTTCGAACTGGGGCTCGCCGGTTTCGACTGCGTCATCCTGGAGGCGCGCGGGCGCATCGGCGGGCGGTCCTGGACGGTCCGCGGCGGCGACAGCTTCACCGAAATCGGCGGCGCCGCCCAGACCTGCGGCTTCGATGCCGGCCACTACCTGAACCCGGGGCCCTGGCGCATTCCCTACCATCATCGCGGCATGCTGCACTACGCCCGCCTGCTCGGCGTCGCCATGCAGCCGCTGATCCAGAACAATTTCGGCGCCTATGTCCGGCATGGCGATACCAGCAGGCCTCTGGCGGGGCAGAACATTCCGCAGCGGATGCTGGTCGCCGACTATCTCGGCCGCACCGCCGAGATGCTGGCGGGCTGCATCGACCGCGGCGCGCTCGACGACGCGCTGGATCCCGCGCTCAAGGCGGCGGTGCTGGCCGGGCTGCGCGCCGGCGGCGGCCTGGACGAGGATTACGCCTACCGCTTCAACGTCTTTCGTGGCTGGGACGTGCCGCCGGGCGGCGGCGGCCAGCCGCCGGTGGCGTCGGCACCGTTCAGTCTCCAGGACCTGTTCGGGTCGAACCTCGCCTCCTGGCTGCCGGCAATCTTCGACGGCGATCATCAGCCCACCTTGTTCGAACCCGTCGGCGGCATGGACCGGATGCCGGCGGGCTTCGTCGCCAGCCCGGATTTCAAGGCCCGCCTCCGGCTCGGCCGCGAGGTCGCGGAAATCCGCCAGGACGATCGCGGCGTGCGCATCGTCCATCGTGACGTGGCGACGGGCGTGGCCGAGGTCGAGACCGGCGACTATTGCCTCTGCACCATCCCGGCCAGCGTGCTCTATCGCATCCCGGCCGACCTTCCCGCGCCCGTCCAGGCGGCGCTGGCCGGCATTCCCTATGGCGCGGCCTCGAAGGTCGGCCTGCAATTCCGCCGGCGCTTCTGGGAGGAGGACGAGGCGATCTACGGCGGCATGACCTACATGGACGGTTCGCTGCGCGGGATTGCCTATCCGTCCTACGGTTTCTTTGGGGCCAAGGGGGTGCTGCAGGCGGAATACGACGTCAACACCCGCGCCGCGCTGGAATACACCGCGCTCGCGCCGGCCGACCGGATCGAACGCGCGCTGAACGTCGTCAACCGCATCCATCTGCAGGCCCTCGACACCTTCGACAACGGCGTCTCGGTCGCCTGGCATCGCGTGCCCTACACCCAAGGCTGCTTCGGGCTGTGGAACGCGGAGAGCCGCGAGCGGCTGATGCCGCTGCTGACCCGGCCGGCCGGCCGCATCCAATTCGCCGGCGCACACCTGAGCTACCTGCCCGCCTGGCAGGAGGGGGCGCTGCTGTCGGGCCTCGAGGCGACGGCCACGATCTACCAGCGCGCGCGGCAGGGGCAATGACCATGGCGCGAACCGGATCCGCAGCCCTCGTTGCCTGCCTGCTGCTCGCCTGGCCGGCATGGGCACAGGACGACCAGGCTGCGGCGGCCGAGGGCCTGCGCCTCTATACGACGCTGTGCCAGGCCTGCCACATGGCCGAGGGTGCCGGGGCCGGGCCCTACCCGAAGCTGGCCGGCAACCCGACGGTGCAGCAGGCCGGCCCGGCCTATGTCGCGCAGCGTGTGCTGCGGGGCTATGGCGCGATGATTCCGTTCTGCAACCTGCTGACGGTCGAGGAAGTCGTCGCCATCGCCAACTGGCTGCCCAGCCATCTCGGCAACGCCACCGGCGCCGCGCCGGTCGATGCCGCCGCCATTCGCGCGCAATGGCCGGCGCCTGCCGCCTGCCCATAGGGGTCTTGCCAATCATCGCTTAGTTATCTAAGTGTTTGGTTTGGTCATACAGGGAGGCAGGCGTGACCGAACGCAAGCTGCGCTTAGGGGTCGCCGGTCTGGGCCGCGCCTTCATGCTGATGCTGCCGACCTTGGCCCGCCATCCGCGGCTGGACCTGGTCGCCGCCGCCGATCCGCGGCCCGAGGCGCGGGATCGCTTCGTCGCCGATTTCGGCGGCCGGGCGCATGACACGGTCGAGGCTCTCTGCGCCGACCCGGCGGTCGAGGCGGTCTATGTCGCCAGCCCCCATCAGTTCCATGTCCGCCATGTCGCCGCGGCGGCGGCGGCGCGACGGCACGTGCTGGTCGAGAAGCCGATGGCCCTGACGCTTGCCGATGCCCGGGCGATGGTCGCCGCGGCCGAGGCGGGCGGCATCCGGCTCGTGGTCGGCCACAGCCACGGCTTCGACGCGCCCTATCTGCGTGCCCGGGCGCTGATCGAGTCCGGTGCCTACGGCCGGGTGCGGATGATCAACGCGATGAACTTCACCGATTTCCTCTACCGCCCGCGGCGGCCGGAGGAACTGGTGACGGCCGAGGGCGGCGGTGCCGTCTTCTCCCAGGCGCCGCACCAGATCGAGATCGTCCGGCTGCTCGGCGGCGGCCGGGTGCGCAGCGTGCGCGCCGCGACCGGCGCATGGGACGCCGCGCGGCCCACCGAAGGCGCCTATTCGGCCTTCCTGACCTTCGAGGACGGCGCCTTCGCCAGCCTGACCTATTCGGGCTACGGCCATTTCGATACCGATGAATTCTGCGGCTGGACCGGCGAGATGGGCCAGCGGCGCGATCCCGCGGCCTACGGCGCGGCGCGGGCGGCGCTGGCCAGGCTGGGATCACCCGAAGAGGAGGCCGCGGCCAAGAACCGCCGCGCCTACGGCCTCGATCCCGCGGCCTCGGTGGTCAGGGCCGAGGCTGCCCTGCACAACCATTTCGGGCTGGTCGTCGCCTCCTGCGACGGGGCCGACCTGCGGCCGCAGCCCGACGGCGTGATGATCTACGGCCACGCCGAGCGCCGTCTCGACCCGCTGCCGCCGCCCGCGGTGCCGCGGGCCGAGGTGATCGACGAATTGTACGATGCGGTGATCCACGGCCGCCCGCCGCTGCATTCCGGGGCGTGGAGCCTTGCCACGCTCGAAGTCTGCCTGGCCATCCTGCAGTCGGCGGCCGAGGGCCGGGAAGTGGCCCTCCAGCACCAGGTCGGGCTGTAGTCACGTCATCCCGGCGAAAGCCGGGATCCAGGGCAGGGGCGTCGCAACCTGCACCGCGCCTTCCCTGGATCCCTGGTCAAGCCCGGAGCGACGATTGGCGCTAGATCTTGGAGACTTCCAGCGTCGCCGGATGGAACAGTTCCTCGATCGTCAGCCGGCGGGCCGACAGGCCCTGGGCGTGGTGGTGCTTGAGGAAGTTCTCGATCACCGCGCGATTGGCATCGATGCCGTAGGGCCAGTAATCCTCGCCCATCAGCTTGCGCGCGGCGGCCAGCTGTTCCTCGACGAAGGGCAGGGTGACCTTGGTGGCCGAGGTATCGGACAGGCGCGCCAGCGCCGCGGCCTTCGATTGCTGGAACGCCTTCAGGCAGGTAGCGGGCAGCCAGGGATGGCGCTCGACCAGGCTGCGGCGCACGCCCAGCACATGCATGATCGGGAAGATGCCGGTGCGGCGGTAATAGTCCGAGGCGGCGGCGGTCGGATCGGGGAACAGCCGGCCGATGCGCGGATCGCCGCGATCGAAGGAGGAGGGCGAGCGCGGGCCGATGAAGGCATCGATTTCACCCTGTTCCAGCATCGTGTTCAGCGAGATGCCGGCGGGGGCGTCGACCACCTTGATCTCGGGCGGCAGGGCGATCTTGATCTTCTCCGGGCGCCCCGGCTCCTCCAGCCCGCCACGCACCCAGGTGACATCGGACGGCTGGACGCCGTAATCGTCCTCGAGCAGCGCGCGGGCCCAGACGCAGGCGGTCAGCTGGTATTCAGGCAGGCCGATGCGGCGACCCTTGAGATCTTCGGGCTTGTCGATGCCGCGGTCGGTGCGGATGTAGATCGAGGTGTGGCGGAAGGCACGCGACAGGAAGGCCGGCACCGCGACATAGGGACAGTCGCCCTGCGCCACCTTGACCGCGTAGCTGGAGAACGACAGTTCGCAGACGTCGAACTCGGCATGGCGGAAGGCGCGGAAGAAGATCTCTTCGGGAAACAGCCGCAGGAAGGTCGGGTCGACGCCGTCGATCTGGACCTGGCCGTCGATCAGCGGCCGGTTGCGGTCATAGTCGCCGATCGCGACGGAAAGCTGCAGCGGGGCCATCGTTTCCTCCACCTCTCTTATGGCCTTCATTGCTACGAGCTTCCGCGGGCCCGATCCAAGACATGTGCGGACTGGCAGGGATATCGCCGCGATATGGCGTCAGCCCTGGTAGGGCGTGGCGAGATCGCCGAGCGAGGCGAACAGCCGTTCCTGGGCACGTTCGAGAAAGCGGTCGATCTCGGCCTGGTGGCGGAAACCCGGGCGCTTGAGCGAGCGCAGCAGATAGAGCGAGCGCTTGATCGCCGGCCGCTCGATCCGCCGGCTGACCAGGCTGCCCTTGCGGATCTCGTCGATCGCGGTGCCGTAGGGCATGATCGACGCCGCCGCCCCCCGCGCCGACATCGCCTTCATCGCCGAGATCGACTGGGCTTCGAACGGCACGCGCAGGGAGAGCCCCAGCCGGTCGGCCTCGGCCTGCACCAGGCGCCGGATCAGGTCGCGCGGCCCCGGCAGCACCAGGTCGAACGACAGCGCCTCGGTGAACGAGATCGGGCCGTCGCCGGTCTTCTGCGCCGGGGCGGTGACGAACAGCAGTTCCTCTTCCAGGATCGGGCGGCGTTCCAGCCCGACGCGTTCCGCGGCCTCGTAGGCAAAGGTAATGTCGAGCTCGCCGCGCTCCAGCGTCTCGACCAGGATGAAACTGATATCCTCGACAAGGCTCAGGAACACGTTGGGCATCTGCTCGCGCGCATCGAGCAGCAGGTCCGGGCCGATCTGCAGCATCAGGCTGGGGCTGAGGCCGAGGATCAGGGTTTCGCGCGTGGTCTGGCCCACGGTCTGGACGTCGACCCGCGTCGCCTCGATCTGGCGCAGGATGCTCAAGGCCCGCTCATGCAGCAGGGCGCCGGCCTCGGTCGGCAGCACGCCGCGGGAATGCCGCACCAGCAGGTCGACGCCGAGGTCCTGTTCCAGCTGGCGGATCTGCAACCCTAGGGCCGGCTGGGCGACGTTCAGCGCCTCGGCCGCCCGGGTGATGTTGCCGGCCTCGACGACCTTGGCGAAATAGCGGAGCTGACGAAGGTTAATGGCCCGGTTTCCTCGCTGGCGCGCGCGTCACCAGCGTGATGCCGGCGACGATCAATGCAATCCCCAGCGCATGATAGGCGAAGAAGCTTTCGCCGAGCAGCAGGATTGCGGCAAGGCCTGAGAAGATCGGCATCAGATGCATGAACATGCCGGTCCGCGCCGGGCCCAGCGGGGCCACCGCCCGGTTCCAGAAGATATAGGCCAGCACCGAGGGGAAGATCGCGAGATAGACGATCGCGCCCACCGTGGCCGGCGTCACCGCCGGCAGGCCGGCATGGGGAATTTCCCAGGCGACCAGCGGCAGGTGGAACAGCGCGCCGAAGCCGACCGTGGTGCCGAGGAAGGTCATCGGTTTCAGCCTGGTCGGCCGCCATTTGATCAGCACGGTATAGGCCGCCCAGAACAGGAGGCCGGCCAGCACCAGGAGGTCGCCGCGGTTGAAGCCGAGGTCGAGCAGCCGGGCGGGCTGGCCCTGGGCGATGATCGCCAGGGCGCCGGCGAGCGAAACGGCGACGCCCGCGGCCTGCCTGGCGCTTGGCCGGTCATGCAGGATGACGACGGCGAGCAGGAAGGTCGCCACCGGCATGAAGGAATTGATGAAGGCCGCGCTGATGACCGTCGTATGGTGCAGCGCGGCATAGATGAAGCAGTTGAAGGCGGTGACGCCGACGGCGCCGAGAAAGGCGAGATAGGGCAGCTCGCGCCGCCACTGCGCCCCCTCCTGCCGCCACTGGGCCAGGGCGAAGGGCAGCAGGATCAGGAACGCCAGCACCCACCGCCAGAACGACATCTGGAACGGCGGGATGGCATCGCGCAGCGCGCGGGCGACCAGGAAGTTGCCGGCCCAGAACAGGGGCGGCAGGGTCGCCAGCGCCAGGGTGAGACGCGATGCGGGCGCCGGGGCGCTCAGGCCACCGCCTCCGCCTTGTCGGCGTAGAGGGCGGCTTCCTCGGGGCAGGCGCCCAGCGCCCGCCAGTTGACCGCCTTGGGCACCACGCCCTCGAACGAGGCGAGGCTGGCCTGCGGCAACCGGCCTTCGGCCGCATGGCCGATGACATTGCCGTTGTCGCGGAAGTCGATCGCGGCGGCCACCATCAGCCGGCGGAAGCGGACGATGGCGATGTCGGAGGCGCCCAGGCGCTCGGCGCTGCGGTCGGCGATCGCGCCCATCGATTCCCACATCGCCATGTCCTGGTTGGGGATGCCCCGGATGCCGGTGAAATCGCCGAGCTTCATGGCCTGGCGGTCCTGGCCGTAGTCGTTGTCGCGGGTGCGCCGGCTGGAGAAATCGTCGTTCAGGTCGATGCCGGGCTGGGCCACGTTGAACTTGCGCCAGGCTTCCTGGTCGATGCCGCCGGTCTCCGACCAGGCGATGAAGTGGAAATAGCTGTTCCGGTCGTCCTTGGGCACGATCACGCTGGCGACGTTGTAGGACGAGTTCGGCGGGATCAGCGCGGTGAAGGGGGCGACATAGGTGGTGACGCGCACGTAGTCGCTGGTCTGGGCATTCTGGATCGGCTTGCGGATCGCGGCATAGCGCATGCCGTAATTGGTCAGCTGCACCTGGATGCGCGGCGACTTGTCGGTCGACGGGCGCAGCCAGTGGGTATCGGCCGCCGCCGCGCCCGCGACATCGGCCGGCCGCATGTCGGAGGCATGCAGACTGGAGGAATGCGCCGAATCGATCTGCCCCTCCATGATCTGCGCCCAGTTGCAGGGCACCTGGATCTTGGTGATGGCGACCCGCGCCTTGGGGCTGGGTGCCCAGGGCGGCGGCTCGAATGCGGGCATCGCGTCCGCCGGGCCCATATAGGCCCAGACGAAGCCGCCGGCCTCGCGCGTCGGATAGGCCTTGTGCTTGACCTTGTTGATGAACGAACCGGCATCGGGCTCGGACGCCATCTCCAGCACGTTGCCGTCGACGTCGAATTTCCAGCCGTGATAGAGGCAGCGCAGGCCGCATTCCTCGTTGCGGCCATAGACCAGCGATACCTTGCGATGCGGGCAGTTCTCGCCCAGCAGGCCGACGCGCCCCTTGGAATTGCGGAAGGCGACGAGATCCTCGCCCAAGAGGCGCACGCGCACCGGCTTGCCGTCGGCCTCCGCCACCTGTTCGGACAACAGGGCGGGAATCCAGTGCCGCCGCATCAGCTGGCCCATCGGCGCATCGCCCTCGACCAGGCAGAGCAGGCCGTTTTCTTCCGCGGTGAGCATTCCCGTCGTCCTCCGAGGCGCGTCTTTGATGCTTAGTTTTCTAAGCAATATGTAGCGCGCCCAACGGCATTTGTCGAGCCATTGTTAAGCTGGCTAAGCATCGCGGCTTGGGGCATGAATCGCTGATGAAAAATCCCACCGATCTGCCGTTCGAGAACAGCGTCGGCTACCAGATCCGGATCACCCACCGGCTGGTGCAGCGCTACCTGCAGTCGAAGATCGAGCCGCACGGGGTCACCCTGGGCATGTGGTACTTCCTGCGGGCGCTGTGGCACGAGAACGGGCTGACCCAGCGCGAGCTGTCGCGCCGCCTCGGCACGATGGAACCGACGACGCTCACCGCGATCGCGGCGATGGAAAAGGCGGGCCTCGTCACCCGGGTGCGCAACGCGACCGACCGGCGCAAGCTCAACATCTTCCTGACCGAGAAGGGGCAGGGGCTGAAAGCGGAGCTGTTGCCGCTGGCCGTCGAGGTGGTGCACACCGCGACCGACGGCTTCTCGCCGGCCGAGGTGCGCCAGTTCATCAAGTTCCTCGGCGCCATCCAGGCCAATGTCGGCCGCGAACTGGCCGATGCCGCGCCGGATCCGGAGGCCGACTAGCCGTTATTACGAAAAACTTCTGAGAGCCCAAGGCAGATTGTCTTGGACCCTGGCGACCCCGTAAGGCTCAATCGACAACAATAAGGCGCCGAACCATCCCTGGGGATTCGGGCGCCCTACAGGATTGAGGAAACAAGCGGGAGGGTGCGCCATGCGCCACCAGGCGATGTCGGCCGTCGCGAGCGGCGAAGCGGCCGATCACCAGGTCTTGCAGCCGATCGAACGGCCGGTCGGCACCGAAGCGGGCGAGGCGCGCTTCGGCAGCGACGTGGTGGCCGATACGCTCCGCGCGCTCGAATTTCCCTATATCGCGCTGAACCCCGGCGCCAGCTTCCGCGGCCTGCATGACAGCCTGGTCAATCATCTGGGCAACCAGCGGCCCAGCATGATGCTGTGCCTGCACGAGGAACATGCGGTCGCCATCGCGCAGGGCTATGCCAAGGTCACCGGCCGGGCGATGGCCGTCGCCGTGCATTCCAATGTCGGGCTGATGCATGCCACCATGGCGATGTTCAACGCCTGGTGCGACCGCATGCCGGTCGTGGTGATCGGCGCCACCGGGCCGGTCGACGCGGCCAAGCGCCGGCCCTGGATAGACTGGATCCACACCGCCCGCGACCAGGGCGCGCTGGTCCGCCCCTACGTCAAGTGGGACGACCAGCCGGCCTCGCCGAAGGCTGCGCGCGAAGCGCTGATGCGCGGCACGTGGCTCGCCGAATCCGCGCCGCGCGGCCCGGTCTACATCAACCTCGATGCCGAGATGCAGGAAGCCCGGCTCGAACAGCCGCTGCCGCCGATCGATACCGGCCGCTTCCGCCCGGCCGTGGCGACCGCGGCGCCCGCCGACGCGATCCAGAACTGCGTCGAGATCCTGCGCGGCGCCGAGCGGCCGGTGATGCTGGTCGGCCGCGTCGGC
Organism: Pseudomonadota bacterium; assembly: GCA_023433835.1. Taxonomy (GTDB): domain Bacteria; phylum Pseudomonadota; class Alphaproteobacteria; order Ferrovibrionales; family Ferrovibrionaceae; genus JAFKFH01. The sequence goes on along the minus strand of JAEYTW010000767.1, from coordinate 11,558 downwards.
CGCGACGAGGAAGGCTGGCGCCAGCGGATCCTGCTGGCCGAGACGCTGGGCCTGCGCGTGATCACCGACCTCAAGGTCGGGGCCGGTTTCCCGACCGATCATTTCCTGCATGTCGGCGCGCCCGGCATCTTCGCCGGGCCGCAGGCCCAGGCGGCGCTGGCCGAAGCCGACGTGATCCTGAGCCTCGACTGGGTCGATCTCGCCGGCACCCTGACGGCGAGCCTGGGCGACCGGCCGGCACCGACCGTCATCCAGGTCTCCGTCGACCAGCAGATCCACAATGGCTGGAGCATGGATCACCAGGGCCTGGCGCCGGTCGACATCCATCTCGGCACCGAGCCCGAGGCCGCGGTGTCGGCGATGCTGCGCCTGCTCGATCCGGCCGGTGGCCCGGCCGAACAGCCGGTGCCTGAGGCGGCCTCCGCGCCCGACTTCGGCGACGGCAGGATTTCGGTCGAGCATCTCGCCGTGGCGCTGCGCCATGCCGTCGAGGCCCGCGAGGTCTCGCTGACCCATTTGCCCTTGTCCTGGAACGGGGCGTGGTGGCCCTTCCGCCATCCGCTCGATTTCCTCGGCTCGGACGGCGGCGGCGGCATCGGCGGAGGGCCGGGCATTTCGGTCGGCGCCGCGCTCGCCTTGCGCGACGGTGCCTCGGGCCGGCTGCCGGTGGCGATCTGCGGCGACGGCGATTTCCTGATGGGCGCGACCTCGCTGTGGACCGCGGTGCATTACCGGATCCCGCTGCTGATCGTCGTCGCCAACAACCAGTCGTTCTTCAACGACGAAGTCCATCAGGAACGCGTGGCGCGCCAGCGCAACCGGCCCGTCGAGAACAAATGGATCGGCCAGCGCATGGCCGACCCCGAGATCGAGCTGGCCCAGCTTGCGCGGGCGCAGGGCGCGCAGGGCTTCGGCCCGGTCCATGACCGCGCCGAGCTGGCCGAGGTCTTCAGGGCCGCGATCCGCGCGGTCGAGGCCGGCGGCGTCGCGGTCGTCGATGTCCGGGTCGCGCCGGGCGACACCCCCGGGATGACCACGGCGTTGACGCGGAGCGGGCAATGAGCGCCAAGGTGATGCCCTTCGCCCCGCAGGCCGCGACCGACAGCCCGATCCTGGTCGTCGACGACGTCGTCAAGCGCTTCGACACGCCGGAAGGGCCGCTGACCGCCGTCGACCACATGTCGTTCAGCGTGCGCGAGGGCGAGTTCGTCTCGATCATCGGCCCGTCGGGCTGCGGCAAGTCGACCCTGTTCAGCGTGCTGGGCGGCCTGGTCGGCGGCTATGAGGGCCGGGTGACGATCGAGGGCCAGCCGATCGCGGGGCCGCATCCGGCCGTCGGCATGGTGTTCCAGGAGGATTCGACCTTCCCCTGGCGCAGCGTGCTCGACAACGTCGCCTTCCCGCTGGAAATCCAGGGCATGTCGAAGGCCGACCGTTATGCCCGGGCGCGGCATTTCATCGCCATGGTCGGGCTGGAGGGATTCGAGAAGCGCTTTCCCGCCGAGCTTTCCGGCGGCATGCGCCAGCGCGTGTCGATCGCCCGCACGCTGGCCTTCCAGCCCAAGATCCTCCTGATGGACGAGCCGTTCGGCGCACTGGACGAACAGACCCGCCTGCTGCTCGGCGACAAGGTGCTGCAGATCCAGCAGCAGCTGCGCCAGACCATGCTGCTGATCACCCACTCGATCAGCGAGGCGGTGCAGCTGTCCGACCGCATCGTGGTGATGACCTATCGCCCCGGCCGGGTGAAGCGCATCATCGACATCGACCTGCCGCGGCCGCGCTCGATCGACGTGGTGTCGAGCGAGGCGTTCGGCCGCTACGTCGCCGCGATCTGGAGCGATCTGCGCGACGAGGCCAGCCGCGGCATGAACGATGCCGAGGCGCGCCAGCGGTCGTCGTCATGAGCACGCGCCGTTACCGCCTGCCGCCGATCGCCTTCGGCACCGGCACGGTGATCCTGGCCTTCGCCATCGTCGAGGCCCTGATCCGCACCGACGTGATCAGCGAATACGTGATGCCGACGCCGTGGCAGGTGCTGCTGTCCTTCGGGCGCGTCATCACCGAGGAAGATATCCCGCACCGCTTCCTGGCGACGGCGGGCGAGTGCCTCGCAGCCGGCGCGCTGATGTCGGTGTTCGGCGTGATGCTGGGCGTCGCCCTCTATCGCTTCCGCCTGTTTCGGGCGGCGACCGAGACCTGGGTCGCGGCCTTCGCCGCCGCGCCGCTGGTGCTGGCCTATCCGCTGTTCCTCGTCATCTTCGGCCGTACCGCCTGGACGATCGTCATGATCGGTTTCCTGTCGGGCCTGGCCCCCGTCGCGCTGAAGACGCTCGAAGGGCTGTCGGGCGTGCGGCCCGCGCTGCTCAATGTCGGGCGTTCGTTCCGGCTGACGCCGTCGCAGCAATTCTGGAAGGTGCTGATCCCCGCGGCGGTGCCGACGATCTTCGTCGGCTTCCGCCTCGGTTTCATCTTCGCGCTGATCAATGTGGTCGGCGTCGAATTCCTGATCAATTTCGGCGGGCTGGGCCAGCTGATCAACGAGCTGGCCGAACGCTACGACCTGCCCGGTACCTATGCCGCGATCACCTTCGTGATCCTGGTCAGCGTCCTGTTCTTCATCGCGCTGGAAGGGATCGAACGCTGGCTCAGGCCGGCGTCATAACAGAACCTAAAGGGAGGAGAACCATGAACAAGACAATGACGGCAGTGGCCGGCGCGATGATGGTGCTGGGCCTGATGCAGGTGCCGGCGGCGCAGGCGCAGGACGTGCTGCGCCTGGCGATCGGCCAGCGCGGCAACTGGGATACCTCGGTCTCCGAGCTCGGCACCCGGGCCGGCATCTTCAAGAAGCATGGGTTGGAACTGAAGATCCTCTATACCCAGGGCGGCGGCGAGACCCAGCAGGCGGTGATCTCGGGCAGCGTCGAGATCGGCATCGCCGCAGGCATCATGGGCGTCATCTCGGCCTTCGGCAAGAACGCGCCGGTGCGCATCATCGGCGCCGAGACCACCGGCGGCGCCGACCTGTTCTGGTACGTCAAGGCGGATTCGCCCTTGAAGACCCTGAAGGATCTCGAGGGCAAGACGGTCGCCTATTCGACCAACGGCTCGTCGACCCACGGCGTGGTCATGGCCTACCAGAATGAAAGCGGCATCAAGATGAAGCCGGTGACGACCGGCGGCCCGGCCGCGACTTTGACGCAGGTGATGTCGGGCCAGATCGACGTCGGCTGGTCGGCCCCGCCCTTCGGCCTCGACCTGCTCGACCAGGGCAAGATCCGGATCATCGCCAGCGGCGAGGATGCCGCGGCCTTCCGGGGCCAGACGGTGCGGCTCAACATCACCAACGTCAAGACCCTGAAGGAGAAGAAGGATCAGATCGCCCGCTACATGGCCGCCTATCGCGAGACGGTCGACTGGATGTATGCCAGCCCCGACGCGATCAAGGCCTATGCCGAGTTCGTCGGCATCCCCGAGGCGATCGCCAAGCGCACGCGCGACGATTTCTTCCCCAAGAAGGCGATCGACCCGGACAAGATCGTCGGTCTCGACGCGGTCATGCCCGACGCGGTGGCGCTGAAATACATCCCCGCGCCGCTGACCAAGGAACAGCTGGCCGAGCTGATCCAGATTCCGCCGCGGCAGTAAGGGGAGCGCCTGGCGATGACCGATGCCAGCCTGACCACATCGTCGCGGCGCCTGATGTCGCCGGTCACGGCGCTGCGCATCGGCATCGTCGTGGCGGTGCTCGCGATCTGGGAGATCGTCGCGGCCTCGGGCCTCCTGTTCCGCGATGTCGTCCCCTCGCTGCCGGCGATCGGCAAGGCGCTCGGCCTCCTGCTGATCGATCCGGCCTATTACGCCAATCTCGGCGTTACCGTGGGCGAGCTGCTCGGGGCGCTCGCCGTCGGCGGGGGGCTGGGCCTTGCCGCGGGCATGGTGCTGGGCGCCAACGACTACCTGGGCCGGGCGTTCGAGGAATTCCTCTATTATCTCGGCCCCACGCCCAAGATCATCTTCTTCCCCGTCATGCTGCTGTGGTTCGGCGTCGATTCCGGATCGAAGGTGGCGATGGGGGCCTTGTCCTGCTTCTTTCCGATCGCGGTCTCGGCGCTGGCCGGCATGCGCCAGGTCGACGGCGTGCTGATCCGGGTCGGCCGGTCGTTCCGCGCCAGCACTTGGGCGATGGTGACCAAGATCTACCTGCCGGCGATGCGCCACCCGATCGTCAACGGCCTGCGGCTGGGCTTGGGCGTCGCCATCATCGGCACCTTGCTGGCCGAGACCAAGATGTCGAACCAGGGCCTCGGCTTCCTGATCATCCAGACCTACACGACCTTCAACATGCCGCGCATGTATGCGCTGCTGATCACGCTCTTCCTGCTGGCGATCGGGCTGAACGCGCTGATCGCCTGGTTCTCGGGCGGCGGGGCCGCCAGAAAGTCCTGATCATGGTCGATCCGCTGTCGCTGCTGCCCGTCCATCGCGATCTGTTCTATGGCGGTGCCTGGGCCGCGCCGAAGTCGGGCCGCCGGGTGCCGACCTACAGCCCGGGTACCGGCCGGGCCGTGGCCGAAGTGGCCGAGGCGGGGCTTGAGGATGTCGACGCCGCCGTCATCGCGGCGGGCAAGGCTTTCCGCGACTGGCGCCGCGTCATGCCGCAGGAACGCGCCCGGCTGCTGCGCGAGGTGGCGCGCATCCTGCGCGCCCATGCCACCGAGCTTGCGACGATCGACGCCGTCAATTGCGGCAACCCGGTGCACGAGATGACCTCGGACGCGATGGTCGGCGCCGCCCAGCTCGACTTCTTCGCCGGCCTGGTCACCGAGATGAAGGGCGCCTCGATCCCGATGGGGCCCGATGCGGTGAATTTCTCGGTGCGCCAGCCGCTCGGCGTCATCGCCCGCATCCTCGCCTTCAACCACCCGTTCATGTTCTGCGCCGGCAAGATGGCCGCACCCCTGGCCGCCGGCAACACCATCATCGTCAAGCCGCCGGAACAGGCGCCCTTGTCGGCGCTGCGGCTGGCCGAACTGCTCGACGGCGTGCTGCCGCCCGGTGTCTTCAACGTGCTGCCTGGGGGCGCCGCCGCCGGCGCGGCGCTGGCGGGCCATCCCGGCATCGCCAAGGTCGGATTGATCGGCAGCGTCGCGGCGGGCCGCGCGGTGATGCGCGCGGCGTCAGAGACGATCAAGCCGGTGCTGCTCGAGCTCGGCGGCAAGAACGCGCTGATCGCCTATCCGGATGCCGACCCGGACAAGGTCGCCGACGCGGTGATCGGCGGCATGAACTTCACCTGGTGCGGGCAATCCTGCGGCTCGACCAGCCGCGCCTTCATCCATCGCGACATCTACGATGCCGTGCTCGATCGCGTGCAGGCGCGCATTGCCCGCTTCAAGCCGGGCCTGCCGACCGATCCGGCAACCACGATGGGCGCGATCGTCTCCGCCCGCCAGCTCGACCGTATCGAAGGTTTCATCGCCTCGGCCAGGGAAGAAGGCGCGCGACTGATCTGCGGCGGCAGGCGCCCCGATGATCCGGCACTGGCCGGCGGGCACTACATGGAGCCGACGGTCTTTGCCGACGTGACGCCGCAGATGCGCATCGCGCGCGAGGAAATCTTCGGGCCCGTGCTGTCGGTGCTGCCCTGGACCGACGAAGCCTGGATGATCGAGGCGGTCAACCAGGTCGAATACGGCCTGACCTGCGCGATCTGGACCCGCGACGTCGCCACCGCGCACCGCACGGCGCTGGCCGTCGAGGCCGGGTTCGTCTGGATCAACGAAGTCGCCAAGCATTTCCTCGGCGCCCCCTTCGGCGGCGTCAAGCAATCGGGCATCGGGCGTGAGGAATGCCTGGAAGAACTGATCGGCTTCACCCAGGAAAAGAACATCCATGTCAGCCTGAAGGCGTGAGGCCGTGGCGCGCCGGCCCGCGGTCGTCATTCCGCGCAGCGACCGCCTGTCGCATCTGGTCGGCGATGCCTTGCGCGCCTTCATCCGCGGGCTGCAGCTGCGGCTGTCGGAGAGTGCGATTTCCTACGGCCATTGGACGTATCTGCGCATCCTCTGGCACCAGGACGGCCTGACCCAGCGGGTGCTGGCCCAGCGTGCGGGGCTCAGCGAGCCGACGACGTCGGCCGCGGTCGACGCGCTGGAAAAGCTCGGGCTGATCGAACGCCAGGCGCCGCCCGGGGGGCGGCGGCCGCTGATCCACCTGACGGCCGAAGGGCGGGCGCTGGAAGGCCGCCTGCTGCCCTTCGCCGCCGACGTCAACCGCACGGCGCTGCGCGGCATCTCGCCCCGCGATCTCGTCGCCACCCGTCGCACGCTGGAGGCGATGGTCGAAAATCTCAAGCCTTCGTCGGGTACAAAAGTGAGGAAGACCCCATGACCGACCGTGCCGCCGCCATTGCCGACGTCGTCGCCGCCAACCATATCCTGTTCACCCATCGCGTCGTCGACGGCTTCGGCCATGTCAGCGTCCGGATCGCGCCCGATCGTTTCCTGCTGGCCCGCAACATGGCGCCGGGCCTGGTGACGGCCGACGACATCCTGACCCATGACCTCGACGGCGAGGCGCTCGACGCCAACGGCCGCTCGGTCTATCTCGAACGCTTCATCCACGGCGAGATCTATCGCGCCCGGCCGGACGTGCAGGCGGTGGTGCACAGCCACGCCGCGACCGTGATTCCGTTCGGCGTATCGCAGATGCCGCTGCGCCCGATCTTCCACATGGCCGGCTTCCTGCGCGGCCCGGCGCCGGTCTTCGAGATTCGCGACCATGCCGGCGACGCCAGCGACCTGCTGATCCGCAACCGCGCGCTGGGCGTGGCGCTGGCGGGCAGCCTGGGCGACAACGCGGTCGTGCTGATGCGCGGCCATGGCGCCACCATCGTCGGCCGCGATTTGCCCCAGGCGGTCTATCGTGCCATCTACACCGCGGTGAACGCCGGCCTGCAGTCCGAGGCGTTGCGGCTGGGCGAGGTCACCTTCCTGACCGAGGGCGAGGCCGATGCCGCCGCCGCCAGCAACGATGGCCAGATCAACCGCGCCTGGGATCTGTGGAAACGCCAGGCGGCGGAAGCCGTCATCAGGGCGTAAGCCGCTCGCGCCGCACCACGATCCCGGCCTTCTCGCGGTCCCAGGCATCGCCGGTCACGCCTGCCGCGCGCAGGATGTGCTTCTGCACCTTCTGCGTCGGTGTCTTGGGCAGGTCGTCGAGCACGCGGATGTAGCGCGGGATCATGAAATGGGCCAGCCGCGGGCGCAGGAACTCGATCAGCGCGACCGGGTCCAGCTGCTGGCCCTCGGCCAGCGAGACGGCGACCAGCACCTCGTCCTCGGCGATGTCGCTGGCCACCGCGACCGCGGCGGCCTCGCGCACCGCCGGATAGGCGCAGACCTCGGTCTCGACCTCGAACGACGAGATGTTCTCGCCGCGCCGGCGGATTGCATCCTTGATGCGGTCGACGAAAAAGAAATTGCCGTCGGCATCGATGCGGAAGCCGTCGCCGGTATGAAACCACCCGTTGCGCCAGGCCTTGGCCGTTGCCTCCGGGTTCTTGTGATAGCCGTGGTTCATCGCCCAGGGCAGATCGGTGCGCACGATCAGCTCGCCCACCGCGCCGACCGGCACCTCGTTGTCGTTCTCGTCGACCACGCGCGCCTCGACCCCGGGCCGCGGCCGGCCGCAGGAGGAGACCACGGTCGGGTCGGGCTCGGACAGCAGCGGGCAGGAGACTTCGGTCATGTTGAACGTGGTCATCACCGTGACGCCGAAGCGGCGGCCGAAACCGATCGCATCCTCGTCGAGCGGCAGGGCGGTGACCCAGCGCAGCGCGGTATTGTTGCCCGCCGGTTCCGGCCGTTTCATCAGGAAGCCGGCCATCACGCCCAGCAGGATCAGCGTGGTGGTGCCGGTGCGGGCAACGGTGTCCCAGAAACTGTCGGTCGAGAAGCCGTCGATCAGCGCGATCGACCCGCCGCGGGCCAGCATCAGGTGGATCGGGATGGTGCCGCCGGCATGGAACAGCGGCAGGCTGATCAGGTGGCGGTCGGCCTGGGTGGCCAACGGGAAACCCTGGCCCGAGGCATAGAGATGCGCGTAGGACGACAGCACGCCCTTCGACGGACCGGTGGTGCCCGAGGTAAAGATGATCGCCTGGGTCGTCCAGGGTTCGATCGGCGCCACGGGCTCCGGCAGTTCGGCCGGCCCCTGGTCGAGAATGCCGGCGGCATGGCGCGTGACGCCGGGCAGGTCGACGCCCTTGTCGCGCAGGACGACCAGCTGCGTCAGCCGGGCGCGGTCGACGCTTGCCAGCCGTTCGACCAGGTCGCCGTGGACGATGCCGATGGTCGCGTCGGACAGCGCCACGACATGTTCCAGGATGCCGCCGCGATAGGCCAGGTTGATCGGCACGTAGACCGCGCCGAGATAGTTGATGGCAAACCACACCTTCAGGCAGTTCGGGCCGTTGGGCAGCCAGACCAGCACGTGGTCGCCCTGGCCCACGCCGATCTCCTGCAGCGCGCGGGCGGCGCGGCGGACCTGGGTGCGCAGTTCGCCGTGGGTCCAGCTCGTGCCGTCCTGGAAGACGGCGAAGACGTCGTCCGGCCGTTCGGCGGCGCGGCGGTCGACCAGGTTGCGGATCACGCAGTCGTCTGCTGTCGGCATGGGCACGGCAAATCCTCCGGTCAGATCGGCGGAACGGCGCGGAATTTCGGGGGCTGGCGGTCGGCGCGGCGCGCGGGGGCGCGGGCCAGCACCTCGATCAGCCGCGCGCGGGTGTCGCGCGGGTCGATGATATCGTCGATGCCGAAGCCTTCGGCCGCCTGCAGCGGGCCGACGCGGTCGCGGATCGCCGCGATCAATGCCTGCCGGCGCGCCGCGGGGTCGGGGGCGGCCTCGTAATCCCGGCGATAGGCGACGTCGACCGAGCCTTCGACCGACATCGCGCAGATCTCCGCGGTCGGCCAGGCGAAGCTGGCATCGGCGTCGAAGCTGCGTCCGCCGGCCATGGCGACATAGCCGAGGCCGTACCCCTTGCGCAGCACCACCGAGATGCGGGGCACGGTGGCGTGGCCCAGCTCGAACAGCAGCTTGGCCGACCGGCGGCCCAGCGCGCTGCGCTCGGCCTCCGACCCGATCGAGAAGCCCGGCACGTCGATCAGGTAGATCAGGGCCAAGCCGAAGGCATCGCACTGGGCGATGAAGCGCGCCGCCTTCTCGCAGGCCGCGGCATCGAGCATGCCGCCCAGCGCGGCGGCCTGGTTGGCGACGAAACCCACCGGGCGGCCGGCGAGCCGGGCGAAGCTCGTCACGATATTGGGCGCGAAGGTCGGCTTCACCGCGAAGACGCTGCCCTCGTCGGCGATATGGTCGATGACCCTGGCGACGTCGTAGCTGCGCCGGGTATTGGCGGGCACGAGGTCGAGCAGCGCGTCGGCACGGCTTCTATCTTCCTCGGGCGCCTGCGTCGTCGGTGCCGGCGCGCGGGCGTTGACCGGCAGATAAGCGAGGAATTGGCGGACGGCCGCGATCGCCTCTTCCTCGCTGGGGACGCCGAGATCGGCCAGGCCATGGCGGTCGACCTGCGCCTCGGCGCCGCCCAGCGCCTGGGTATCGATCACCTCGCCGGTGCCGGCCTTGACCAGCGCCGGGCCGGCGAGGCCCATGGTCGACTTGCCGCGTACCATGACGACGAAGTCGGCCATGCCGGCATAATTGGTATTGGCGGCGAACCCGGCGCCGAGCATGGCGCAGGCGACCGGCACCCAGCCGGACAGCCGGGCGAGATCGTGGAACACCGGCGCGCCGTGGGCGTAGGACCGCGAATTCTGCCCGTCCTGGATCCGGTGCCCGCCGCCGTCGAGCAGCATGGCGAGCGGCATGCCGTGGGCCAGGGCCAGCGCGACGGCCCGGTCGAACTTGGTCGAGCCGAGATGGCCGGCACTGCCGCCGAAGACGCTGAAGTCCTGGGCGACCACTGCGGCCGGCCGCCCGCCGATCAGCGCGGTGCCGGCGATCAGCCCGTCGGCCGGGGCGTCACGGTCCAGCCCTTCGACCAGGGCCAACCCGCCGAACTCGCGGAAGCTGCCGGGATCGCAGAGCAGCGCGATGCGCTCGCGCGCGGTCAGCGACCCGCGGCGGCGCAGCCTGGCCACGGCCTCCGGCCGCGCCTCGTCCTGAAGCTGGGCGCGGCGCTGCTCGACGATTTCAAGCGGATGGGGCGCGTCATCTCGTGTCGCCGTCCCGTCGCCGGCCGCCGCCGCCACGTCGGCCGGGAACAGATACAGCAGCATGCCGCCGGCCCGCACGGTATCGCCGGCCTGGCGCAGGGGCGGCCCCAGCACGCCGTCGGCGGGGGCCGCCACGACATGCTCCATCTTCATCGCCTCGATGACGGCGACGGTCTCGCCCTGGCGCACCCGGTCGCCTTCCCGGTGCTCCAGCGCGACCAGTCGCCCCTGCATCGGGGCGCGAAGGGCCAGCGCACTATCGGGGATCGCGGTCTCGTCCTCCTCGGCCTCCGCCGCGGTTGCCTCCGCCGGCCGATAGAGGGCAGGGTGGTTGCCGCCCTGCAGATCGGCCCAGCGGCGTTCGACGAAGCCGGTATCGATGCGGCCGGCGGCGAAATCGGGATGGCGCAGCAAATTTTGCAGCAGGGCGATATTGGTCTCGACGCCGCCGATGTGGAATTCGCACAGCGCCCGATAGGCGCGGGCCTTGAGATCCGCGATCCTGGCCGACGGCACATGCACGACCAGCTTGGCCAGCAGCGGGTCATAGCCGGTGTTGACCACGTGGCCGCGGTAACCCAGCGTCTCGACCCGGATGCCGGCGCCGGTCGGCGGCTCGAAGGCCGCCAGCGTGCCGCCCGCCGTCATGTTGACGCGCAACTGGATGGCGCGCCCGCGCACCGGCGGGGCCTCGGTCAGGCCGAGATCGGCGAGCGTTCGTCCGGCGGCGAGCTGCAGTTGCAGCGCGACGAGATCGACGCCGGTGATTTCCTCGGTCACCGTATGCTCGACCTGCAGCCGCGGGTTCATCTCGATGAAGACGAAACGGCCGGTGCCGGCGCCGGCCTCGTCGATCTCGACCAGGAATTCGACGGTGCCGACCCCGCGATAGGCCGCGCGGGCGACGAGGCGTAGCGCCGCCGCGGTCAGGCGGCCGCGCAAGCCGGCATCGAGCCACGGGCTCGGCGCCATCTCGATCAGCTTCTGGTGGCGGCGCTGGGCCGAGCATTCGCGTTCGTGCAGATGCACCACTGCCCCGGTGCCGTCGCCGGCCACCTGGATCTCGATATGGCGGGCCCGGCCGATCAGTTCCTCGACATAGAGATCGCCTTGGCCGAAGGCCGCCTGCGCCTCGGAGGCGCAGCGGCGCCAGGCTTCGTCGAGCTCAGCCGCCGCGCGCACCACGCGCATGCCGCGGCCGCCGCCGCCGGCGACGGCCTTGACCATGATCGCTCCGCCAGGGCCGAGGCGATCGAGGAAGGCGCGCGCCTCATCCAGCGTCGCGGCGCCGGCGCTGCCGGCCGCGATCGGCAC